>JBKPNM010000090.1:0-47582 GCA_046732615.1 Actinomycetota bacterium | reverse complement strand
ACGCTGCCCGTCGTCGCACGCGTCGCGGCCGGCCGGCCCGCACCCCGGCCGCTCGAGGGCGGCGAGGCCATGGGGATTGCCACCGGGGGCGTCGTCCCGGACGGCGCCGACGCCGTCGTCCCGATCGAGCTCGTGACCGAGGCGGACGAGGCCGTCACGATTCCCGAACCCGTTGCCCACGGGGCGAACATCCGCCCGCTCGGCGCCGACGTGCGGGCAGGCGAGCTCGTGTTGCACGCGGGCGCGCTGCTCACCCCGTCGCGCATCGCCGCCCTCGCCGCAGCCGGCGTCGCCGAGCCGCGATGTGCCGCGCTGCCTCGCATCGCGATCGTCACGACGGGCACGGAGCTGCGCCCGCCCGGCGAGCCGCTCGCCGAGGGCGAGATCTACGAGTCGAACGGCGTCATGCTCGCAGCGCTGCTCGAGCGGCACGGCGTCGTGCTCGAGCGCCAGACGGTTGCCGACGACGAGGCGTCGCACAGGGAGGCGCTCACCCGCGGGCTCGAGGCGGACGTCCTCGTCACCTCGGGCGGCGTCTCCGTCGGCCCGCACGACCTCGTCCGCGGCATCCTCGCCGAGCTCGGCGCCGAAGAGGTCTTCTGGGGCGTCGCCATGCGGCCGGGCAAGCCGATCTCGTTCGCGACGCGGGGCGAAACGGCCGTCTTCGGGCTCCCGGGAAACCCGGTCTCGTCGCTCGTCGGCGCGCTGCTCTTCGTCGTCCCCGCGCTGCGCGCGCTCCAGGGGACGATCGACCCGGCGCCGCGGTTCGAGCGCGCCACGCTCGGCTCGCCCGCACGGCGGAACCCCCACCGCGACGACTTCCAGCGCGCCCGGCTTCGCATCGACGCCGAGCGCGCGATGCTGCTGCCGATCGAGGGCCAGGAGTCGCACATGATCGTCCGCGCCGCCGCAGCCGATGCGCTCGTTCACGTCCCGCGCGGCGAGGGCGAGCTGGCGGCGGGAGCCGAGGTCCGCTACCTCCCGCTCGGCGGCGCGTAGCGGCCCGCGGCGATCGCGCCGACGAAGCTCGCCACCGCCGCCCAGCCCGCCAGAGCCAGCGTCGCGCCCCACGGCACGACGCCCGTCGTCAGCAGCGAGGCGGCATAGAGCGGCGCGCGAAGGCCGAGGTCGAGCGCCTCCGCGAGCACCACCAGCGCCAGCACCGGACCCACGAGCCCCACGCCGTACGCGACGTCGGTGACCCAACCGGGCGCGCGACGCAGCTGGGGCAGGAGCAGCCAGGCGTACAGGGAGGGCACGACGAAGACGAGGGAATACGGCGACACGAGCACCGTCCCGCCCGCGATGACGAGGAGGGCCAGGAACGCGACGGCGTACGCCGCGAGATCTTCCTCCGGCCGCGCCCGGGCGCGAGGAATGAGCCGGGCCCGCGCGCGCAGCCAGACGACGACGATCGCGAAGACCCCGATCACGGCGGCACCGACGGGCCATGCGTCGACCGGCGGCTGGTCGGGCGGCGGCGGGAGGCGAGGATCGCGCGGGAGCGCTCCCGCGACGGCTGCGAGGGCCAGCAGCGCGAGCAGCACGATCCAGAGGCCGACGCGACGGCGAAGCGCGCGCCATGCGGGAGCCAGCGGCAGCCGGCGCCGCCGGCAGCGGGAGAGCAGATCGATCGCGGCTCCGCCGAACGGCACGACGAGCGCCACGAGGAGGAGCTGCAGCGCCCAGCCGCGCATCGCACGCTCTCCGAGGAAGAGCGCCCCGCCCGTCGTGGTCGGGAGCTCGACCGCCGCGTCGAGCGACGAGAGCAGCGACTCGGACGCCCGGCCGAGCGCCCCGAGCTTTGCCTCGTCGAGCGCAGCGATCTCGTCCCCGCCGGGCGGCGTGCCGCCGTCGGGCGCGGTGCTGATCCGCAGAGCAGGGACGCCGCCGCCGAGAAGCGGCGCCTGCTCGCCGAATGCGAAGGGGAGCGCGAGGGCGACGAGCTGGTGGAGGAAGCCCGGCTGGGCAGGCACGCGGCCGGTCTCCCCCTGGATCCGCGCTTCCGCGGTGCGGACGAGCGCGGGCGGCGGCGAGTGCGACCCGAGCCCGCCGAGCTCGAGCCGCGTCGGGGCAGTGCCGGCGATCCCGTCGAGCGAGACCACGGCGACCGCGCGCCGCGCGAGCGGCGAGTGCTTGCCGAAGCGCGCCGCGCCGAGCGAGCCGTACGCGCCACCGTCCGTCGAGAGGAAGACGAGCGTGTGCAGCGGCGTCCGGGCCGACTCGGTCGTCCCCGCGGTCGCGTAGGCACGGGCAAGCTCGACGAGCGCCGCGGTGCCGCTCGCGTTGCCGTTGGCGCCCGCGCTGAGGCCGTTGTTGTCTCGATGCGCAACGACGACGATCGTCTGGTCGAGCGTTCCCTCGACCACCGCGGCCAGGTTGCGCAGCTCGACGCGCCCGACGCCGGGGACGTGCTCCCGCCAGACGTCCTCCCGCACGGGAAGGCCGTAGAGCGCGAGCTTGTCGCGGAACCACTGGGCCGCATTCGCCGCGCCGAGCGAGCCCGGCACGCGGCTCGCGTTGTTGGCCGCGAGCTCCCTCGTCAGCGCCGTCGCAGTCGCTCCGTCGAACGCCGGGGGCAGCGTCGGCGCCGGGAGCGGGCCGGGCCTGACGATCGTGACGACGACGAGCAGGAGCGGCACGACGAGACAGGCGGCCAGGTTGCGCGCCAGCCGCAGGTCGACGGGGCGCTCGACCGAGCCGCGCCGCGGCCTCCGCTTGCTCGTGCCGAGGCGGGCGGGCTCCATGCAGGGGGCTATAGTAGGGACGGGCAGGCCCATCCGCCCGTGGGGGCGCCGACGCACAGATGCCGGACTCGTCCTCCACCATTCTCCTCGTCGACGACGAGGACGCCATCCAGTCGCTTCTCACCTATCCGCTCGAACGGGACGGCTACCGGGTCGTCCAGGCGCGCGACGGGGACGAGGCGCTGCAGCGCTTCGGCGAGGAGGACATCGACCTCGTCGTCCTCGACATAATGCTGCCAAGAGTCGACGGGCTGGAGGTCTGCCGGAGGCTCCGTGCCGAGAGCACGGTGCCGATCATCATGCTGACCGCGCGCGACGACGAGCTGGACAAGGTCCTCGGGCTCGAGCTGGGGGCGGACGACTACATCACCAAGCCGTTCTCGATCCGCGAGTTCCGGAGCCGTGTACGCGCGCTGCTGCGACGCGCGGCGACGCCGCACCACGCGAGCCGCCGGGACGAGGTCGTCGACCGCGGCGACGTCGTGATCGACCTGCCCCGCCGGACGGTCGAGGTGCGAGGCCAGCCCGTCCAGCTGACGTTCGTCGAGTTCGAGCTGCTCGCGCTGCTCGCTTCCGACCCGGGCATCGTCTTCAGCCGCCGCCAGCTGCTCGAACGGATCCGCGGCAGCGCGGACTACCGCGAGCCCCGCACGATCGACGTGCACGTCCGGCACCTCCGCGAGAAGATCGAGCGTGACGCACGCGAGCCCGAGCTGATCCTCACCGTGCGCGGCGCCGGCTACCGCTTCCGCGACTCGTGAGTCTTCCGGGCGGTATCCGCACCACCCTGGCGATCGCGCTGCTCCTGATCGTCGGCGGCGCCCTCGCCGGCGCGTACGTGATGGTCGTCCCGTCGCTCGAGCGACGCCTCGTCGACGAGCGGCTCGACGAGCTGCAGCGCGACGCGAACTCCACGGCGATCTCGTATGCGCAGCAGGACTTCAGCACCCCGCTCGAGATCGACGATTTCGTCGACGCCTGGTCGATCGCCGCGAACGCCCGCGTGGTCGTCTACCAGGTCTTCGGCCCGTCGCCGCTCTCGCTGCGACCGCTCGCCGACTCCGCGTCGACGCCCGGCGCGATCAGCGAGGACGAGATCGCGCTCGAGGCGGCGCAGACGTCGCGACCCGCTCGGGGACGCGTCGACCGGGGCGGCCGCCCGTTCGGAGAGGTGGCGATCCCACTGCTCTCGGGGAACGTGCTCCTCGTCTCGACGCCACTCGAGGACCAGCTCGCGACCGTGCGCGTCGTCAAGCGGCGGCTGCTCTACGCCACCGGCGTGGCGCTCGCGATCGCCGCGATCCTGGGGAGCGCCGCCGCGACCCTGCACGCTCGCCGCATCCGCCGGCTCGAGCGGGCCGCGAACCGCATCGCGGAGGGGCAGTTCGACGAGCCCGTGGTCGACCTCGGCGATGACGAGCTCGGCGAGCTGGCCGCGGCGTTCGAGCGGATGCGCGTCCAGCTCGCGCAGCTCGACACGGCGCGCAAGGAGTTCGTCGCGAACGCGTCGCACGAGCTACGCACCCCACTCTTCTCCCTCGCCGGGTTCCTCGAGCTGCTGGTCGACGAGGATCTCGACGAGGAGACGCGCGCGGGCTTCCTCGCGACCACGCGCGAGCAGGTCGACCGCCTGACGAAGCTCGCGGCCGATCTGCTCGACCTGTCCCGGATGGATGCGGGCCGGCTCCGGGTCGAGCGCGAGGAGGTGGTCCTCGGCGACACCGCTCGCGCGCTCGTCGACGAGCTCACGCCGCTCGCCGAGTCGACCGGCCACCGGCTCGTCCTCGAGACCGATCCCGGCGCCTGGGCGGTCGCAGACGAGGAGCGCGTGCTCCAGATCGGGCGGGCACTGACGGGGAACGCGCTCGCCCACACGCCCCCGGGAACCGAGATCACGATCGCCACCGTGCGCGTCGATGGTCGCGCGGAGCTGTCGGTGTCCGACGACGGTCCCGGGATTCCGCGCGAGCACGCCGACCGGATCTTCGACCGCTTCTACCGGGTCGAGGGCCCGCATGCGTCGGGCAGCGGGCTCGGGCTCGCGATCGCCCGCGAGCTCGCCGAGCGGATGGGCGGGACGGTCGAGCTCGAGTCGCGCGGCGGACGCACGACCTTCACGCTGTCGCTGCCTGCGGCTCCGGTCGCCGCCGGCGAGCTTGCCGTTTCCACGTGAAAAGGGCGCTGAAACCGTGGCCCCGGGCGCCGTCGTTTTCACGTGGAAACGAACGAGCGCGTTGCTACGGTGGCTCGGATGGGCCGCCGGACCGCAGTGGGTCTCGCCGTCGTCGCCGCGGCAGTCGGCGCGGCCGCGGCGTTGCTCGTCGGCTGGGTCACCGATTTCGGTGACCCGACGACCACCGTCGTCGAGTCGGTGGCGACGCCGACGTCGGTCACGACGACCTTGCCGGCCCGTCGCACGGGCGCCGGCTTCGACCCGGAAACGCTCTACGCCGCCCGCGCGCCGGGTGTCGTGACCATTTACGCCAACCTCGGCGCCGACGGACAGGCGCAGGGGTCTGGTTTCGTCGTCGACGGTGAGGGTGTGATCCTCACGAACGCCCACGTGATCACGAACGTCGCCGAGTCCCGGACGAACATCCAGGGCGCGCGCGCCGTGTACGTCGAGTTCTCGGACGGCGAGCGCGTTGCAGGGCGCGTCGTCGGGTGGGACCTGTTCAGCGACGTGGGCGTGGTCCGGGTCTCGCCCAAGGACCATCCGCTCGATCCCGTGCCGCTCGGCAACTCGGCCGCCGTGGTCGTCGGTGAGCCCGTGGCCGCGATCGGCAGCCCCTTCGGCAAGCAGACGTCGCTCTCGGTCGGCGTCGTCTCGGCGACGGGGCGGTCGATCGACTCGCTCACGGCCGGCGGCTTCGCCGTCTCGAACGCGATCCAGATCGACGCGCCGATCAACCGCGGGAACTCGGGCGGCCCGCTCTTCGACGGCGAGGGCCGCGTGATCGGCATCAACGCGCAGATCCAGAGCACGAGCGGGAACGCCGAGGGCGTCGGCTTCGCGATCCCGATCGACCTCGCCCGCCGCGCGCTCGACCAGCTGCTCCGCACCGGTCGTGTGCGGTACGCGTACATCGGCGTGAGCACGCAGGACGTGACGCCCGGGATCGCCAAGCGCTTCTCGCTCGGCGCCGCGCGCGGCGCGCTCGTGACCCAGGTCGAGGAGAGCTCGCCGGCCGGCGTCGCGGGCATCCGCGGTGGGACGCGCACCGAGGCGTTCAACGGGAAGGACGTGACGCTCGGAGGCGACCTCATCGTCGCGATCGGCGGGTCGAAGATCGAGAGCGCGGACGACGTCTCCCGACTCGTCACGACCACGCTCGCGCCGGGCCAGACCGTCACCTTCACCGTCGTCCGCGGCGGCAAGCGGGTCAACGTGGACGTCACGCTCGCCGACCGTCCGGCGCGCTGAGCCGCCCCGTGGCGTCCCCCGAGCCGCTGATCGTCGTCTCCAACCGCGGTCCCGTCGGGTTTCGCCGCGACTCGGGCGGCCGGCTCGAGGAGGTTCGCGGCTCGGGCGGGCTCGTGACCGCGCTGCGCCCGCTCGTCGACCGCATGGAAGTGACGTGGGTCGCGAGCGCGATGACCGACGCCGAGCACGACGTCGCGGCGGATGGGCCGGTCGCGCAGCGCTCGCCCGGCGGCTCGGCGTTCCGGCTGCGCCTCGTCGCCCACGAACCCCACGTCTACGAGCGCTTCTACGGAGTCATCGCGAATCCCGTCCTCTGGTTCGTCCAGCACCGGCTGTGGAGCCTGAAACACGATCCGGATGCCGATCTGAGCGTCCCGTGGCGACATGGCTACGTCGAGGCCAACCGCGCCCTCGCAGCGGCGGTCGTCGCCGAGCTCGACCGCGTGCCCGACGCGCCCGTCTTCGTCCAGGACTACCACCTCGACCTCGTTCCGGGCTTCGTGCGCGCCGCCCGGCCGAATGCGCGGATCGCCCACTTCACCCACATCCCTTGGGTCGGCCCGGACGACTGGGCCGTGTTGCCACGCGCGATCGCCGTCGCGATCCACGAAGGGCTCCTCGCGGCCGACAGCCTCGGCTTCCACACGGAGCGCTGGCGAGCGGCATTCGTCGAGAGCTGCGAGGCGCTCCTGGGCCTCGGCGACGAGGCGCAGCGACGCTCGCACGCGAACCCCATCGCAGTCGACGTCGAGGAGTTCGAGGCGATCGTGGCGAGCGACGGCGTCCGTTCGCGCCGCGAAGAGCTGCTGGCGGTGCGTCCCGAGATCCTCGTGCTCCGCGTCGACCGAACGGATCCGTCGAAGAACGCCGTTCGCGGCTTCGAGGCTTTCGGGCGCCTCTTGGAACGCCGGCCAGACCTCCGCGGCCGTATCGGCCTGCTCGCACTGCTCGATCCGTCCCGGGAGACGATCCCCGAGTACGTCGACTACCGCGACGCCGTCGAGGGAGCCGTCGCAGCCGTCAACGAGCGATTCGGCCGCCCGGGCTGGGAGCCGGTCGAGCTCGTCGTGCGGGACGACTTCGTCGCGTCGGTGGCCGCCTACACCGAGTACGACGTGCTCCTCGTGAATCCGGTGCTCGACGGGCTCAACCTCGTTGCCAAGGAGGCGCCGATCGCGAACCGGCGGGACGGCGTTCTCGTGCTCTCGAGCGGCGCGGGCGCATTCGCGGAGCTCGAGCCCTGGGTGATCGGGATCGATCCACTGGACGTCGACGGCCAGGCGGCCGCCCTCGAAGCCGCGCTCGAGCTGCCGCCCGCCGAACGCGGCACGAGGCTCGACGCGATCCGGGCCCACGTTCGCGCCCACGACCTCGATGCGTGGGCGACACGCGAGCTGACAGAACTCGACCGGCGGGCGCCGGGCCGGGAGGCCGGGGCTACGATGCGGTCGTGAGCGCCGGCGCCGACGTCTCGGGACGCGAGCTCGTCTCGTTCGATCCGGCGACGCTCACCGAGGTCGGGCGTGTCGCGGTCACGCCCCCGGAGGAGCTCTCCGAGGTCGTCGCCGAGGCGCGGATGGCGCAGGAGGCGTTCGCACGGGAGCCGCTCGCAACCCGACGACGGCTCCTCGAGCGCGTCTCGCATGCGCTGGTCGAGGACGCGGATGCGATCGCGCGGACGATCGTCGGTGAGTCCGGCAAGCCGCTCGCCGAGGCGTACGCGCACGACCTGGTCGTGGCCGCGGACGCATGCCGGTGGCACGCCGCTAACGTCGAGCGGGTTCTGGGGGAAGAACGGCTCCCCTTTCCGCAGCTCGTCCTGCGGCAGAAGCGCGGGTGGCTCCGGTACGAGCCGCTCGGCGTCGTCGCGCTCGTCACGCCCTGGAACTTCCCGCTCGCGATCCCGCTGCGCCAGGCGGCCGCGGCGGTTGCCGCGGGGAACGCCGCGGTGCTCAAGCCGTCCGAGCTGACGCCGCTCAGCGGAGCGTGGGTCGAGGAGCTCTTCCGGCGGGCCGGAGCGCCGCCAGGCCTCGTCCGGGTCGTCCAGGGCGACGGCGACGTCGGGGGGGAGCTCGTCCGCCACCGGGGGATCAACGGAATCGTCTTCACCGGGTCGCTCGAGGTCGGGCGGCTCGTCGCCCGAGCTGCGGCAGAGCGTCTCTGCCCGGTCGTCCTCGAGCTGGGTGGGAAGGACGCGATGCTCGTGCTCGACGACGCGGATCTCGACCGGGCGGTCGAGGGTGCGCTGTGGGGTTCGTTCACGAACTGCGGGCAGGCGTGCGCAGGCATCGAGCGCATCGCAGTCGCGTCCGGCCTCCACGACGACTTCGTGGAGCGCGTCGCCGCCCGCGCACGTGGCCTCCGCATCGGGCACGGGCTCGATCCCGGCATCGATCTGGGGCCGCTCGTGAACGAGGCGCAGCGAGATCGCTTCGAGGCCCTGCTCGTGGACGCGGTCGAGCACGGCGCCGAGCTGGTCACGGGCGGCCGCCGTCCTGCAGACGCCCCTCCGGGCTGGTTCTACGAGCCGACCGTCGTCGTCGGCGAGCCGCGCGACGCGAGGCTCCGGGACGAGGAGCTGTTCGGGCCGGCCGTCGTTGTCGTCTCATTGGACAACGAGGAGCAGATGCTGCGCTGGGCGAACGACTCGCCGTTCGGCCTCGGGGCAAGCATCTGGACGCGCGACACCGGTCGCGCGCGTTCGCTCGCGGCGCGCCTCGAGACCGCGTCCGTCTGGGTCAACGACCACGCCTACTCCTTCGGCGCCCCGCAGGCGCCGTGGGGCGGCCGGCGGTCGTCGGGTCTCGGCCGCATCGGGTCCCAGCACGGCCTCTACGCACTGTCGAACATCAAGCTCGTGGACTCCGACCGCGGCAGGCTGACGCCGGGTTGGTGGTACCCGTACGGCGACCGCGCGGTCGACGGGCTCCGCGGGTTGCTCGGGGCGCTGTACGCGGACGGGACATCCGCACGTGCGCGCGCGCTCGTCGAGCACCGCCGCGGGCTTGCGCACCTGGCGCGGAAGATGTTGCGGTGAGCGAGCTCTCGCACGTGGACGAGGCCACCGGCGACGTCCGCATGGTCGACGTCGGCGGGAAGCCGGTGTCGAGGCGCCGCGCCGTCGCGCGCGCCCGGGTGCGGATGGCCGCGACCACCGCTGCGCGTCTTCGCTCGCTTCCGAAGGGCGACGCGCTGACCGTGGCACGCGTGGCCGGAATCCAGGCCGCGAAGCGGACGAGCGAGCTGATTCCGCTCTGCCATCCGCTTCCACTGACCGCCATCGAGGTCGACCTCACGGTCGAGGCAGAGGGCGTGGCGATCGAGGCCGCCGCGGAGACGACGGCCCGGACGGGTGTCGAGATGGAGGCGCTGACTGCTGCCGCGGTGGCGGCGCTGACCGTCTACGACATGGCGAAGGCCGTCGACAAGGAGATGCGAATCGACGGAGTCGAGCTCGCCTCGAAGACGAAGGAGCCCGTCTGAGTACGCTCGCGACGCCGCTCCCCGTGCGGCTGGCGCGGCTCGTGCGGCTCGAGCACACGGTCTTCGCGCTGCCGTTCGCCTACGTCGGCGCGCTCCTCGCGGTCGACGGCTGGCCCGGTCTCGCCCCGATGGCGTGGATCACGGTCGCCATGGTCGGCGCGAGGACGCTCGCGATGGGGCTCAATCGCCTCATCGATGCGGAGATCGACGCGCGGAACCCGCGCACGGCCGGCCGCGAGCTGCCGTCGGGCGCCCTCACGCGCACGCAGGTGACAGCCCTCTGCGCGCTCGCGCTCGTCGTGTACCTCGTCGCCGTCTTCCAGCTTGAGCCGATCGTGCGCTGGCTGTGGCCGATCCCCGTCGTCTTGTTCGTCGTCTACCCGTACCTGAAGCGGGCGACCTGGCTCTGCCACCTGTGGCTCGGCGCGTCGCTCGGGCTCGCGCCGGTCGGGGCGTGGGTCGCCGTCACCGGCGAGCTCCCGTGGCAGGCCTGGGCGCTCGGCGGCGCCGTCTGCCTGTGGGTTGCCGGGTTCGACCTCTTCTACGCGCTCTTCGACCGCGAGCACGACCTCGCCGCCGGCCTGCACTCCTGGGCGACCCGGTTCGGCGTGCGCGGTGTCTTCTTCGGCGCTCGCGCGATGCATGCCGGCTCGGTCGCACTCCTGGCGGCGGCCGGCGCCGGGCTCGGTGTCGACGCCTGGTATTGGCTCGGAGTCGCCGTCGTCGCAGCGCTCCTCGTCTACGAGCATTCGATCGTGCGCCCGAACGACCTGCGTCGCCTCGACGCCGCGTTCTTCACGGTCAACGGGATCCTGTCCATCGCGTTCGGCGTGTTCGTCGCCCTCGACACGCTGCTCTGAGCGCTTGGGCGCGGCGCGGGCTCGGCGCCGGTGGTTGCGCCGTCGCAAGGCTCCGATCCGTTGCCGTCGCTTGGCGCTGCCGACGCGCCGTCGCCGTCACACTTCCGGCACGATCTCGGCACCCATGCGGCACAGTTTCCTCGATAGCGTGGCATCAGGGCACCCGCGGTGCCCCTGGGGGCAGTTGGGGCAGTTGGGGAGAAGGCGGTCGCGATGGGAGTCGCGTGGCTGAGCCCGTCGTCCGGGCTCGCGGCCTCGAGAAGCGCTACGGCGCTCGTCCCGTGTTCCGCGACGTCGGCTTCGAGCTGCACGAGGGCGGCACACTCCTCGTGACGGGGCCGAACGGCTCCGGCAAGACGACCCTCCTTCGGCTCGTCGCCGGCTTGGCGGCGCCAACGCGGGGCTCGCTCGAGGTTGCGGTCCACCGGGCGCGCATCGGGCTCGTCGGGCACGAGCCGCTCGTCTACCGCGAGCTCACCGCCCTCGAGAACCTCGACCTCTACGGACGCCTCTACCGCGTCGACGAGCGCCGCGAGCGCATCGGCATGCTGCTCGAGCGCTTCGGTCTCTGGGAGGCGCGTCACCAGCGCGTCTCCTCGTACTCCCGCGGCATGACCCAGCGCCTCGCGCTCTGCCGCGCGCTTCTTCACGACCCCTCCCTGCTCGTCCTCGACGAGCCCCATTCCGCGCTCGACGCAGAGGGAGCGACCCTCCTCGACGACGAGCTCGCGGCGCTCGCAGGCAGCCACACGCTGGTCGTCTCGACGCACGATCCCGACCGGCTGGCGTCGCTCGCTCCGGCGGGTCTCGAGCTGGCGCGAGCATGACGGCTTACCTCGCCGACGTCGCCGCGCTCGCGCGGAAGGATCTCCGCCTCGAGCTCCGTGCACGAGACACCCTGCCCGCGATGGTGCTCTTCGTCGTCGCGACCCTCGTCGTCTTCCACTTCGCGCTGCCCGGCGGCACGGGCGACGACGCGGCATACGGCCTCCTCTGGGTCGCGCTCGTCTTCACCTCGCTGCTCGGGCTCGGCCGCGCGTGGACGCCGGAGACCGAGGCAGGCGCGCTCGACGGGCTCGTGCTCGCCGCGTCCGACCGCAGCTCGATCTGGCTCGCGAAGACGCTTGCCGCGCTGGCGTTCCTGGGTGCGGCCGAGGTGGTCGCCCTTCCCGCGTTCGCGCTGTTCTTCGCGCCGCTCGACGGACCCGCGCTCGCCGGCGTCGCGCTCGCGTCGATCGGGCTCTGCGCCGTCGGCTCGCTCGTCTCGGCGATGGCGGCCGCGGCACGGGGTCGCGAAGTGCTGCTTCCGCTGCTCTTCCTCCCGCTTGCGATACCGCTCGTCGTCGGCGGCGTCGGCTCGAGCATCTCGCCCGAGCCTGGCACGTACCTCGCGTTCCTCGGCCTCTACGACGCCGTGTTCGCGATACTTTCGTGGGCCGCGTTCGAGTACGTCGTCACCGAGTGAACGTCACCCGATGAGCATCACGAAGCCTCCCCTCGCGGCCCTCGCGGGCCTCGCCGTCGTCCTCGCGGGCGTCGCAGTCGCGATGATCTTCTTCGTCGCGCCAGAGGACGCGGACCAGGGCCTCTCCCAGAAGATCTTCTACGTCCACGTCCCGATCGCGCTGACGGCGTACGCGGGTTTTGGCCTCGGCGCCTGGAAGGCGCTCCGGCTGCTGTGGACGCGCGGCGAGCGCTACGACCTCGAGAGCTACACCGGCATCCACCAGGGTACGATCTTCGGCGCGTTGACGCTCATCACGGGGTCGATCTGGGCGAAGGCGTCGTGGGGGGTCTGGTGGACGTGGAGCTCGAACCAGCTCGTGCTGTTCCTCGTCCTGTTTCTCTTCTACTGCGCGTACTTCATGTTGCGGTTCTCGATCGAGGCCGGCCCGCGCCGTGAGCGGATCTCTGCCGTCTACGCGCTGTTCGGCGTCGCACTGATCCCCGTCAGCTTCTTCGCGATCCGGCTCGCGAACGACTTCATCCATCCGACGGTGTTCACGCGCGACGGCCCGCAGATGACGGGCGAGATGTTCGCCGCCTTCTGCTGCGCATGGGCGGCGATCACGTTGCTCGCCTACGTGATGTACCGCACCGAGCTCGCCGGGAAGCGAACCGACCTGAACATTCGCGCGCTGCGCGAGGCGCTGGCGCGATGAGCTCCGGCGAGAAGTACGTCGCGGCGGCGTACGGCGTGTTCCTCGTCTTCGTCCTGGTGTGGGCAGCGATCATCGCGGCGAAGCTGTCGCGCCTCGAGCGGGAGACGGCCGAGCTCGTTCGCCTGACGGACGGACGAGCCGCCGACGAAGCCGATGGCTGAGCTGCTCGTCTGGCCGACGCTCGTCGCGTACGGCCTCGCCGCGGTCGCGTATGCCGGAGAGCTGCACGGGCCGGGCCGGTTCGGCCGCCTCGGGATCTGGGGCGTCCGCATCGGCTGGCTTGCCCAGACCGCCCTGCTCGTCGCCCAGGCGGTCTCGACGGACGGCTTCCCATGGGGAACCTGGGCCGGCGCGCTGAACCTGCTCTCGTGGCTCGTCGTCGCCGGATATCTCGTCTGGGGGTGCAAGCCCCGCTACCGGCTGATCGGCCTCCTCGTGATGCCGTTCGCCACCGCGCTGCTCGTGCTGTCGTGGGCGGGCGGCGGCACGGCGGTCGACGAGCGCGACGGCGGCGGCTGGACGCTCGACGCCCACGTCGGCCTCATGCTCGCCGCGTTCGCGAGCTTCACGGTCGCCGCGGCCATGGCGATCCTGTACCTCTACGAGGAACGCCGGCTCAAGCATCGCGACACGGGTCTTCTGCGCCTGCGGCTGCCGTCGCTCGAAGCGCTCGACCGACTCGCGTCGCGCGTGGCGCTCGTCGGCCTCCTGTTGCTCAGCGGCGGGATCGTCGTCGGGCTGACCCGTCTCGACTCGGGCGAGCTGGACGCCGCGATGACGGTCACCGCCGTGATCTGGGGCGTGTACGCCACGGCCCTGATCCTCCGGCGGGAAACCGGCCTCCAGGGCCGCCGGCTCGCGTGGTCGCTCGTCGCCGGCTTCACCCTTGTCGCCTTCGTCCTACCGCTGACCCACTTCGCATCGTGAAGCTCGCGCTCGCAGGGATCTCGCACCACACCGCGTCGGTCGAGCTGCGCGAGCGGGTCGCGATCGATCTCGAAGCGGCGTCGGCGCTCGCCCGTCGACTGGCACGAGACGGCGCGCAGGCACAGGAGGCGGTCGTCCTGTCGACGTGCAACCGCACCGAGCTCTACCTCGCGGCCGACGACCACGATCACGTCGCGCGGGCGGCCGACGACGCGCTCCTCGCTCTCGCGGGCCAGAATGCCGCAGCCCTCGCCCCGCTCGCGTACCGCCTCGCGGACGAGTCGGCGGCCCTGCACCTCTTCCGCGTCGCGGCAGGGCTGGACTCGCTCGTCCCCGGCGAGGGCGAGATTCTCGGCCAGGTGCGCGACGCGTTCGAGGCCGGGGCGCCCGGGCCGGTGCTCGACCGGACGTTCCGGATGGCGCTCCACGCCGGTCGCCGCGCACGTGTCGAGACGGCGATCGGCGAGAGCCCGGCGTCGGTGCCGGCGGCCGCGGCGGCGCTCGCGCAGCAGGTCTTCGAGGGCCTCGAGGGGCACAACGTCGTCCTCGTCGGCGCCGGTCGCACGAGCGAGCTCACGGCGCGGAACCTCCGCTCGCGCGGCGCGACGGTTGCGGCGGTCGTCAATCGAAGCCTCGACCGTGCCGAGCGACTCGCCTCGTCTCTCGGCGCTCGCGCGGTCGGGCTCGAGGACGTCGCCGCCGTGCTCGACGGCGCGGACGTCGTCGTCTCGTCGACCAGCTCGCCGGGATTCGTCCTGACGCTGGAGGCACTCGGCTCGGCGCTGCGGGCGCGCCGCGGCAAGCCCGTGCTCTTCGTGGACCTGGCGGTGCCGCGCGATGTCGACCCGTCCCTCGCCTCGATCGACGGTTGCTTCGTCTACGACGTCGACGACCTCGAGGCGGTTGTCTCCGCCTCATTGGACGGTCGGCGTACGGAGGCGGTCGCTGCCGAGCGTATCGTCGCGGCGGAGGCGGAGCGCTTCCACGCCTGGCAGGCGTCCCTCGCGGTCGTCCCGGCGATTGCGTCACTTCGCGCCCAGGCCGAGGACATTCGCGCGGCCGAGCTTTCCCGCATCGAAAAGCGTCTCGGTCGGCTGTCCGAGAGCGAGCGAGCGATGGTCGACACGGTTACCGCCCAGATCGTGAACAAGCTCCTGCACGGCCCGACGGTTCGCATGAAGGAGGCGGCGATGACGCCGGACGGGCTGATCTATGCTGAGGTCGTGCGTCATCTGTTCGGGCTGGGCGAGGACGAGGCGTGACGATGCCGGTCGACGTCGCGCGCGGACGTCCGCTGCCGCTCGTGGTGCCGACGGCGTTCGTCCGGATCCGTCCTCGCGGCGCACGGCTCTGCGGAGCTCCCGCGACGCAGGGGACCCGCCGCTGCCGTGCTGCTTCGCGTCGGGTCGCGCGGCAGTAGGCTCGCGCTCACGCAGGCCGAGCGCGCCAGCGAGGCGCTGCGGCGGCCCCGCGTCGAGATCGCGTTGGTTCCGATCACGACGGCGGGTGACCGCGACCGGACGCGGCCGTTCGGCGAGATCGGGAGTCGCGGCGTCTTCGTGAAGGAGCTGGAGGAGGCGCTGCTCGCCGGCAGGATCGACGTCGCCGTCCACTCGGCCAAGGACATGACCTCGACGGACGCCGAGGGACTCACGGTCGGCGCGTACCCACGCCGCGAGGACCCGCGCGACGCACTCTGCGGGGCGGCCGAGCTTCGACCCGGGATGCGGATCGGGACCGCATCGGCGCGCCGCCGCGCGCAGCTCCTTGCACTGGATACCACGCTGTCCGTCGAGCCGCTTCGCGGCAACATCGACACGCGCCTTCGGAAGCGGGGCGAGCGTGGCCTCGACGCCATCGTGCTCGCGGCGTGCGGGCTCGACCGGCTCGGGCTCGGGAGCGAGATCGGCGCGCGGCTCGAGCCGGACGTGATGCTCCCCGAGGCGGGCCAGGGCGCCTTGGCGCTCCAGGTGCGCGCCGGAGACGAGCATCTCGTCGAGAAGGTGGACGATCGCGAGACTCGCCGCCGCGTCGAGGCCGAGCGCGCGTGCGTCGCTGCGGTCGGCGGCGGCTGCCTCGCGCCCGTCGCGGCGCATCACGACGGCGCCGTGCTCACCGGGCTCGTCGCCGCGGAGGACGGCAGCTGGCTCGAGCGTCGGCAGGGCTCGGATCCGCACGCGCTCGGGCGCGAGCTTGCCGCGCTGGCGCGGTGAAGGCGCCGACGGACACGCTTCCAGCGGGCGGTGCGGCCGCTGCATTCTGTTCTGCGCTGACACTAGGCCGACGTGACTCCCTTCTCCCGCCGGTCGGCGCGAGCGGCTCCGCACTCGCCTCCCCCGTCGCCTCCGCGGTCACCGCCTTCGGCGCCCTGATCGCACAACCGGGACAAACTTGGCACAGTCATGTCACATCTCCCTCGCTACCGTCCGTGTCCCCGTGGGCGGGTGGGGGCTAGGGACGGGACGAGAAACGTGGCGCGAATCGTCGTCACCCGTCCCGCGGGCCGCGAACACGAGCTGGTGGAGAGCCTCCGCGGCGCCGGGCACGAGGTCGCCCATGTCCCGCTGATCGCGATCGAGCCGCTCGGCGACGAGCCGATCGATGTCACCGGGTACGACTGGGTCGTCCTCACGAGTCCCGCGGGAGCCCGCGAGCTGAAACGGAGGATGCGAGGCACGCCGACGAGGGTCGCAGCGATCGGCCGCGCAACCGCGGTCGCGTTCGGCGACGCGGACGTGATCGCCGAGACGTCGACGCAGGAGGGCCTTCTCGCGGCTCTCCCGACGCCGCCCGGCCGTGTGCTCTTCGCCGGCGCGGAGGGAGCCCGTCGCCTGCTGCCGGAGACGCTGGGCGCCGACGTGATCGTCCTCTACCACACCGTCGCGCTCGAGCCTGCGAGCTGGCCGGAGTGCGACTTCGTCGTTCTTGCCTCGCCGTCGGCCGCGCGAGCCTATGCGGCTGTGGCCGCTCCGGCCCCGACCGTGTCGATCGGGCCCGAGACCACTCGCGAGGCGGTCGCGCACGGCTTGACGGTCGTGGCCGAAGCGGCGACGCACGACGTTCCCGGGCTCGTCGAGGCGGTCGAGCGCGCGTCACCGGCGTCGTAGACTCGGCGAGTGGTCATTTGCTTTCTGACGGACTTCGGCCTCCAGGACGACTTCGTCGGCACATGTCACGGCGTGATCGCGCGCATCGCCCCCGACGCCCGCGTGATCGACGTGACGCACGGCATCCCTCCGACCCAGGTGCTCCAAGGCGCCCTCGTCCTTTCGAGCACCCTCCCGTACATGCCCGTGGGCGTCCACCTCGCCGTCGTCGACCCTGGTGTCGGAGGCGTGCGCCGCCCGGTCGCGCTCGAGGACGCCGATGGGCGGATGTTCGTGGGTCCGGACAACGGCTTGCTGCTCCCCGCAGCCGAGCGCGCGGGCATCACGCGTGCTCGCGAGCTCGTCAACCCGGAGTACGCGCTCGAGTCGATCTCGCGCACCTTCCACGGGCGCGATCTCTTCGCCCCGGCCGCGGCGCATCTCGCGAACGGCGTGCCGTTGGACGAGCTCGGGCCACCGCTCGACCCCGACGCGCTCGTCCGGCTCGACCTTCCGCGACCGTCGTTCTCGGAAGACCGCATCGAGGCGACCATGCTCTACGTTGACAGTTTCGGCAACATCGCCCTCAACTTGACGCGCGACGACGCGGAGCACGCCGGTGTGGTTCCCGGCTCTCGCATCGAGTTGGAGCTCGCGGGTGAGCGCTACTTCGCCGTCATGGCCCGCACGTTCGCGGACGCCCGTCCGGGCGACGTCATCCTCTACGAGGACAGCTACCGCAACATGTCGATCGCGATCAACCGCGGAAACGCGGCGTCGATGCTGCACGCTGCATCCGGCCGCCCGCTTCGGATCCGCGTGCTTGGCCCTGCCGCCGCCGTGCGATAGGGTCAGCGGCAACGAAGAGCGTTCGCGGCGCGGTCAACCGGCCCGAACGCTCTTCCCTCGCGTAAGGCTCTCCGGGGTTCTAGAGGATCGACTGGCCGAGCGCGCTCGCCGCGAGCTCGACCGCAATCGCCGCGCTGGCGTTCTCGCGGTCGAGGATCGGGTTCACCTCGACGAGCTCGAGCGAGCCGACAACGCCCGATTCGGCGAGGTCCTCGCACGCCAGGTGCGCCTCGCGGTACGTCAGGCCGCCTTTCACGGGCGTGCCCACACCCGGCGCGATCTCCGGGTCGAGGGCGTCGACATCGAGCGAGACGTGGACGAAGCCGGGGCCGGAGACGCGGTCGATCGCCTCTCGCACCGCGCGCTCGATGCCGATGCGGTCGATCTCCGTCATCGTGATCACCCTGATCCCCGTCTCGCGGATCAGCGCGCGCTCGGCCGGGTCGAGCGACCGCACGCCGAGGAGGCACACGCGCGCAGGTTCGACCGCCGGCAGCGCGAGCCCGTCATGCGAGAACTCGTCGCCCGCGAGCCCGAGAGCCGCCGCGAGAGGCATCCCGTGGACGTTTCCCGTCGGGCTCGTCTCCGGCCGATTGAGGTCGCCGTGCGCGTCGATCCAGACGACGCCTCCCGGCCGGCCGGCGGCGGCACGGAGCCCGGCGAGCGTTCCGAGGGCCACGGAGTGGTCGCCGCCGAGCACCAGGGGCAGCAAGCCCGACCCGACGACCTCCTCGACGATCGCGGCCAGCTTCGCGCACGCGTCGAGGATCTCGGGCAGAAACCGAACGCGCTCGTCGCGCAGGGCAAGCGCCTCCGGCTCCGGCGCGATCACGTTCCCGCGGTCGACGACGACGCAGCCGAACGACGTCAGCCGTTCCTCGAGATCCGCATACCGGATCGCGGACGGGCCCATGTCGACGCCTCGCCGGCCCTGGCCGAGATCGAGCGGCGCGCCCACGATGGTCACCGTCCGGGGCGTCGCAGCCACGGCAGCGGAGGCTACCCGGCCGGGCCGGCGGTCGCTCCGCACGGCGGCCGCGACGCGCTATGGACACGGCTACACTCACCTGCCGGGGCGAGGTAGCTCAGTTGGTAGAGCACACGGCTGAAAACCGTGGTGTCGCCGGTTCAAGTCCGGCCCTCGCCATTTCCTTCGCGCCCGTCAGTCGTTCCGTACGGCGAGCGCGACGCGGGCGAGCGCGGGGACGACGAGCTCGCCGTCCGGCTCGACGTAGCGCTCGAGACGACGCTCCGCGCCGGCCCGTAGCGCGGCGGCCTCCTCAGGCGTGAGTCGCTCGAGAAGCAGCGAGAGCATCCGCGACATGTCCTTCGTGATCGTCCACCAGGCGTCGAGCGACGGTGCCCGCCACGTGAGCGCGACGTCCTCCATCGTCGCGACGCGGAGACCCGCGTCCTCGAGGAGCGACACGAGCCGGCCGTCGGCCGAGAGGCGGAACGGACCCGGCGCGTCGGGGTCGGGGGGCTCCATCAGCCCGAGCTCGAGCGCGCTGCGGCCCGGCGCCGTCATCCACTCGTTCTGCTCCGGGGAGGCCCACACCGCCACCGCCGTGCGGCCGCCTCGCCGGAGCACGCGCGCGATCTCGCCGGCCGCGGCCTCCATCTCCGGTACGAGCATCACGCCCCAGCGGCACAGCACGCCGTCCACCGACGCATCGGCAAGTGTCAGCGAGGCGGCGTCTTCGACGGCGAACGAAACGCCCTCGAGCCCGAGCTCGCCTGCGCGCCGACGTGCGACCTCGATCATCTCCGGCGCGACGTCCGTCGTCAGAAGGTGCCCGCCGGGGAGGATGCGCGGCAAGGCCAGGAACCCGGTGTCGCCCGGCCCGGCTGCGAGCTCGAGGATTGTCTGCCCAGGTCGTGGGTCGAGCAGGTCGAGCAGGCGCTCCGAGACGGCGCGCGTCGCCGACCAGATCAGCTCACGCTGACGCTCCCAGCCCGCGGCGACGGATCGCCACGCCTCGACCTGCTCCTGCGACGCCTCTATGCCGCAGCTCCGGCGAGCTCGGGGATCACGTCGCCGCCGTAGGCCTCGAGCGTCGCCTCCTGGCCCTCCGTCATCAGGTAGATCGAGTAGTGATCGACACCGATCGATTCGAGCTCGCGCAGCTTCGTCGTGATCTGGCCGACGTCCCCGAGCACGGAGAAGCGGTCGCAGATCTCGTCGGTGACGAAGGCGCCGTGCTTGGCGCCGACGCGCGAGTGCTCGTCGTAGTCGTAGAACTTGCGCGCCTCGACGTAGTCCGTCAGCGCCTTGGGGACGACGGAGCCGTCGGTTCCGTAGCGCTCGATCAGGTCCTTGACGTGATTCGAGACCATCGCCGGGAACCAGCGTGTCTGCTCGCGGCCGTCCTCGATCGGTCCGACGTGGCTCGGCGCGCAGACGATGCACTTGAGCGCCGCCGGGTCGCGGCCCGCCTCCGCGGCCGCCGCGCGCGCGGTGCCCATGATCCACTGGATGATCTCGGGGTCGGCGAGCTGGATGATGACTCCGTCGCCGACGCGACCGGCGACGCCGAGTGCCTTCGGGCCGTATCCGGCGACCCACAACGGGATCTCGGGGAGCTCGGGGCGCACCCACTTGAGGTGGAGGTCCTTGTCGTTCCAGTGGACCTCGCGGCCGTTCATGAAGTCCTTGATCATCGTGAGCCGGCGCTCGAACTCGGCGACGCGCACCGGTGGCTGGCCGATATAGCGACGCGCCGAGTCGCCGCGGCCGATGCCCATCACCATCCGGCCGTTCGAGACGTCGTGCATCGTCGCGTAGAGGCTCGCGAGGACGGTCGGCTCCCGGGTGCCCGGGTTCGTGACGAGGTGGCCGAACTTCATCGTCGACGTGGCCTGGATCGCGAGCGTCAGCTGGATGAACGACTCCTGCCAGAGGACGTGCGAGTCGTACGTCCAGCCGATCTCGAAGCCGTTCTCCTCTCCGAGCTGCATCAGCTCGACGAGCCGGCTGGCGGGTGGATCGGGCAGAACGGTGACGCCGAAAGTGAGTGGCATGCGCTGAACCTCCGTCGTGTGCGAACAATCAGTATCCGCCGTCGTCCCGCTGCCCGCCAGCGGAAGTGGCGCTCCACTCGCCCGCCAGGACGGCGTAGACAGCTCGCTCTGCCATTCGCCCTTGACCCCCTCGCTCTCGACGAGATGCGCCTCGCGGCGCATCCCGAGCTTCTCCAGCACGCGGGCGGAGCCGACGTTGCGCGGCTCGAGGCGCCCGATCACGCGGTGGAGGGCGAGCTCCTCGAACGCGAAGGCGAGGATCGGCCGCGCTGCCTCGGTGGCGTAGCCGCGCCCCTGGTGGAGCGGGTGGAACACGAACCCGAGCTCGCCCTGGCGGTGGGTCTCACTCGCCCAGAGCAGCGAGACGTCTCCGACGAGCACGTCGCTCTCGCGGCGCGTGACGGCGGCACTGAGGCAGTCGCCCTCCGGCCGCCACGGCAGAGCCGGCGATCTTCCGCTCGAGCAGCTCGCGCGTCTCCGCGAAGCTCCGCGCGTCGTTGTAGAGCCAGCGCACGACGCCCTCGTCCGAGTGGATCGCATGGAGGGGCTCGAGGTCGCGCGGCTCGAACGGTCGGAGGACGAGGCGTTCGGTGTGGAGCTGCCAGGCGGGGGTGATCACCGGGGTACCGTAGAGGCGCGCCCGACGAACGGCAGCGCCGCCGCCGCCAGCACCCCGATCGCCGCGAAGGCGAGCGCGCCGTCGCCCGGGACGTCGAACGCGAGTCCCGCGATCGGCGTCCCGACGAGGATCGCGAGCACCGCGCAGGCGTTGACGAGCGCGACGGCCGCCCCCGGCGCGTCGGGGCGTAGGCGCTGCACCGCCTCGAAGATCACGGCGAACGGCAGCCCGGCCGCGAGCCCCAGCGCGAGGGTCCCGAGCGCAGAGAGCCAGAGCGGCCCGGGCAGAGCGAGCACGAAAGCGCCGCCGGCAACGCCGACGAGCGAGATGCCGACGAGCAGCCTCCGTCTGCCCGGCCACCGGTGGACGACGGCGCCGCCGAGCGGGCGCGTGACGATCCCGGCGAGCAGGACGAGGCCGCCGAGGGCGCCGGCGACGGCCGAAGCGGCGCCGTCCCGCTCGAGCAGCGGGACGACCCAGTTGCCCGCGATCACCGCGAGCCCGAAGGTCGCGGCCTGGAGCACGCCGAGCGGCAGAAGCAGCGGGTCGCGCAGAACGCCGCGTGACGCGCGCCCCACCGAGCGGAGCTCGCGGACGCGGACGAGGGGGATCGCCGCTGCCACAGCGAGCCCGAGCCCTGTCGCATACGGCGCACGCCAGCTCGTCGCGTCCGTCAGCGGAGGCACGATGACCAGCGCAAGGCCGCCGCCCGCCATCGTCGCTCCGCCGTAGAACCCCTGCGTGACCGGGCCGCCCCGTCCGGCGCGGACCAGGTCGAGTCCCGTCACGAACGCCGCGCCGGCCCCGACGCCCACGACGAGCCTCCCGGCGAAGGCGAGCGCGAGGTTCGCCTCGAGGAGCAGAAGCGCGTTCCCGACGGCCCCCGCGACGCAGGCGGCGAGCGCGATCCGATGCGGCCCGACGCGATCGGACCAGATGCCGGCCGGCAGCTGCGAGGCGAGGTGCGTGACGAAGAGCGCGGTCGTGAGCAGGCCGACGGTCGCGAGGGACGTCCCGTACGCGTCCGCGAGCGGATCGGCGACGGCGCCGACGTTCGAGACGTTCCACGTCAGGAAGCAGCCGACAACGAGGCCGGCGACGATCGCAACGGCGTCGGGCGCCTCCGCGCGTCGAGCACGTTCCGGGTCGTCGACGACAAGGTCTCGCACGCGGCGACGAGCCTACTCGCGAACGGCGCTCAGCCCGTCTCCAGCACCGCCTTGAGCCGATCGAAGTCCGCACGGGCGCGGCGTTCTGCCGCGCGCCGGACGAACGGCCCGCCGAGCCCGAGGAGCTTCCCAGGGTCCGCTTCGGCGACCACCCGGAGTGCCGTTCCGCCCTCGCTCGCCTCGAGGAGGTGTCGGATCGAGACGCGCGCCGGGCCGGAGACGGTCTCGAGCGTCAGCTCGCGGCCCGGCTCCGCGACAACGGCCTCGAGCGTCGACTCGACGCGCTTCCCGAGGAACGCCCGCACCTCCGTGAACGTCGCGCCGGGCGTGAGCGGCCCACCTGGCGCGCCGCGAACTTCCTGCACGTCCGCCTGCCACTCGGCGAGGCGCGTGGGATCCGCCAGGAAGGCGTAGACGTCGGCCGGCGGCCGAGCGATCTCGACCGCCAGCTCGTACCTCATCCCGCGGCTATCCAGTCGATCGTCTTCGCGGCAAGCCGATCGAGCGCGGCAACCGACAGCTCGAGGTGCTCGGGCCTCGTATCCTCGAGCTTCGTGTGGGAGAGCCCGCGGAGGCTCTGGACGAAGAGCATCACGGTGGGGACGCCGGCTCGCGACACCTCCGCGGCGTCGTGGAGCGGGCCGGACGGGAGCCGGTGAGAGGTTCCGGCGACCTCGCGGATCGCGTCGTCGGCGAAGCCGATCAGCGTCTGGTCGAAGAGGATCGGCTCGATCGACCAGATCTTGTCCCAGTCGACGTCGATCTGCTCCTCCTCGGCGAAGCCGTGCGTGAGCTCCTGGGCGCGTGCGAGCATGGACGCCAGCTTCCCGCCGTCGAGGTGGCGCTGATCGAGGAGCTGCTCGGCCGTCTCGACCACCGAGGTGACGATGCCGGGCCGGCACACGACGCCGCCCGACGTGCAGACCGCGCCGTCACCGGTCTCGCGCGCGACGTCGCGGATCGCGAGCGCCAGCTTCGCGGCGCCCGCGAGAGCGTCGCGGCGCCTGTCCATCGGCGTCGAGCCGGCATGGGCCGCCTGGCCCGTCCAGGTGACGCGCCACCGCTCGACGCCGAACGTTCCCAGCACGACGCCGAGCGGCAGGTCGAGCGACTCGAGCACCGGGCCCTGCTCGATGTGGAGCTCGAGGTAGGCGGCAGCGCTCACGAGCTGGGCGTTCGCGTCGACGGCCCTCTCGAGGTCGACGCCGTATGCGCCGACCGCGTCGGGCAAGGAGACGCCGTCGCGGTCGACGAGCTTCCGCAGCTCGTCCTGATCGGACATCGACCCCGCGGCGGCCGACGAGCCGAAGAGCGAGCGGCCGAAGCGCGCACCCTCCTCGTCTGCCCAGTCGACCACGCGCACGGTCACCGGCGGCGTTCCGTCGTCGGCGATGCGGCGGAGCACCTCGGCTCCGGCGAGCACGTTGAGGCAGCCGTCGAGCCAGCCGCCGTTCGGGACGGAGTCCATGTGGCCGCCGATCAGCACTGCCCGGTCCGACTCGCCCCGCAACGTGTACCAGTCGTTGCCGGCCTGGTCGCGCTCGACGTCGAGCGGCAGGTCGGACAGCGACTCGGCGAGCCAGGCGCGGCCTTTCGCCCACGTCTCCGTCCAGGCGACCCGCTGCTCGCCGTTCTCGTCCCCCGTGAGCGAGCGAAGCTCGCGGAGGCGCGCGACGACACGGCCGGGGTCGAGTGCCATCGGGGTCGAGCTTAACCCTCTCTGGTGCCGAGAGACGTCTAGGTATGGCCGCAGATGTCCGTCGTCGGAGCGTGGAGCGAGGCGCGCCGCCTCGGGCACGACTGGGTCGGCGAAGAGCACGTCCTTGTCGCCTTTGCCCGCGGCGACGGGCCTGCCGGAGACGTGCTCCACCGGGCCGGCGCGGCGGCGGAGCGGCTCGAGGAGACGATCCTCGCGAGGCTGCAGCGCGCGGATCCGCCGGTCGAACGGCGGAGCAGCGAGGCCGCGACGTCGACGCCCGCGGTCTACCGGCTTTCCGGCCGGGCCGAGGGTCTTGCGCTCGCGCGCGGCGCGGAGCCGACGCCGGACGACGACCTCGTGGCGCTGGTCTGGAAGGCGGGTCTGGGTGCGTCGCTGCTTCGCGCTCTGGGGGTCGACCGCGCCGCCCTCGCCGCCGCGCTCGCGCGCGCCGGTGTGGCGGTGGCGCCCGGCCAGCCGGAGCCGTTCGACCTCGGGCCTCGCACGCGGGTGGACGTCCCGTACGAGCGACTCGAGGAGACCTCACGGCGGCTCCCGGCACGGCTGCCCGAGGAAACCCCGGTTCGGGTTCAACCTGCACCACGAGACGCGGCGGGCATGGATCGTCGTCGACGCGGAGGTCGACGCAGAACGGCTCGTCGAGAGGTTCTCGAGCGTCGCACCTGACGGAGTCCGCATCGCGCGTACTCTCGGGTGGGCAGGAGGCCCACGTCGAGCAGGTCCCACAGCTCGCCGTTCGCGCGGCGAATGTGCTTCCGGCGGCGGCCCTAGACCTCGAACCCGTGCTTCCGGTACAGGGCGATCACCGCGTCGTCGTACGGGAAGACGCCGAGCGACAGCTTGTGCAAGCCGCGCTCCCGGCCCCACTCGATCGCCGCAGCGACGAGCGCCGAGCCGACGCCGCGACCTCGCCATTTCGCGCGCGACCAGCATCCCGATCTCGCCGAACCCGAAGAACGGGCCGTCGATCCAGATCCCGCCGAGGACGTTGCCGTCGGCTCCGCTGCGATGCCGTCCCGCTCCTCCGCGACGGCGGCGAACAAGCTCGCGAGCGGCATACGGTCCCCGTCTGGGGCGGGACGGATCGCGAACGGCCGCTCGGGCACGTCGGAGACGATCGCCTAGGGGACGAGCACGAGCTTCGTCCCTGCGCCATCGGCCTGGCGCTGCCACGCCGATGCTGCCTCCTCGAGCGGCACGCGCTCGATCTCGAACGTGATGTCCCCGGCCACGACGTGCCCGACGAGCCGGCGGTAGTGCTCGGCGAGCTCGTCTTTCGCGAGAGCGAAGTTCGTGTGCCCGAGGATCGAGAGGCTCTTGAAGCGGACAGGGGCCGACGCGAGCTCGGACGTCGCCCCGGCCGACTGGCCGAGATTGACGACGGTCGCGCGCGGCACCGCGGCTTGCACCGCGGCCGCGGCCGGCTCGCCCCAGAGCGGGTCGAACACGTAGCTCGGGCCGTCGCCGCCGAATGCGTCCTTGAAGGCGGCAACGAGGTCATCCGCCCCGCCGAGTCGTACCGTCGCGTCTGCGCCGAGCTCCATCGCGCGCTCGAGCCCCGCCTCGCTTCGTCCGACCGCGACGACCCGTGCCGCGCCGAGCAGCCTCGCCGTCTGCACGGCGACGAGGCCGACCGAGCCCGTGGCGCCGAGGACGAGCACGTTCTCGCCGCCCTGGAGCGGTGCGCGCCAGGCGAGCGGCAGCCAGCCTGCGAGCCCTGCGATGCCGAGGCCCGCCGCGACGGCGGGATCGGCTCCGTCGGGGACATCGATCGCGAACGAGTCGCCGATCGGGGCCCGCTCGGCCATCGTCCCGTTCGTCGTGCGCCCGAGCGTCCCGCCGAAGAGCCAGACGAGGCGCCCGTCGGCCGTCCGGCCGACGCCCTCGCACCCCGGCACGTACGGCAGCGGTGGATGGCCGGTCGCGAGAATGCCGCGGGAGACGGCGAGGTCGATGGGATTGAGAGGTGCCGCGACGACCTCGATCGTGTCGTCGTCGGGCGCATCGGCGTCGCCGGGCTCCGGCAGCGCCCCGACCTCGCGGATCACGGCGGCTCTCACGATCGTGAGCCTAACCGGTCCTAACGCGGCGGCTGGGTGGGTTGCGCTGTGCGGGTCCCGCTGGGCCCATCCCAAACCCCCACCCACCCCCGGGGCAGCACCGTATCGGGGAAAGCGTGCCACCTTTGTGCCGAATGTGTGCCAGTGAATGCGGATTACCCTCGGCCCGAGCGGCGCGCACCCAGTCTCCGGTGGCCGGCAACAATCCGGCGTGCCGGCGGCGCGACGGTGTGCGGGCGGCCGTCGCCGCCCGCACCTCAGCGCACCAGCCGGCAGACAGCCGCTACCGGCGCGGCGCTTACCCCCCGTTGCGCCTCCGCGTACGCGTCGTGGAGACACGCGAGCGGCTCGGCTCGCTCGAGGAGCTGCGTCGCACGAGGCCGCGCTGCGATCGCCATCACCCGATCGTACGCCGTTGCCGGCGTCGCGCGAGCCCTCCGGGTCGGACCCGAGCGGGACGGAGTCGAACATCGAAACGGCGCGCCTGCGTGCGTTTCGAGGCGCGGCTGGGAGGGCACGTCCTGCGCGGCCCGCGCGAGAACCTCGGCACACCGACGCCGCTCGACCCGTTCGTCGACATCGCCGCAGCCGCGCTCCGGGGCGGGTTTCGCGACGAGTGAGGTCTCGTCCGCGCGGCGTCGGCACGGCTACGATCGCTGTAGCGAGCGAAGCGAAGGGAGCATGGACATGGCCACTGTCGAGGCGAACCCGGACCTTGGCGCCCAGATCGTCGCGGACGCGAAGGAGTACGTCCTCTACTCGTGGTCGGTGCAGGACCAGATCGCCCCAATTCCGGTCGCCGGCGCCGAGGGGCGTCACTTCTGGGACTACGACGGAAAGCGGTACCTCGACTTCGCGTCGCAGCTCGTCAACGTCAACATCGGCCACCAGCACCCGAAGATCGTCCAGGCGATCAAGGACCAGGCCGACCAGCTCTGCACGATCGGCCCGCCGATGGCGAACGAGTCGCGTTCGCGGCTCGGCCGGATGCTCGCGGAGGTCACGCCTGGCGACCTCGCGGTCTCGTTCTTCACGAACGGCGGCGCCGAGGCGAACGAGAACGCCGTCAAGCTCGCGCGGCTCGTCACGGGCAGGAACAAGATCATCGCGCGCTACCGGTCGTACCACGGTGCGACGAACGGCGCCGTCACGCTCACCGGCGACCCGCGCCGCTGGGCGGTCGAGCCCGGAATGCCGGGCGTCGTCCGCATGTTCGATCCGTACACCTATCGCTGCCCGGCCGGCCATCCCGATCCGTGCCCCGTGTGCACCGGCGCGCCCCACCTCGAAGAGATCCTCGAGTACGAGGGCGCACACACCGTCGCGGCCGTCATTCTCGAGACAGTCACCGGCACGAACGGGATCATTCCGCCGCCCGACGGCTACCTGCGCGCGATCCGCGACGTCTGCGACCGGCACGGGATCCTGCTCATCCTCGACGAGGTGATGGCCGGCTTCGGCCGCACCGGGCGGTGGTTCGCATGCGAGCACTGGGACGTCGTGCCGGACATCATCACCGTCGCGAAGGGCATCAACTCGGGCTACGTGCCTCTCGGCGCGATGATCGCGCGTGGCGAGATCGTCGACCAGGTGCGCGGCCGGTTCTTCCCCGGCGGCCTCACGTATGCCGGGCATCCGCTTGCGTGCGCATCGGCGATCGCGTCGATCGAGGCGTTCCAGGAGGAGGGCGTCGTCGAGAACGCCGCCGCGGTCGGCGGCTACCTCGGTGACTCGCTGCACGGCCTCGCCGACCGCCATCCGTCGATCGGCGACGTGCGCGGCCTCGGCTGCTTCTGGGGTGTCGAGCTCGTGAAGAACCGTGAGACGAAGGAGATGCTCGTGCCGTACAACGCCTCGGGGGAGGCGGTCGCGCCTGTCTCACGTCTCGCGAAGGCGGCGCTCGAGCAGGGGGTCTACCTGATGACGCATTGGAACGTGATCATGGCCGTCCCGCCGCTGACGGTCACGCGCGAGGAGGTCGACACGGCGATCGCCGTGCTCGACGACGTCCTCTCGATCGCGGACGAGTACGTCGGGTAGCGCGCGGACGGGCGCGCCGGTCAGGCTTTCGCGCGGGCGACGAACCCGGTCACGGCCTCGGTCGTCTCGGCGAGGGCGTCCCACAGCACGGTGTGGCCCCCCGGGACGACGACAACCTCGAGCAGGTCCCCGAGGGCCGCCCGATGGGCGTCGAGCATCTGGTCGTACGGCAGGTAGGAGTCGTTGCCGAGAACGAGCAAGGTCGGCACGCGGACGGCATCGAACCGTGCCGGAGCGGTCGCGAGCTCCGAGTAGGCGGTGACGACACAGGCCTGCGTGTATCGGTAACGCCAGACGCCGGCCTCCTCGACGAGGTGTCCTCGGAGCTCGCTCTCGACGAGCTCACGGGGCGCCGCGTAGAGCTGGCTCTCCTCGTAGCGGCGGTCGACCGCGTCCTCGAACGAGCCATACGTCCGCTCGGCGCGGGCGTTCTCGGCCGCCCAGAGCGCGACATGCGGCGGGAGAAGGATCGCCGGGTCGAGCAACACGAGCCGCTCGACCGAGCCTGGCTTGCGCGCGGCGTGCTCGAACGCGATCCTGGCGCCGAAGGAGTGTCCGAGCCAGATCTGCGCCCGGCCGACCGAGCGCTCGACGGCGTCGAGATGGTCGCCGAGCCGCCAGGGCGGTTCCTTCGGGGAGGAGCCGTGTCCGAGAAGGTCGGGCGCGAGCACGCGGTGGGTGCGCCGGAGAGCCGCGGCGAGCGCCGCGAAATGCCCTCCCCAGCCCGTGACGCCGTGCAGGCAGACGATCGCCGGCGCCTCGTCGTCGCCCCAGGCGTGGACGTGCAGCCGGCTCATGGAACCCGGCGCCGGTCCGCGCAACGTCTGCGGTGCCGTGGCCGGCGCCCTTCCGGTCCGCGCCCCCCTCGGGGGGAGCGAGCCCCCCTGGAGTCACGGTATCGCGAGAGTCGTGCCGAAAGTGCGTCGGCTTCGTGCCGTCTTCGTGCACGAAGAAGCGGCAGTCTGCCACCGTCGTGCTCCTCGCTCGCAACCGCCCGCCGGACCGTCCGCGCCGGCCGCCGAGCCTCCCTCTCGACAGCGGCCACGACACCCTCGGCCGCCGGGAGCACAGGCCGCGTCTCGGACGGAGTGCCGCTCATACGCCGTCGCGGCCGAGCGTCTCGAGCGACTCGGGCACCATCTCGGTCCGCCGCGTGGCTGCGTCCTTGACGAGCGACCAGATGACGGTGCCGTCCGTGTCGATCAGGAACGTTCCGCGGATGGGGGCGCCGTTGGCCTCGTTGAAGACGCCGTAGCGCTTCGCCGTCTCGCCGTGCGACCAGAAGTCGGACGCGAAAGTGTACTCCGCGCCGAGCTCGCGCTTCCACGCCTGCCGCGCGGCCGAGGTGTCGCACGAGACGAAGACGATCTCCGTGTTCGCGTTGCGAAAAGAGGGGAGGTTCTCCTGCAGGTCATGCGCCTCCTCGCTGCACACGGGCGTGAAGGCGAACGGATGGAAGACGAGGAGCACGTTCGTCTTCCCGAGGAAGTCGGAGAGCCGGACGCGCGGCTTTCCGGCGGCCTCCTCGAGGTCGAACTCCGGAGCCTTGTCACCCGTCCCGATCGCCACGCACCGTCTCCTCCGCCTCCTCGCCGTTCGCGGACGGAACATAGTACGTCCGTCCTCGCACGCTCTCGGGCAGATGGTCGATGCCCGCACGGCTCGGATCGTCGTGCGGCGAGACGTATCCCTCGCCGTGGCCGCGCTCGGCCGCCCCGCGGTAGTGCGTGTCCCGCAGCATCGCCGGCGGCGCTGCAATTCCCTCGCGACGGACGTCCGCGCGCGCAGCCCAGATCGCGCGGGCGCCCGCGTTCGACTTCGGTGCCCGCGCGACGTATATCGCGGCCTGCGCGAGGTTGAGCTGCGCCTCCGGGAGGCCGACGTGCTCGACGGCGTGCGCGGCCGCGACCGCGACGAGGAGGGCGCGCGGATCGGCATTGCCCACGTCCTCGCTCGCGGCGATCACGATCCGCCGCGCGAGGAACCGGGGGTCCTCGCCGCCCTCGAGCATCGCGGCGAGGTAGTAGACGGCCGCGTCCGGGTCGCTGCCGCGCATCGACTTGATGAAGGCCGAGGCGAGGTCGTAGTGGCGGTCGCCGGCACGGTCGTACCTCAGCGGCCGCTTGCGTGCCACGTCGTCGACGTGCTCGACCGTCAGCTCCTCGCCTGCCGCCGTCGCGGTCTCCCACGCGAGCTCGAGCGTCTGCAGCGCGGTCCGTGCGTCGCCCCCCGCTCGCCCGGCGATGGCCGTGACGACCTCCTCGGCCGGGCCTGCCGAGAGCGCCGCGGCCCCGCGCCGGATGACCTCCTCGAGCTGCTCGACCGTGAGCGGCTCGAGCTCGATCACGGTGCAGCGGGAGAGCAGCGCCTGGTTGACCTCGAAGTACGGGTTCTCGGTCGTCGCGCCGATGAGCGTCACGAGCCCGTCCTCGACGGCGTGCAGCACCGAGTCCTGCTGGCGCTTGTCGAACCGGTGGATCTCGTCGATGAAGAGGATCGTCCGGACGCCGTTCCCCCCGAGCCGATCTCGGGCCCGCGCGAGAACCGCCCTCACGTCGTCGACCCGCGCCGACACCGCCGAGAGCTCCTCGAAGGCCGCCGACGACGTCTCCGCGACGATCCGGGCAATCGTCGTCTTCCCGACGCCGGGCGGCCCGTGGATGATCATCGACGGCGCGCGTCCTTCCTCGATCGCGCGCCGGAGCGCCGAGCCGGGGCCGAGCACCTCGTCCTGGCCGACGAGCTCGTCGAGCGACCGCGGCCGAACGCGGTGGGGAAGCGGCGCGATCGTCGACGCTTGCGCAGCCGCCGCATCGCTGAAGAGGTCGCCCATCGAGGCCAGTATGCTCACCTCGATGTCCGCGACCGACGAGGACTTCGACACTCCGATCCTCCCGGGTGGGGCGCCGACGGACTACGAGCGCTACCTGAACACCGAGGAGCTGCTCCGGCTCCAGAAGGGTCCGGACGAGTGGGTCCACCGCGACGAGCTTCTCTTCCAGGTCGTCCACCAGTCGTCCGAGCTCTGGCTCAAGCTGGCGTCGAGCGACGTCGAGGAAGCGGCCCGGCTCACCGAGGACGGTGACGTGGCCGAGGCCGCGCGCCACCTGCGGCGGCCGCTCCGCTGTCTGCGCTACGCGACCGACCAGCTCGACATGCTCGAGGAGCTGTCGCCGTGGGAGTACCAGGAGATTCGCAAGGTGCTCGGTCACGGCAGCGGCTTCGACTCGCCCGGCTGGCGATCGCTTCGCGCCGCCATGCCGCGGCTCGGGCAGGCGTTCCACGCGCGGCGCCGGGAGGCGGGCCTCTCGCTCGCCGACCTGTACGTCGAGCGGCGCGACCACGACGCGCTCTACCGGCTCGCCGAGTCGCTGATCGAGCTCGACGAGTGGTGCCAGACCTGGCGGATCCGGCACTACCGCGTGGTCGCCCGGGTGATCGGCGACGCCGTGGTCGGCACACAGGGCACACCGGTCGAGGTCCTCGGCCGCCTCGTCCAGACGGTCGTGTTCCCGGAGCTCTGGGAGGTTCGCAACGAACTGACGGCGAGGTCGAAGGCCGAGAGCCCGTAGGGATGTCCCTCCGGGACGAGGTGACCGCGCTCCTGCAGGAGCTGATCCGCCTCGACACGGTCAACCCGCCCGGGAACGAGACCCGCGCAGCGGACGCGCTCCAGCGTTACCTCGCGAGAAACGGCGTCGACAGCCGGCTCGTCGCGAAGACGCCCGACCGCGCGAACGTCGTCGCGCGGCTCGAGGGTGGCGACGGCCCGGGCGTCGTCCTCCTCGCGCACACGGACACGGTTCTCGCCGAGCCGGCGGAGTGGACGCGCGACCCGTGGTCCGGCGACCTCGTCGACGGCGAAGTCTGGGGCCGCGGCGCGCTCGACATGAAGGGCCATGCGGCGGCGGCGGCGGTCGCCCTCGCCTCGCTCGCGCGAGAGGGAGCGCGGCTGCCCGGCGACGTGCTGCTCGCCCTCACCGCCGACGAGGAAGTCGGCCGCGACTTCGGCGCCTCGTGGCTCGCGCGGGAGCACCCGGAGACGGTGCGGGCGGGATTCGGGCTCAACGAGGGGGGCGGGGAGCGCTGTCTGTTCGGCGGGCGCGTCCTCTACCTCTGCGCGGTCGGGGAGAAGGCGACGGCGCCGTTCAAGCTTCGCCTGCGCGGCAGGAGCGGGCACGCCTCGGATCCCCACTCCGCCGACAACGCACTGCTCAAGGCGGGCCCCGTCCTCGAGGCGCTCGCGCGACTCGAGCCGCCGCGCGCGCTGATCCCGGAAGTGCAGGCATTCCTCGAGACCGTGCTCGGAGACGTGCCGCCGCTCGAGGAAGCGCTCGACCGCGCCCGCGCCCTCCACCCTCTCGCAGGCCAGCTGGTCGAGCCCCTGCTCGCCACGACGCTGTCGCCGACGATGATCGAGGCGTCGCGCAAGCGGAACGTCGTGCCGGGAAGCTGCACGATCGAGGTCGACTGCCGACTGCTCCCCGGTCAGGACCGGGCAGAGGTCGAGGCGCTGCTCCGGGCCGGTGTCCCGGGAGCCTGGGAGATCGAGTGGATCGTGGCCGAGCACGTCGGGGGGACGCGGTCACCGCTCGACACGCCGCTGTGGAGCGCGCTCGAGGCCTGGGTCGACCGGAAGGAGCGAAGCGCTCGCCTCGCCCCTGTCGTGTGCGCGGGGTTCACCGACAGCCACTACCTCCGCAAGGAGCACGGGACGACCGTCTATGGGTTCTTCCCGCTCCGGGGGATGGATCCGCAGCTCGCGGCGAGCCTCGTCCACTCCACCGACGAGCGGATCGCGGTCGACGACCTCGAGCTCGGCGTCGACCTCTTCCGCCACGTCGCGACGACGCTAGGAGTCTGAGTGGCGCCCGGGTTCGAGGATCCCGCTGCGGACTGGATCCGGTTCGCACCTGCGGAGGGGCCCGACGCCTACTGGGCGTACCGAGAAGCGTTCTTCGAGCTTCTTCGGCCTCCCGGGCGGGCGCTCGAGATCGGCTGCGGCGAAGGCCGTGTCACTCGCGATCTCCGCTCGCGCGGGTTCGACGTCACCGGGCTCGAGGTCGCACCGACCCTCGTCGACGCAGATCCCCGCGGGACATACGTGGTCGGTTACGCGGGCTCGCTGCCGCGACGACGACGTCTTCGACCTCGTCGTCGCGTACAACAGCCTGTCGACGGCGAGGACATGCCGCGTGCCGTGGTGGAGGTCGGCCGTCTGCTGCGCGAAGGAGGCATCTTCTTTGCCTGTGTGCCAACACACGTTCTCCGAGGCAGGAGAGTTCGAGAGCCGTGCGGACGAGGGGCCGTTCGTCGTCGCGGACTCGGAACCCCGCGTCGACGTGGGACGATCTCGGCTTCCTGCGGGAGAACTGGCGCGGCCCCGTCGCGCTCGAGGGGATCTGCACCCCCAGGACGCGCGCCGGGCGGCCGAGGCGGGCATGGACGGCGTGATCGTCTCGAACCACGGCGGGCGGCAGGTGGACGGCGCCGTCGCGGCGCTCGACGCCTTGCCCCGATCGCCGAGGCGGTCGGCGGCCGGGTCGAGCTTCTCCTCGACAGCGGCGTGCGTACGGGCGCGGACGTGGTGACGGCCCTAGCCCTGGGCGCCCGTGCCGTGCTGCTCGGCCGGCCGTATGCAGGCCTCGGCCTCGCCGGCGGGGGGCCGCGTGCGCACGTATTGCGTGCGTGCTCGCCGAGCTCGAGCTGACGCTGGCGCTCTCCGGCGTGACGCGTCCGGCCGAGCTCGGGCCGGAGTTCCTCGTCCGCGCCTGAGCCGCCGCATCGCGCCGTCTGGTGTCCGACTCTAAGTCGGACACCAGTGGGGAGCGCCTGGAGCTAGCGAGCCGGCTTCTCGGCGTGCCCGCCGAACTGGTTGCGCATCGCGGAGAGCACCTTGTTCGCGAAGTCGGCCTCGCCGCGCGAGGAGAACCGCTCGAACAGCGCGGTCGTCAGGACGGGGGCCGGCGTGCCGGTGTCGATCGCGGCGATCGACGTCCAGCGGCCCTCGCCCGAGTCGGACACCCGGCCGCCGAAGTCGTCCAGCGACGGTGACTCGTGAAGCGCGGCGGCGGTCAGGTCGAGAAGCCAGGAGGCGACGACGCTGCCTCGTCGCCAGACCTCCGCGACCGCGGCGACGTCGAGGTCGTACCGGTACAGCTCGGGCTGCTCGAGCGGGGCCGTCTCGGCGTCCGCCTCGCGGTCGGTCGCGCCTGCGTTCGCGTGGTTGAGGATGTCGAGGCCCTCCGCGTAGGCGGCCATCAGCCCGTACTCGATGCCGTTGTGGACCATCTTGACGAAGTGCCCCGCCCCCGCCGGGCCGCAGTGGAGCCAGCCGAGCTCCTCGGGTGCCGGGTCGCCGGAGCGACCGGGCGTCCGCTCGATCGTCCCGAGCCCCGGTGCGAGCGAGGTGAAGAGCGGCGCGAGCCGCGCGACGACCTCGTCCTCGCCGCCGATCATGAGGCAGAAGCCGCGGTCGAGCCCGAAGACGCCGCCGCTCGTGCCCACGTCGAGGTAGTGGATCCCGCGCTCCGACAGCTCTCGCGCACGGCGGATGTCGTCGTGGTAGCGCGTGTTGCCGCCGTCGATCACGGTGTCGCCCGGGTCGAGCAGCGAGCCGAGCTCGGCGATCGCCCGCTCGGTGATCGTCCCGGCGGGCACCATCACCCACACTGTGCGGGGCGGCTCGAGCGCCTGGACGAGCTCGGCGGGGGACGCGGCGCCGGCCATGCCGTCCTCCTCGAGGGCCTTCACGGCGTCCGCGGCGACATCGGTGCCGACGCACCGATGGCCGTCGCGCATTGCACGCCGCACGAGGTTCGCGCCCATGCGTCCAAGACCCACCATCCCGAGCTGGAGCGACGTTCCGGCAGCCATCGGCGCCTCCCGCGGTCGACCGTCTAGAGTCAGCCGAGTCTACGGCTCGCGGGCAGCCGCCCGTTCCGGGAGGAGATGACGGACACGCTCACACGAGGCGCTGCGTGGCAGGCGCTGGAACGGCATCACGCTGCCGTGCGCGACCTCCATCTCCGCGACCTGTTCGCCGGCGACCCGGAGCGCGTCGAGCGGCTCTCGCTCGTGGCCGCGGGCATCCACGCCGACCTGTCGAAGCACCGGATCACCGCCGTTACGCTCGAGCTGCTCCTCGCGCTCGCCCGCGAACGGAGGGTGGCGGAGCACCGTGATGCGATGCTCCGCGGGGAGCACGTCAACGCCACCGAGGACCGGCCGGCGCTCCACGTCGCCCTGCGCATGCCGCGGAGCCGGTCGCTCGTCGTCGACGGCCGGGACGTCGTCCGAGACGTCCACGAGGTTCTCGACCGCATGGCCGCTCTCGCCGATCGCGTCCGCTCGGGCGAGTGGCGCGGCCAGACCGGAGAGCGCATCCGCGCCGTCGTGAACATCGGGATCGGCGGCTCCGACCTCGGTCCGGCGATGGCGTACGAGGCGCTGCGCGAGTTCAGCGACCGCGACGTCACGGTGCGCTTCGTCTCGAACGTGGACGCGACCGACCTCGTCGAGAAGCTCCGCGGCCTCGACGCGGCGCAGACGCTCGTGATCGTCTCCTCGAAGACGTTCACGACGGTCGAGACGATGACGAACGCGAGGGGCGCACGGCAGTGGCTGCTCGACGGCCTCGGCGGCGAGGAGACCGCGATCGCGAAGCACGTCGTCGCCGTGTCGACGAACCTCGAGGCCGTCGCGGCGTTCGGCATCGATCCGGCGAACGCGTTCGGGTTCTGGGACTGGGTCGGCGGCCGGTACTCGATGGACTCTGCGATCGGCCTCTCGACGATGATCGCGATCGGGCCGGGTGGGTTCCGTGACCTGCTCGGCGGGTTCCACGCGATCGACGAGCACTTCGCGGACGCGCCGCTGGAGGAGAACCTCCCCCTGCTGATGGGGTTGCTGGACGTCTGGTACCGCGACTTCTTCGGCACGCAGACCCACGCGGTATTGCCATACGAGCAGTACCTCGCACGGTTTCCCGCGTACCTCCAGCAGCTCGTGATGGAGTCGAACGGCAAGCGCGTCACGCTCGCGGGCGACCCGGTCGAGGCGGGCACGGCTCCGGTCGTGTGGGGCGAGCCGGGGACGAACGGCCAGCACAGCTTCCACCAGCTGCTCCACCAGGGGACGGTGCTCGTCCCCGCCGACATCATCGCCTTCGCGCGCGCTTCGAACCCACTCGGCGAGCACCAGGAGCTGCTCCTCGCGAACGCCCTCGCCCAGGCGCAGGCGCTCGCGTTCGGCCGGACGGCCGAGGAGCTCCGCGCGGCAGGCGTCGCGGACGAGCTCGTGCCGCACAAGGTGATGCCGGGAAACAGGCCGACGACGTTCCTGCTGCTCGAGCGCCTGACCCCGTTCGCGCTCGGCTCGCTCGTCGCGCTGTACGAGCACGCCGTGTTCACGCAGGGCGCGATCTGGCACATCGACTCGTTCGACCAATGGGGCGTCGAGCTCGGCAAGGAGCTCGCCGTCGCGCTCGCGCCCTCGGTCGCGGACGGGGGGACGGGGCCGGGCGTCGACCCCTCCACTGCTCGTCTCGTGTCGCTGATCGCCCGATTGCGCGCCGGGGACTGACGTGCTCGAGCTGCGCGAGGCCGAGGGCGCGTTCGCGCGGATCGAGTCGTGGCTCCGCGAGCGCGGGTTCTTCGCCCCTGGCGGAGAGAAGCTCGTCGCGGATCTCTACTTCGGGTACGGCCTGTCCGAGATCATTCGCCGCACCAGCTCGCCTGGGCCGCCCGAACCGTGCCCGCTTCCGCTCGCGGCGTGCTCCGTCCGGCCCGATCGTCACGATGTCAGGTATGGCAACGAGTCGGACGACCTGGAGATCGGCCCCTGGCGGCGCACGTGGGCGGAGCGCGACCACGCTGCGGCGGTGGATGCCGTGCGGGCTGCGATCGCCGCAGGCGGCGTCTACCAGGTCAACGTCGTCCAGCATCTTTCGGCGGACTTCGCGGGCTCCGCGGCCGCGCTCGCCGCCCGGCTCGCCCCTCTGACACAACCGAACGGCGCGCCGTTCGGCGACGGCGACCGGCGTCGCCTCGAGGGCGACGGCTGGGCGGTCGTCTCCGCCTCGCCCGAGCTGTTCCTCTCGCGCCGCGGCCCGCGGGTGTGGACGCGGCCCATCAAGGGGACGCGCCCGCTGGGCGAACGCGTCGAGCTGCTCGCATCGCAGAAGGACGCGGCCGAGCACGTGATGATCGTCGACCTCGAGCGAAACGACCTCTCGCGCGTCTGCGTGCCGGGAAGCGTTCGCTGGCCGGAGCTGATGGCGGCCGAGCAGCTCGCCGGGGTCGAGCATCTCGTGTCGACGGTCGAGGGTGAGCTGCGACCGGAGGTCGGGCTGGCCGAGATCCTCGCCGCGACGTTCCCGGGCGGGTCGGTCACGGGCGCGCCGAAGATCGCGGCGGTCGATCTGATCGCGGCGCTCGAGCCGGTCGGGCGCGGGGCGTCGATGGGGGCGCTCGGCCGCGTCCGCGGCAACGGCGATTTCGACCTCGCGCTGACGATCCGCACGTTCGCGATCGCGGAAGGTCGTCTCCACCTCTGGGTCGGGGGAGGGATCGTGTGGGATTCCGATCCGCGCGCCGAGGTGGAGGAGTCGCTCGTCAAGGCCGAGCCCCTGCTGGCCGCGATCGGCGCGCCGCTCGACGGGCTCCGTCCGTCTCGGCCCCGTCCGCGGGCGCGCGGCGCGCTGGCCGGCGACTCCCGATGAGCGAACGCCCGCTCGCCGCGGCGGTGTCCCGGCTCGGCGTCCTCGACCCGTCGGACGCGGTCGTCGCGGCCGCCGACGAGGGGTTCGCCCGCGGTCGGGCGGCGTTCGAGACGCTGCGGGTCTACGCGGGCCGCCCGTTCCGGCTCGACGAGCACCTTGCGCGCCTGGAGGGCTCGGCTGCGCGCCTCGACCTTCCCGCACCCGATGTCGATGACCTCCGGCGGCTGGTCGGGCTCGCGCTGGACGAGAGCGGCGACCGCGATGCGTCGCTCCGTCTCTACTGGACGCCCGGCCCGCCGGGCGGGCGCCCGGCCGCGATCGTCCTCGTGTCGCCGATCCCGGCATGGGTCGAGGAGGTCCGTGCTCGCGGCCAGCGTCTCGTGTCGCTCGCGTTCCCGCGGCGATCGGCGCCGTGGCTCCTGCCGGGAACGAAGTCCGTCAGCTACGCGACCCACGTCGCTGCGGAGACCGAGGCGCGGCGTCGCGGGGCGGACGACGCGGTGCTCGTCGACCTCGACGGCACCGTGCTCGAGGGTACGGTGACGAACGTGTGGTGGCGCGAGGGGACGACGCTCGTGACTCCCGAGCTCGAGCTCGGGATCCTCGCCGGGGAGACCCGCGCCGCGCTCGTCGGGCTGGCGCGCGAGGAGGGATACCGGGTCGAGACCGGTGCGTTCCCGCTCGAGCGTCTGCTGGCGGCCGCCGAGGTGTTCACGTCCTCCTCCGTGCGCGAGGTGATGCCGGTGATCTCCGTCGACGGCACCGACTACACGAGCCGCGATGCCGCGGACGCGTTGCAGCAGGCGCTTCGCCGCCTCGCGACGGCCTGAGGAGACCCGCCCGGCGCCGCGTGCGCCACCCGCGGAGACCGCGCTACGCTCCGGGCATGGAGAAGCTGCGGCTCGGCGGAATGGCCTTGCAGAACGGCGTGCTCGTCCACGGCCCGAGGACGTGGGGCGCTGCCGTCCGTCTTCCCGACGGGACGATCAAGGCCGCTTCCGGGCCGAAGCCGACGTTCGCCGCCGGCGGGTCGGTGCCGCTCGTGCGCGGGCCGCTGAAGCTCGCGGAGGCGTTCGCCGTCCTCCCGGCGATGAAGCGAGTCCTGCCGGAGGCACGCCTCGCCTTCGAGCGCCCGGCGGTCGCGGTCGCGCTCGTCGCAGCCTCGACGAGCGCGAGCCTCGTGCGCCGCTCGTCGCTGCCTCTCGTCCCGCGCGAGGCAGCGGTCGTGCTCGCGTCGCTCGTTCCCGCCCTCGTCGCGCTCCGCGGCGAGCAGCTGACCTCGTACCACGGGGCCGAGCACGTCTCGATCGGGACGTACGAGACCGGCGAGCGCGCGCCGAAGGAGCACGACCGCTGCGGCTCGCACCTCGTCGGCCCACTGGCGATCGCGACGGCCCTTGCCGGCGCGGCCGCCGAGCTCGCACCGGCGCGTCACCGCACGACCGCGCGGATCGTCGGAGCGATCGGCGCCGTCGGGGCGGCGGTCGAGGTCTTCGGCTGGATGAGCCGGCACCAGGGCAGTCGCCTCTCGCGCGCGCTCGCGCGCCCCGGAACCGAGCTCCAGCGCCGTCTGTCGACGAGCGAACCGAGCCCCGAGCAGCTCGAGGTCGCGGAGGCGGCGCTGCAGGCGGTGCTCGAAGCGGAGCGCGAAGCCGCGTGACTCTCGCCCCGGCACGTCCTCGCCGGGACCGGCTCCACCCCGAGATCTTCGACCTTCCGGTCGAGAAGATGCGCGACGGCTACTACAGCGACGCGTACTTCAACCACACCCGGTCTGCGCTGCTCCACGACGGGCGCCGTCCCCGCGTCGTCATGCAGCTGTTCCAGCGCAAGCGCGCGATGCTCGGCGGGATGGACGAGGCGATCGCGATCCTCGAGCTCTGCTCGTACGACTGGGCCGGCCTTACCGTCCATGCCCTACGCGACGGCGACCGTGCAGAGCCGTGGGAGACCGTCATGACGATCGAGGGCGACTACACGACCTTCGCCCACCTCGAGACCGTCGTCCTCGGGACGCTCGCGCGCCGTACGCTCATCGCGACGAACACCGCCCGCGTCGTCGAGGCGGCGAACGGCAAGCCGATCATCTTCATGCCCGCGAGACACGACCACCACCGCGTGCAGACGGGCGACGGCTATGCGGCCTTCGTCGCCGGCGCCGTGCTCGGCGCCGAGATCGGCGTCACGTCCGACGCCCAGGCGTCGTGGTGGGGTGGGAGAGGACTCGGGACGGTGCCCCACGCGCTGATCGCTGCCTACGGCGGCAACACCGTCCTGGCCGCGACGAAGTTCGCCGAGTGGGCCCCCGAGGACTTCCGCATCACGGTGCTCGTCGACTACGACAACGACTCGGTGCGGACGGCGCTCGACGTCGCCCGTGCCCTCGGGCCGAGGCTCTGGGGGGTGCGGCTCGACACGTCGAGCCAGCTTGTCGACCGCGCGCTGTGGGGCGAGATGGGGGATTTCGACCCGCGTGGCGTGAACGAGCGCCTCGTCCGCAAGGTCCGTGCCGCGCTCGACGAGGACGGCTTCGAGCGCGTCCGCATCGTCGCCTCCGGCGGCTTCACGGTCGAGAAGATCGAGTCTTTCGAGCGCCTCGGTGTGCCCGTCGACGCCTACGGGGTCGGGTCGTCGCTCATCCGCGGGGAGAACGACTTCACGGCCGACATCGTGATGACGGACGGCCGCCCGACCGCGAAGATCGGGCGCCGCTACCGGCCGAGCCCGCGGCTGGAGCTCGTCGAGTGATGGACGGCGTCGCGCTCGTCTTCGAGACGCATGCGCTGACGACGGACAACGAGGGCGGGGTCGCGACGGGCTGGCTCGGCGGCGTGCTCTCCGAGCGAGGCCGCGCGCTCGCTGCCGAGCTCGGCGCGCGGCGCCGCCACGACGGGATCGACGTGGTGCTCTGCTCGGACCTTGCCCGTGCCGTCGAGACGGCGGAGATCGCCTTCGGCCAGAGGTCGATACCCGTGCGGCTCGACTGGCGGCTGCGGGAGATCGACTACGGCGACCTGAACGGCGCGCCCGCTGACGCGGTGGCGCGCGAGCGCCTCCGGCGGGTCGACGTGCCGTTCCCCGGCGGCGAGAGCTACAGGGAGGCAACGGAGCGCGTGCAGGCGCTCCTCGAGGAGCTCGTCACGGATCGCCGCGATCGCAGAGTCCTGCTCATCGGTCACACGGCGACCCGCTGGGCTCTCGATCACCTTCTCGACGGGACGCCGCTCGAGGACCTCGTCGTCGCGCCGTTCGACTGGCGTGAGGGCTGGCAGTATCGAGCTGCGACGCCTGCCGGTGTGGACGCATGAGCGGCCTCCTTCTCTGGGACGTCGACACTCAGGTCGATTTCGTGCAAGCCGCGGGGAAGCTCCCCGTTCCGGGCGCCGAGGATGCCGTTCCGGCGATGGCGAGGCTCGTCCGCTGGGCGGAGGAGCAGGGCATCACCCACCTGGCGACGGCCGACGACCACGAGCTGACGGATCCCGAGATCTCCGACGAGCCCGACTTCGAGGCGACCTACCCGCCGCACTGCCTCCGCGGCACCCCGGGTTCCGCGAGGATCGCCGAGACGGCACAGCGCGACCCGCTCCCGATCTCGCTCACGCCCTACCCCCCGGGGCTCTTGCCGCGCCTCGTCGAAGGGCGCCGTGAGCTTCTCCTCCTGAAGAAGACCTACAGCGCTTTCTCCAACCCGAACCTCGAGCCGCTCCTCGAGGCGCTCGCGCCCGACGAGGCGATCGTCTTCGGCGTGGCCACCGACGTCTGCAACGACGCCGCGATCGCCGGTCTCCTCGCTCGCGGCTACCGGGTTGCCTGCGTCGAGGCCGCCTCGCGGGGGCTCTCCGTGGCTGGCTCCGCTGCAGCCCTCGCCCGCTGGCGCGATGCAGGCGTCCGGTTCACAACGGCCGACGACGTCGTCGCGTCGGCCGCGTAGCACCCGCGGCTCGCGTCCGGGTGCGGAGAAGTGCTCTGCCGCCGTCCGCGGCGACACGGATGTCAACGCGGCGTCCCGATGCGACGCTGACAGCGAAAGGAGGTGACGGGATGGGTCTCACCTGGAAGGACGGAGCAGCAACGCTGCTGACGGGTTTCGCCGTGCTCGTCTTCTTCGCGGCGCACCAGTCGTGGGACGTCTGGTTCGTCGGCTCGAGCTACCGGTGGGCCGCCGTGGGCGTCACGCTGCTCGGAGCAGCGACGTGCGCGCTCGGCTCGGCCTCCGACGAGCTCGAAGCCGGCCGCGAGGCGAGCACGTCCGTAAAGCTGCTCTCCGCCGTCGGCGCGCTGACAGGCGTGCTCGCGATCCTCGCGATCGCGACCGGCTCGCTCACCGCGCTGTCACTGCTCGTGCTCGCGACCGTCGTGCTGTGGCTCGGCGCGACGCTGAGGCACGTGTGGCGCCCCGCGGGTCACCGCCCGGTCGCCACCTAACCGTCGGGAGCGCTGCGATCGCCCTCCCGGCCCAGGTGGGCGGCGAGGGCGGCGAGGCGCTGGTCCCATTCCGCGCCGACGCGCGCGATCCACTCGCTCGCCGCGGACAGCGGGGCGGGGTCGAGCCGGTAGACGGTGTTCCGGCCGACCCGCGTCCCGTGCACGAGCCCGGCCGCCTCGAGCGACGCCAGGTGCTTTGCGACGGCCTGGCGGCTGACGGGGAGCTCGCCGGCGAGCTCCGTCGGCGTCGCCGTCCCGCTCGCCGCCAGCCGCTCCACCACGAACCGCCGGCTCGGGTCGGCGAGCGCGGAGAAGACGGCCTCTACGCGATCGCCCATGCCGCGCACGCCTCGAGCTCGAGCGCGACGCCCCACTCGGGCGCGGTCTCGCGGACGAGCACGCGCGTCCCGGCGGGAGCGTCGTCGAGCGCGAGCTCGACGCGGCCGTCGTCGTCCCAGCGCAGGACGAGCCGCTCGCCCTCGTCCACCTCGTCGACGACCGCGCGGCGCGACTCGCCGTTCTCCCACCGGAACACCCCCTCGCCGCCGGGTCGCACGTCGAGCTCGACGTCGTTCGCGAACCACTCGCGCAACCGCTCGGGCTCGGTGAGCGCCTCCCACGCCTCGTCGCGGGTGACGGGCAGGACAATCGACCGCGTGACCTCCATGTGCAACCTCCAAGTTGCGTATAGTGTGCAACTCCAGGGTTGCACGTTAGCGAAGGAGGCCGTCATGCCGCTGATCCCGACCGTGCTCGAGGCCGACGGCCGCGCCGAGCGCGCGTTCGACCTGTACTCGCGGCTCCTGCGTGACCGGATCGTGTTCCTCGGCCGCCCCGTCGACGAGGAGCTCGCGAACCTGATCGTCGGCCAGCTCCTGTTCCTCGAAGCGGAGGATCCCGACAAGGACATCGCGCTGTACGTCAACTCACCGGGCGGTGAGGTCTACGCGGGGCTCGCGATCTACGACGCGATGCAGCACGTGCGTCCCGACGTCTCGACGATCTGCTTCGGGATGGGGATGTCCGCGGCGGCGATGATCGTCGCGGCGGGCGCGGCCGGGAAGCGCTTCGCGCTGCCGAACGCGAAGCTGATGATCCACCAGGGGTCGGCCGGATTCCGCGGCGCGCCGACGGACGTCACGATCGCGGCGCGGGAGGTCGAGTCGACCACGCGCCAGATGGCGGAGATCATCGCGCGCCACTCGGGTCGCGCGACCGAGCAGGTCCTCGACGACATCGACCGCGACCGGTTCATGACTCCAGCCGAGGCGGTCGAGTACGGGCTCGTCGACGACGTGCTCGTCCCGCCGAGAAACCGGCCGAGTACGATCGCGGCGTGAGCGCCCGGGGGGTCCATCATGTCGGCTTCGCCGTGGCAGACCTGGACGAGGCCGTCTCCACCTACACGGAGCTCTTCGGCGCGACCCTGGAGCACCGCGAGCGGGTGGAGGAGCAGGGCGTCGAAGCCGCCTCGGTGCTCGTGGGAGCCGACCGCGTCGAGCTCCTCGCACCGACTGGCGACGACACGCCGGTCGGGCGCTTCCTCGCGAAGCGGGGGCCGGGAATGCACCACGTCGCGTACGAGGTCGACGACGTGGGCGCGGCGCTCGCCGATCTCGAGCGCAAGGGCGCCGAGCTGATCGACGCCGAGCCGCGCCGAGGGCTGTTCGGGCTCGAGGTCGCCTTCGTCCATCCCGACGCCGTGCACGGCGTCCTGACCGAGGTGGTGTGCCCTGTCTGACGATTCGATTCGTATCGAGCTCGCCTTCGACGGCGGGCAGATCATCGCCGCGATGGTGTCTTCCGACGCCGCCGACGCCGTGGAGCGCGCCGTCACCGCAGGCGCCGGCGGCACGGTCGAGCTCGAGACGGACGACGGCCGCATCACCGTCGCCGTGCCGCGCGTCGTGTACCTCAAGCGGTACAGGAGAGGCTCTCAGCCGGGCTTCCAGTCGCACTAGCCCCGGCCGGGCGACGACTACCCTGACGCCCCGATGGCGCTCGAGGTCGGGATCGTGGGGCTACCGAACAGCGGCAAGACGACGCTGTTCAACGCGCTCACCCGCGCGGGCGCGGAGATCACCGCCTACGCGTCGGTGACCGACAAGCCGAACGTCGGCATGGCGACGATCGCCGACGACCGCCTCGACCGGCTGGCCGCACTCGTCGGGGCGAAGAAAATCACGCCGGCGGCGATCCGGGTCGTCGACGTGCCGGGCACCGGGCCGCAGCTCCTCGGGAACCTCCGCCAGGTCGACGCGATCCTCGCGGTGCTCGACGGCTTCTCCGACGGCGCGACGCCCGAGGACGACCTCGAGACGCTCCGGCTCGAGCTGCTCGTCGCCGACCGGGATCACGTCGAGCGGCGCCGCGAGCGTGTCGCGAAGGAGGCGAAGTCCGGCGACGCGGCGAAGCGCGCGGAGCTCGCGCAGCTCGACGCGCTGCTCGCCCACCTCGACGCGGGCCGGACCCTCGCCGACTGGCCAGGCGAGCTGCCGCCCGAGCTCGACCCGCTGACGACCAAGCCGCTGCTGGCCGTCGAGAACGGCCCCGGCGGGATCGACTGCAAGCTCGAGGCGGAGCTCGCGGAGCTCTCCGAGGAGGAGGCGGCGGAGTTCCGGGACGGCCGGTCGGCCCTCGACGAGGTCGTCGGGCGGCTGAAGGACGCGCTCGAGCTGATCACGTTCTTCACCGCGGGGGAGAAGGAGACGCGCGCATGGACGCTCCGAAGCGGCGAGACGGCGCTCGACGCGGCGGCGACCATCCACACCGACATCGCGCGGGGCTTCATCCGCTGTGAGGTGATCTCCGCCGACGACCTCCTCGACGCGGGGTCGCATGCCGAGGCCGCTCGCCGTGGGACGCAGCGGCTCGAGGGCAAGACCTACGTCGTCGCCGACGGCGACGTGCTCAACGTCCGCTTCAACGTCTGAGTCTCAGTCGTTACCGACGGGCCGCGTCGCCGCGACGGCATCGAGCTGGTTCGCGTGGTACAGGACGGCGGCCTCCGCCGTCCGGGTTGCCGTGCGGTCGTGGTGCGTCGCGATCGCGTGGAGAACCTCTGCGCGTGTCGTTTCGTCGAGGCCGTCCGCGCGCTCGTCGACGAGCCGCACGCCGAGGTGCACGTGACCGAGGATCGCGCCCTCCCGTGTCGGCCGGAACGATGGCGCGGGCCCGAGCTCGCGCACGCGTCCGACGTCGTGGAGGAGCGCGGCCGCAAGGAGGAGGTCGGCCCGCAGTCGCGGATGGTGTTGCGCCGTCTCGCGGGCGACGGTCGCGACGCCGACCGTGTGCTCGAGCAACCCTCCTGCGTAGCCGTGATGCCCGTCCGCGCCGGCCGCGGGAAGCGACCGCATGCCGGTCCGCACGGCGTCGTCGGCCAGGACGCGGCCGACGAGGGCCGCGAGCCCGGGGTGGGCGATCTCCGCGGCGAGGAACTCGAGGAACCCCTCGAGCTCCTCGGCGTCGCGTCGCAACGTGGGTACGAGGCTGCCCGGATCGGCCCCCGCAGTCTCGACGGTGCGCACGGCGAGCTGGAGCCGGCCGTCGAAGCGCTCCACGCGGCCCAGCACGCGCACGGCGTCTCCCTCGCCGAAGCGGCGGTCGAGGAGATCGACGTCGTCCCAGACACGGCCCTCGATGCGGCCGCTCGGGTCGACGAGCTCGAGTGCGAGGTAGGGCTTCCCGCCGCGGGTCGTGAGGCGGCGTTTGCGGGCGACCGCGAACACCCCGTCGACGGTGCGGTCCTCGACGAGCTCGGCGATGGTCGCCACCGGGTGAGTGTAGGCTCGCGCGGTGGCCGATGTCCGTTCGTTCCGCGCGGTTCGCTACGCGCGGCCGGACGACGCGCAGACCGCCCCGCCGTACGACGTCCTCGACGCCCGCGCGGCGGAGGAGCTGCGCGCCCGCGACCCGCACAACATCGTCCGCCTGACGCTCGAGCCCGACGCGGAGACGGCGGGAGAGCGGTTCCGCGACTGGCTCGCCGACGGGGTGCTCGTCCGCGAGGAGACGCCGGCGGTCTGGTGGCTCGAGCAGGACTTCGTCGGGCCCGACAGCGTCGCGCGCTCGCGTGCCGGGGTCGTCGCGTCGCTGCGCGCGGAACCGTACGAGACCGGTGCGGTCCTTCCGCACGAGCGCACGCACGCGGGGCCGATCGAGGGGCGTCTCGCGCTTGTGCGGGCGACCCGGGCCCAGCTCGAGCCGATCTTCCTGCTCTACGAGGGCACGCCGCCGCTCTCGCGGCCGCAGAGCCGTCCGCCCGACCTCGACGTCGAGGGAACCCGCCTGTGGCGGATCGGCGGAGAGACCGGCGTCGAAGGGTTCTTCGAGGACGTCAGGCTTCTGATCGCCGACGGTCACCACCGCTACGAGACGGCGGTCGCCTTTGCGCACGAGGACGGCGCCGACCGACTGCTCGCGGTTCTCGTCTCGACCTCCGACCCCGGACTCGAGATCTTCCCTACCCACCGTGTGTTCGCTGGTCGTCCGGACATCGATCCGCCCGGCGAGGCGTTCTCGAGCGTGGCGGCGGCGATCGACTGCCTCGACGCCGTCCCGGACGACGAGGCCGCGGTCGTCTTCGTGCGCGGGAGCGACGCTCGCCTTGTCCGCGCGGGGGCCGGCGAGCTGGACGTCGAGCTCGTCGACCGATTCGGCCACGACGGTCTCTCGTACACTCCCGACCGCGGCGAGGCGCTCGCGCGGCTCGTGGGCGACGACGACTGCGCCTTCCTGCTGCGCCCGCTGCGTGTCGAGGACGTGTTCGCGCGCGCGCGGGACGGACGCACGATGCCGCAGAAGGCGACCTACTTCTTCCCGAAGCTGCTCTCCGGGCTCCTGATCCACCCCGTCGACGCGTGATCGAATGGCTCGAGGTCTCGCGTAACTGCGCGCGCGATCTCGAAGCGGTGCTCGCCAAGCTTGCAACGCGCCTCGAGCGCGAGCCCGTGCTCGGTTCAGGAGAGGGCGGCGACGACACGACCGCGATCGACGCTGCCGCCGAGGGCGCGATCGTGCGGCGACTCGACGACCTCGGCACCGGCCTGACGCTCGTCTCGGAGGAGATCGGGACGCGGGTCGTGGGCCCGGGCGGGCCGCTCACCGTCGTCGTCGATCCGATCGACGGTTCCGTCAACGCGAAGCGGGGCATTCCCTTCTTCTCCCTGTCCCTCGCCGTCGCGGAAGGGCCGACGATGGACGACGTCGTCTTCGGCTACGTCTACGACTTCGGCTCACGGGAGGAATGGACGGCCGAGCGGGGCAAGGG
>JBKPNM010000089.1:0-4494 GCA_046732615.1 Actinomycetota bacterium | reverse complement strand
GTCCGCTTCACGCCGAGCAGGAACCCCTCGAGGGGAAGCACGCGGCTGCCGCGGACGCTCGCGACCTCGACCTCGGCACGCTCGGCGAGGAGCGGCGGCAGCGCGTCGCCCGCGGGAGAAGCCGTGCCGAGGTTGCCGCCGATCGTCCCGCGGTTTCGGATCTGCGGCGAGCCGACCGTCCGCGACGCCTCCGCGAGCGCGGGTAGCTTCACCGCGAGCGGTCGGGACATCGCCTCCGTGTAGGTCAACCCGGCGCCGAGCCTGAGCACGCCGTCGTCCTCCGACCAGCCCCGGAGCTCGCGCGCCTCGCTCAGGTCGAGGAGCGCGGGAGGTCGCGAGTGCCCGAAGTTCAGCTCGACCATCACGTCGGTCCCGCCCTGGATCGGCCGTGCGCCGGGGTGCTCGGCCCGCAGCCGAAGCGCCTCGTCCAGCGTCGCGGGCCGGAAGACGTCCATCGGAGGAAGACAACCACACGGGGGGCTCGATGCCGCTACGGCTCGTGTCGGACGTCGCACACGGCTCCTGCCCCAGATGGAGGGCCGATCCCGTCGAACCAGCCCTCTAGAGCAGCCGGTACCCCATGGGAGGCGGCGCCGGCGCGACCGGCGCCTCCTGCCATCCATGTGGAAACGCGGGGGCGCCCCAGCCCGGGTCCGGTTCGAAGCCGGCCCAGTGGGCGTCCCACCAGCGCTCACCGCGATCGAGCATGTCGCCGATCGTCCGTCCGAGCGCCCGTATCGCGTCGGCCTGCTCGTCGGTGTAGCGGCCGTCGAGCACACGTTCCGCGAGGAGCTCCTCGTCCTTGAAGCGCCATGGCTCGCCGACCGGGATCCAGACGTCGAGCTCGAGGTCCTGGGTGTCGTAGCCGATGGTCGTGCGTCGGAACGGCTCCTCGAGATTCAGGTACCAGCCCGCGAAGCGGCGCTCGGGACCGTCCCAGAGGTGCCAGACGGAGTAAGCCTCGCCGGGACGCCTCAGCGTGAGCACTCCGTGCCCCGACCACGCGCGTTTCCCCTGCCACGGGTGCGGACGTCCGTCTGCGCTCGGCGGGAACGCGAACGGCGCCTCTTCGGGGAGGTACGTCACGAGAAGCTCGGCCCGGTCCTCGACGACGACCACGGGCGACGCGCACCACGGCACGCCGCGCCACACCTCGCGATGCACGATCGTCTCGCCGCGACGCCACGCCACTCCGGTCACGCTACCGGGGGTACGCTCCCGGAGGCGATGGCGCGGCCCGAGACCCTGAGCGCCCCTGAGGGGGACGTCGCGGCCGGCCCCGGCCCGGAGGTCTCGGTCGTCGTGACGCTGTTCGAGGAGGGCGCAACGCTGGACGAGCTCCACCGCAGGCTGACGGCGGCGCTCGAGGTTCTCTCGCGACCGTACGAGGTGGTCTACGTGGACGACGGCTCGACGGACGGCACGTTCGCGGCACTCGAGCGGATCCACGCGGCAGACGATCGCGTCCGGGCCGTTCGGCTGAAGCGGAACGTCGGCCAGCATCCCGCGATGCACGCGGGCCTCTCGCGGGCGCGCGGCGACGTCGTCGTGACGATGGACGGCGACCTGCAGAACCCGCCGGAGGACGTGCCGAAGCTGGTCGAGGCCGTCGAGGCGGGGTACGACGTCGCCAGCGGGCGGCGCGCCGCGCGTCACGACTCCTGGGGGCGGACGCTTCCCTCGCGCCTCATCAACGGGATGCTGCGGCGCTTCACGGGCGTCGCGATCTCGGACTTCGGCTGCGCGTTCAACGCGTACAGGCGGACTGCGCTCGAGCCGATGTTGGGCGCGATCGGCCGGCAGAAGTTCACGAAGGCGCTCGTCCTCTCGGGTGGCGCTTCGGTCGTCGAGGTCGACGTCGGCCACGCGCCGCGCCAGGGAGCGTCCCGCTACTCACCGCTCCGTCTCACGCGGCTCGCGCTCCACGTGCTCGCCGGCTTCTGGCCGCAGCCGATCCAGACCGCCGGGATCGTGCTCGGCACGGTGTGCTCGCTCGCGTCGCTCGCGCTCGGCATCTACGGGATCGTCTACTGGGTCACCGAGTCGAACTTCCCGGGACCGCTCCTGCTCGGCGCGCTCGTCGTCGCGGTGCTCGGCGTCCAGGGCTTCATCCTCGCCCTCGTCGGCGAGCATCTCGGCAGAATCCAGCGCGTCGTGGAGCATCGGCCTCTCTACCTCGTCGACAAGGAGATGTGAGCGAGCTTGAGCCGGGTTCTCGTCACCGGCGGCGCCGGGTTCATCCCCTCGAACCTGATTCGCCACCTGCTCGAGCACACGGCTCACGACGTGATCTCGCTCGACGCGCTCACGTACGCCGGGAATCTCGAGAACCTCGCCGACGTGATGAGCCATCCGCGGCTCGAGTTCGTCCACGGCGACATCCGCGACGCGGACCTCGTGCGCGAGGTCGTGGGCGGCGTCGACGTGATCGTCAACGCAGCCGCGGAGTCGCACGTCGAGAAGTCGATCCGCGAGGGAGCCTCCGCGTTCGTGACGACGAACGTCGAGGGGACGCAGATCCTGCTCGACGCGATCCGCGAGACGCCCGTCGAGCGGTTCCTGCTCGTCTCCTCGAGCGAGGTGTACGGGACCGCCGAGCGCGACCCGATGGACGAGGAGCACCCGCTCAACCCGCGCAGCCCGTACGCCGCGACGAAGGCGGGCGGCGACCGCCTCGCGTACAGCTACCGCATCACGTACGAGCTTCCGGTCGTCATCGTGCGACCGTTCAACAACTACGGGCCGCGGCAACACCCGGAAAAGGTCGTCCCGCGGTTCATCACGCAGGCGCTCGCCGGCGAGCCGTTGACGATCCACGGTGACGGGCACGCGAGCCGCGACTGGCTGCACGTCGACGACACTGCCTCGGCGATCGAGGCGCTGATCGACGCGCCGCTCGACCGCGTCGCGGGCGAGGTGGTCAACGTCGCCACGGGCGTCGACATCTCCGTCACGGAGATCGCGCGTCTCGTGCTCGAGGCGGTCGGCCGGCCGGGCGCCGCGACCGTGCACGTCGAGGAGCGGCCCGGTCAGGTCGACCGTCACATCGGCTCGACCGACAAGCTCGAGCGGCTGACCGGCTGGCGGGCGTCGATCGGCTTCGAGGACGGCCTCGAGCGCACCGTGGCGTGGTACCGCGACAACGAGGCCTGGTGGCGGGGCGTCCTCGGACGCGTCGGCGTCTCCTCGTCCTAGGCGCAGGGCCTGCCCAGCTCGGGCTGCTAGAGGCGGCCCGCCGCCGGCGGGACATCGACGTGATCGCGGTCGACCGCGACCCGCAGGCGCCCGGCTTCGCGTTCGCCGACGAGCGCGCGATCATCTCGTCGGAGGACGAGGAGGCGGTCGACCGGCTGGCGCGAGCCCGCGACGTCGACGGCATCGTCTCCCCGGGGGCGGACTGGCCGGTCGGCATCGCGGCGCGCGTCGCCGAGCGGATCGGGCTTGCGCACCCGATCGACCCGCGGACGGGCTCGATCGCGACGTCGAAGGCACGACAGCGTGAGGCGTTCGGCGCGGCGGGCGTACCGCACGCGCGGGCCCTCGACCCCCGCGATCCCGCGCTGCGGTTCCCCGTCGTCGTCAAGGCGCCCGACCGCCAGGGCCAGCGCGGGCTGACGCTCGTGACCGGGCGCGACGAGCTCGATGGCGCGCTCGCAGCCGCGGCGGACGAGTCGCGCGGCGGGACGGTCTTGGTCGAGGAGCTCGTCGACGGGCCCGAGGTGACCGTCAACGCGGTGTCGGTGGACGGCGAGCTCGTTCCGCTGACGGTGACCGACCGCCTGACCGCCGAGCCGCCTGCGTTCGGGGTCGCGCTCGCGCACGCCTGGCCGTCGCTGCACGACGTCGAGCCGGTCGTCGCGGTCGCCCGCGCGGCGGTCGAGGCGGTCGGAATCGCGGACGGCCCCTCGTACACGCAGCTGCGGATCGGACCCGGCGGGCCGGTCGTGATGGAGGTCGCGGCGCGCCTGGGCGGCGGCCACGACGCCGAGCTCTGCCGGGTCGCGACCGGCGTCGACCTGAACGCCCTGGCCGTTCGGTTCGCGGTCGGCGAGGACGTGTCCGCGCAGGACATGCCTTCGTGCCAGGCACGAAGCCGTGTCCCGTCGGGACGAGGCGGAGCCGCCGTCGTCTTCCTCGCTCCGCCGCCGGGCACCCTCGTAGAGGTCGAGGGCGTCCTCGTCGCAGAAGCCGTCGCCGGCGTCGAGTGGGTGCGGATCTATCGTCGCCCGGGGCACGTCTTCGGCGCGTTCCGGCGAGGCTCCGACCGCGCGGGCGCGGTGCTCGCCACCGGCCGCGACCGCGACGAGGCGCTGGAGCGCGGGCGCCGTGCGGCGGACGCCGTACGCTTCCGGATCGATGCGGACCCGTCGTAGCACCCCGCTCGGCTTCCAGCCGCCGGCGATCGGCGACGAGGAGGTCGAGGCCGTCGCGGAGACGTTGCGGTCCGGCTGGCTGACCACCGGCCCGCGTGCGGCGCTCCTCGAGGAGCGCATG
>JBKPNM010000088.1:0-8273 GCA_046732615.1 Actinomycetota bacterium | reverse complement strand
GGTACAGGTAGACGGTGTCGAGCGGGAACGCGTCCTTCGCCGACGTGTGCAGGCGCGTCCCGGGTAGCAGGAACGGGTTGGCGGTCGTGTCGAGGCTGCGCGCTGCGCGGAGCACCCCCGCGCGAGTGAGGCTCTTGCCCGCGTGCTTCAGCGTGTCGACCATCGTCCAGGCGACGGTCATGCCGTACCAGTTGTAGACGTCGGTCGGCTTCGCGCCCGGCGCGAACCGCTTCAGGATCGACCTGTAGAGAGCGACGGCGGGATCCTTCCGCCAGATCGGGTCGTTCGGGTTCTTCACGAACGCGATCGCGCGCGCGCCGCGCGTGAGGTCGGGCGCGTTCGCCCGCGCGATCGCCATGATCGTCGGCTCGATCGACACCGACGCGAGGTAGAGCTGCGGCTTCCAGGCGAGCTTCTTCGCCGCGACGATCGCCTGGATCATGAACTTCGGCGTCGCGAACAGCATCAGCGTGTCGGCGCCGGAGCCCTTGAGCTTCGCGATCTGCGAGACGACGTCCGTCGTCGTCAGCTCGTACGGCTCCGAGGCGACGATCCTCGGCCCCTTGCCGACGACGGCGCGCGAGAGGCCGCGGGCCATGTCCTTGCCGAGCTCCGTGTTCTCGAGCAACACCGCGATCTTCGCCTTCGGCCGCGTCGCGACGACGTCCCTCCCCAGCACCGCGCCCTCGCCGCGGTAGCTCGGGAGAAACCCGACCGTCCACGGGTAGCGCGCCGACGAGCCGCCCAGCGCCTGCGAGCCGTCGCCGGAGAAGAGCTGCGGCACCTTCTGGGCGTTCAGGTACTCCCGGATCGCGAGGTTGTTCGCGGTGCCGACGGCGTCGAAGATCGCAAAGACGCCGCCCTGCTCGACGAGCTTGCGCGTCAGCTGGACGGTCTGGGCCGGGTTGTAGGCGTCGTCGTAGTAGCGGTACTCGATCTTGCGGCCGTTGACGCCGCCCTTCGAGTTGACGTAGTCGAAGTAGGCCTTCGCTCCGGGCCCGACGGCCCCGAACGCGGCCGCCTCGCCCGAGAGCGGGACGGTGCCGCCGATCAGGACGGTCGTCGGCGTGACGCCCGGGTCGGCGGTCGTCGCCGCGCCGGCCGCGGCGACGACCGCGAGCGCCGCGGCGACGACGGCGAGTGCCCGCTTCATCGGGAGACCGGCGTCGCGAGCTGCGGAAGCCGCAAGGTGCCGCCGGTGACGACGAGCCGCGCTGTGGAGGGGAAGGGCAGGTCGAGGTAGAGCAGGTTCCCGGGGCTCTGGGCGAGCGACGACGAGCCGACCGTGACCTGGAGCCGCGACCCCTTCGGCACGAACGTCGCCTGGTTGCCGAGCACGATCCGGTAGGTGCGCTTTCCGGCCTTCGCGGGGACGCCGCCGCCGGCGACGACGATCTCCTTGCCGGTCGGCGTCCGTGCGCTGAGGACGGCGACGATCCGCGACCAGCCGCCGGAGGCGTTCGCGGTGACGGTGACGACCGGCGACCCGAACACCTCGGCGGGTCGCGCGAGCCGCGGCAGCGTCACCCGGTAGCGACCCGACTGCGTGAACGAGGCGCGCTTCGCGAACGGCGTCGCCTTCGGCGTGACGACCTTCGGCAGGCCTGCGAACCGCACGGGCTGCCCTCTCCAGCGCTCGGGCGAGATCGCGACAGGCTTCGGCAGCGGCGCCGCGGTGTCGCCGCGAAGGAAGCGGTCGAACCAGCGGGCGCCCTCGGCGAGCATCGCGGGCGTGTCGGCGGCGACGCCGGACGACGGCGCGTGCCCGGAGAGGCCGAACCACAGCTGCTTGGGGCCGGCAAGCGCGCGGTAGGCCGCGAGCGCGTGTTCCATCCCGAAGGCGAAGTCGCGCCGTCCCTGCATCATGAACACCGGGGTCTTGATGCCCTTCAGGGCGGGCAGCGACGAGCGTGCGGCAGCGAACGGACGCACCGTCGCGAGGTCGCCGGCGAACGCCGCGTCGCGGAGCGCGAACACCTCGGCGTCGACGCGCTTCGGGTCGAGCGAGCCGAGGAAGCCTGCGATCACGCCGCTCTTCGCGAGCCCCTGCGGCACCAGCGCGTCCGCGAGGTCGACCCAGCTCATCGAGATCCCGAGCGCCGCCCACGGCACGCCCGCCGCGAGCGAGTTCCACGCCGCGCCGCCGCCGTAGGAGACCCCCCAGCCGCCGATTCGCGTGTCGGAGACGTCGGACCGGTTGCGGAGCCACGCGAAGACGGCCTTCACGTCGGCGATCTCCTTCGGGCCGTCGATCCCGACCAGCCCGCCCGACTCGCCGTGGCCGCGCGCGTCGAAGGCGAGGACGGCATAGCGCTCGCCGATCCCCATCTGCTGCGCGAGCGTGAGCGTCGACGAGCGATTGCCGCCGAGGCCGTGCATGAAGATCACCGCGGGCCAGCCGCCCTGCGGGACGGCGCCGTCCGGCAGCGTGAGGGTCGCTGCGAGCGACGTTCCGTCCGTCGCTGCGATCGTCACGTCCTGGCGGCTCGAGGCGAGCGCCGGAGCGGATGCGAGCAGCGCTGCGACCGTCGCGAGCAGGACGAGCAGGACGAGCAGGACCCCTCTGCTGTAGCCCGACACGGCGGCCAGGGTAGCCCACACATGTGAGCGATCCGGAAGGTCGCCGTATCATCCCCGCCGATGGACGGCCGGCCGATCGGCGTCTTCGACTCGGGGGTGGGCGGCCTCACCGTCCTCCACGAGCTGCTCGTGACGCTCCCGCACGAGGACGCGGTCTACCTCGGCGACAACGCGCGGCTTCCCTACGGCCCGCGACCGCTCGACGAGGTGCGTGTCTTCGCGCTCGAGATCGGAGCCCGGCTCGAGGAGGAGGGCGTGAAGCTCGTGGTGGTCGCGTGCAACTCGGCGACCGCGGCGGGGCTCCGCGACCTCCAGCGGGCGCTCCGCGTCCCGGTCGTCGGGGTGCTCCAGCCCGAGGCGCACGCGGCGGCGCTCGCGACGCGCAACCGGCGCGTGGGGCTGCTCGCGACGGAGGCAACGGTGGCGAGCCGCCGCTACGAGGAGCTCGTCCACGCCTACGACGCCGGGGTCGAGCTGATCGCCGTGCCGGCCCCGCGGCTCGTCCCGCTGATCGAGGGGCCCGACCCGTTCGGCGAGGAGACGACCGACGCCGTGCGCGAGGTCGCGGCCCCGCTCAGGGAGGCGGGCGTCGACACGGTCATCCTCGGGTGCACGCACTACCCGATCGTGCGCCCGATCTTCCAGCGCGCGTTCGGCCGCTCCGTGACGCTCGTCTTCTCGGCCGACGAGACGGCGCGCGAGGTCGCGGAGACGCTCGCGCGGAAGGGCATCGAGAACGACGAGCGCCGCGAGGGCACCGTGCGGTTCCTGACCACGGGCGAACCCGACGACTTCGCGGAGATGGGAAAGCGCTTCCTGCAGCTGCCCGTGCGGGACGTCGAGCGCGTCACGCTCGCCGGGGTCGCGCCGCAGGCGGCATGATCCCGCGCGAACGCCGACCGCCGACACGGAGGAGGACGACGCCCTGACACGCCACGACGGACGCAGGCCCGACGAGCTCCGCGAGCTCGATCTCCAGCCCGACTTCCTCGAGCAACCGCACGGCTCGGTGCTCTACGCGCAGGGGCGCACGGTCGTCCTCTGCACGGCGACGATCGACGAGGACATCCCCCGCTGGCTGCGCGGGAAGGGACAGGGCTGGATGACGGCCGAGTACTCCCTGCTCCCGGCCTCGACCGGGGAGCGCACGCAGCGCGCCGCCTCGCGCGGCCGCCCGGACGGGAGGACGGTCGAGATCCAGCGCCTCATCGGTCGCGCCCTGCGAAGCGTGTGCGACTTCCGCGCGCTCGGCGAGCGGACGCTCTGGCTCGACTGCGACGTCCTGCAGGCCGACGGCGGCACGCGCTGCGCCGCGATCACGGGCGCTTACGTCGCCGCCTACCGCGCGCTCGACCGCTTCGGGCTGACGAAGGCGCTCCCGTCCTCGGTCGCGGCCGTCTCGGTCGGCGTCGTGAGCGGCGAGCCGGTGCTCGACCTCGACTATGTCGAGGACTCGTCGGCCGAGACCGACATGAACGTCGTGATCGCGGCGGACGGCCGCCTCGTCGAAGTGCAGGCGACCGCCGAGAAGGAGCCGTTCTCCCGCGAGCTGCTCGACCGGCTGCTCGACCTCGCCGCGGGCGGCGTCGAGGAGCTTCGCGCCGCGCAGCGGACGGCGTGCGAGGCCGCCTCGCTCCTCTGAGCAAAGTGACACAGCGTCACAAGCTCGTCCTGGCGTCGGGGAACCCGCACAAGCTGGAGGAGCTGCGACGATCGCTGCCGGGCTTCGAGGTCGAGCTTCTCGGCCGCGAGGACGCGCCGCCCGAGGACGGCGCCACGTACGAGGACAACGCGCGGATCAAGGCCGTCTGGGGGCGCCTGTACGCCCCTGCCGACGCATGGGTCCTCGGCGAGGACTCGGGGATCGAGGCGCGGTCGCTCGGAGGACGGCCGGGCGTGCGAACGGCGCGCTGGGCGGCCGGGGATCCGGTCGGTCGCATGCTCGAGGCGCTCGCGAGCGCGGACGAGCGTGCCGCGAGGTACGTCTGCGTAATGGTCGCGATCGACCCCGACGGACGTGAGGCGGTCGCCGAGGGGACGCTCGAGGGGTCGATCGCGCGCGAGGCGTCGGGACGCGAAGGCTTCGGCTTCGACCCGGTGTTCGTCCCCGAGGGCGAGACCGAGACGGTCGCCGTGCTCGGCGATGCGTGGAAGGTGACCGGCTCCCACCGCGCACGTGCGGCCCGACGGCTCGCGGCGCTTCTAGTCCCCTGACGCAGTCACGGTGCCGCGCCTCGGCTCGACCGCGCGTCCCGTCACCCCGTACGCGAGCACGTAGTTGAGCGCGGCGCCGAAGACGATCACGTTGGCCATCACGTAGAGCCAGACGAGGAGCAGGAACGTCGTTCCGAGCGCCTGCAGCGCGACCACGTCCGACGAGAGCGAGACGAACAACGGCAGCGCCTGGAGCGTCCCGACCAGGACGATCGCCCCGAGGGTCGCGCCAGGAAGCACCTCGCGGTGCGTGAGGCGGGCGTTCGGGAGCCGGTAGTACGCCGACTGGAGGAACGCGAAGAGCGCGGCGCCCGACACGACCAGCGTCAGCGTGAGCGCCACCCACTGGTTCGAAACGACGTCCGTCGCGTAGCGCCTGAGGAGGTCGTAGCCCAGCGTGCCGACAGTGAGGCCCGCGAAGAGGACGACCAGGGCAGACGTCATGTAGATGCTCGCAAGCGCCTTTCCGCGCAGGAACGGCCGGTTCGGCCGGCCGTAGAGGATGTTGAACGCCGACTCGAGGGCGGAGAACAGCGACACCGAGCTCCAGAGCAGCGCCACGGCGCCGACGACCGACAGCGTCGTCGCATTGCGCTGCACCGCGTCCACGACGTTCACGATCGACTCGACAGACCGGTCCGGGAACACGTCCTCCAGGTAGGACACGAGCGCGCTCGACTGGTCGGCCTGGTCGAGGAAGCCGAGCACCGAGAGCGCGAGGAAGATCAACGGCACGAACGAGGCGAGCGCGAAGTACGCGACCATCGCCGCGAGGTGCGTTCCGCGCTCGGAGAAGAAGCGGTCGAAGGTCGCGCCGATGGCTCGCACGGGCGGATGGTGCCGTACGGACCGGCGTGCTCTGCTAGCTTCGGGCGCCGGGATGGACGCGTCCGCCGCCCTGTCGGAGCTCGTCGGGCTCTCCACGCAGGTCGTCGAGGTCGTGATCTCGCGCGCCGGGGGAGAGGTCGAGGCGGCCCGGACGTCGGACGACGACCGCGCGCGAGACCTCGCCAAGGCGGGGCATGCCCTGCTCTCGGAGGCCGCCGCCGTCCGGCCGGGTGAGACGGTCGAGCGCGTCCACGTCGAGCTCGAGCGCGGCGGCCTCGTCGTCGTGCGCGACGACGAGCGGTCGATCACCGCGACGACGGTGAGCGAGCCGACGGCAGGTCTCGTCGCCTTCGACCTCCGCACGGCGCTCCGTCGGGTGGCCGGAGGTGAGACGTGAGGCTTCTCGTCGTGGCCGTCGCCGCGCTCGCGGCCTACGTCCTGACGCGGCTCCGCCGCAAGGACTCGCGGCGCGTCGTCGTGGCCTGGCGAGACGGCTCGGAGGTCGAGCTCCGTCCCGGCACGCCGGAACGCGACCGCCTCGTCGAGGTCGCACGAGGCGCCTTCAGATGACGACCGCCGTCGACGAGCTCGGCCGGCGACTCCTCGACGTGGCTCTGCTGGAGGGTGATTTCACCCTCCGCTCCGGCAAGCGGTCGCGCTGGTACCTCGACAAGTACCGCTTCGAGACGGATCCCGTGCTGCTCCGCGAGCTCGGCGAGCGCCTGGCGGCCGCCGTGCAGGACGTCGAGCCCGAGGCCGCGCGGCTCGGCGGCCCCGCTCTCGGGGCGGTCGCGCTGGCCGCGTCGGCGGCGATGGCGTCCGGGCTGCCGTTCATCATCGTGCGGGGTGAAACCAAGGGATACGCCACCGGGAACCGCATCGAAGGGCCGTACGGGCCCGGGGAGATCGTGTGCCTCGTCGAGGACGTCGTCACCTCCGGCGGCGCCCTCTGCGAAGCGGTGGAGGCCGTTCGCGCGGCCGGGCTCGTCGTACGGCACGCCGTGTGCGTCGTCGACCGCGAAGAGGGCGGTACCGACGCCCTCGCGCGGCTCGGCGTGCGGCTCGCCTCGCTCTACCGTGCCACCGAGCTGCTCGAGACGCGGGAGCAGGGAATGAACCCGCATGGTTGAGCCGAATCCGCCCGCGTTATAGGCTCGGGCGGGGTAAACGCACCAACGACCCAGGGAGGATCGAAACGTGACCAAGCAGGAGTTCGTGGATGCCGTCGCCGACAAGGCGGGCCTGTCGAAGCGCGACGCCGGCTCGGCCGTCGACGCGGCCCTCGGCGTGATCGAGAGCACCTTGCAGGGGGGCGACTCCATCACGTTCACCGGCTTCGGCAAGTTCCACGTGACGCGGCGCGCCGCCCGCCAGGGCGTGAACCCGCGCACCGGTGAGAAGGTGCAGATCCAGGCCGCCAACGTCCCGAAGTTCTCGGCCGGCTCGCAGCTGAAGAAAGCTGTGAACTGAGGTAGCTGGCGGGACGGAGATCCGCTGAGCGGATTTCCGTCCCGCGGCCCGCCTTGTGGCGGGCAGACGTGTTCTCGTCCGCGAAGCGGGAATCTGCCCGAACCCCGCCTTCGGCGGGGCAAATCGCTGAGGCGTCCCGCTTTCGCGGGCCGCAACTGCCTTCGCAAGTCGTCCGGCGCCCTTTCTCGCCCGCCGCTTGTGATCGAACGTATGTTCGCGTACGATCGCCCGTGTGCAGCTCTCGTTCGACGCCGCGGACCGGCTCGTCGAGCTCGTCGACGCGCGGAGGGGACCCGTGCCTGCCGAGGAGGCCGCCCGGGTGCTGTTCGCGCTCGCGAGCGCGCCGGCGGCCCTCGCGCGCTCACTGCTCGACGACGTCGTCACGGGTGACGCGCGCCTTGCGTGGCGCGGGACCTCGGTCGGCCTCGCCGCACCACCCGGGGCCGAGGTCCAGCTCGAGGACGCCCACTTCGTCGTCGTCGACCTCGAGACCACCGGGCTGTCGCCTCGCACCTCGCGGATCTGCGAGATCGGCGCCCAGCGCGTGCGGGCGCTCGAGCTCGTCGACGCGTTCGAGACGCTCGTCGATCCGCGTGTACGGCTCCCGCCCGCCGTCACGTCGCTGACGGGGATCCGGCAAGACGCCCTGCGCGGAGCGCCGCGCGTCGAGCCCGCAATCCGGCGCCTGCTCGCCTTCACCGGGGACGCGGCCGTGGTCGCCCACAACGCGCGGTTCGACCTCGCCTTCCTCGACCGCGAGGTCGAGCTGCTCACCGGGCGCCGCATCGCCTCGCCCGTGGTCGACACGGTCTGGCTCGCGCGGCGCCTCCTCGGCGAGCGGACACGCCGGGTGGGCCTCGCGTCGCTAGCGCATTTCTTCGGCGTCCCGACCGAGCCGTGCCATCGGGCGCTGCCGGACGCCCGCGCGACCGCGGAGATCCTCGTCGTCCTCGTCGGCCTCGCCCAGGAGCGCGGCGCGCGCACGCTCGCCGATCTCGTCGAGCTCGCCGCGCCGCGCGCGCGCCGGCTGCACGTGAAGCGCTCGCTCGTCGCCGGCGCCCCGCGACGACCGGGCGTCTACGTCTTCCGCGGCGCGGGCGGCCTCGCCCTGTACGTCGGTCGCGCGCGCGACCTCAGGGCACGGCGGCGGTCGTACTTCGCAGGGGGGCGGCAGCGTCCGT
>JBKPNM010000087.1:0-21501 GCA_046732615.1 Actinomycetota bacterium | reverse complement strand
AAGTCGGACACCAGACACCGGCAGCGAGCTCGCCTTCACAGCCGTGAAGAACGCGCTCGCCGCCTGGCGGAGCCTCGCCCACGGCTGGGGCCGCGGACCGCGCGTCTGGTGTCCGACTTCAAGTCGGACACCAGACACCGGCAGGAGTGAGGGAGCTAGACCGCGAGGCCCAGCGACCGCTCGATTGCGCCCTTGGGCTGGGCGCCGATGACGGACGCGGACGGCTCGCCGTCCCTGAAGAGGATCATCGTCGGGATCGAGGCAACGCCGTAGCGCTGCTGGAGCTCGTGCTCCGTGTCGATGTTGACCTTGACGAGCTTGAGCTCGGTCTCGCGCTCGGCCGCGATGCGGTCGAGGACGGGGGCGACGGCGTGGCACGGGCCACACCACTCTGCCCAGAAATCGACGAGAACGGGCTTCTCGCTCTGGATGACCTCCTGATCGAAGGTCTCGGTCGTCACGTTGAGTGCCATTGGTCCTTCCGTGTTCGATGTGCGCACGACTCTAGTCCGGGTCGTGCAAGTACCCATTCTCTACAACGACGAACCCCGAAAACTCCTTCCCTAGAATCGGCCGCATGTTCGCACGGCTCCCGGACAAGCCGGATCACGACGCGCTGGAGCGCGAAATCCTCGCGCTCTGGGAGCGCGAGGAGACCTTCCGGCGGCTCCGCGAGCAGAACGCCGACGGCCCGCGGTTCAGCTTCGTCGACGGCCCCGTCACCGCGAACAAGTCCCTTGCCGTGCACACGGCGTGGGGCCGGACGCTCAAGGACGTCTTCCAGCGCTACAAGGCGATGCGCGGCTACCACCAGCGCTACCAGAACGGGTTCGACTGCCAGGGGCTCTGGATCGAGGTGGGCGTCGAGCGCGAGCTCGGGCTCAACTCGAAGCGCGAGATCGAGGAATTCGGCCTCGCCGAGTTCGCGCGCCGGTGTCGCGAGAAGGTCATCTGGTCGGCCCACGAACTGACGAAGGGCTCGATCCGCCTCGGCCAGTGGATGGACTGGGGCGCGGACTACTTCACGTTCAGCGACACGAACATCGAGTACATCTGGCGGTTCCTGAAGCTGATGCACGAGCGCGGCCGCGTGTTCATGGGCCATCGCTCGACCGAGTGGTGCCCGCGCTGCGGGACGTCGCTGTCGCAGCACGAGCTCTCGCAGTCGGGCGTCTACCAGGACCGATCCGACCCCTCGCTCTACGTCCGCTTCCCGCTGCGCGAGCGCCCCGGCGAGTCGCTCGTGATCTGGACGACGACGCCGTGGACATTGCCCGCCAACGTGGCGGCTGCCGTGCACCCCGACCAGCCCTACGGGCGGCGCGCCAACGGTGAGTGGGTGATGGCGGCGCGCTTTCCCGAGGAGGCCTTCGCCGAGACGGTGCCGGGCACGGAGCTCGCCGGGCTCCGCTACGACGGCCCGTTCGACACGCTGCCGCCGGGAGCCGGGGTGGAGCACCGGGTTATCCCGTGGGACGACGTGTCGGTCGACGAGGGCACCGGCATCGTCCACATCGCGCCGGGCTGCGGCGCCGAGGACTTCGAGCTCTCCCGCGAGCACGACCTCCCGATCCTGACGCCCGTCGACGAGTCGGGCCGCTTCTACGACGACTACGGCTGGCTGCACGGAACCTCGACCGGGGACGCGGCCGACCAGATCGTCGGCGACCTGGCCGAGCGCGGGCTGCTCGTCCAGGCGGGCCTCTACGAGCACCGGTATCCGCACTGCTGGCGCTGCGACACACCGCTCATCTTCCGCCTCTCCGACGACTGGTTCCTCGCCGTCGAGGAGCTCAGGCAGCCGCTTCTCGACGCGAACGCGACCGTCGAGTGGACGCCCGCCTACATGGGGAAGCGGATGGACGACTGGCTGCGCAACATGGGCGACTGGAACATCTCGCGCCGGCGCTACTACGGCCTGCCGCTGCCGTTCTATCCGTGCTCCTGCGGGACGCTGAACGTGATCGGCTCGAAGGCCGAGCTGCTCGAGCGGGCGACCGCGCCGGTGGGCGAGCTGCCGGAGCTCCGCCGCCCCTGGGTCGACGGCGTGCGCATCCGCTGCGAGGCGTGCGGGGAGGACGTCGAGCGGATCGCCGAGGTCGGCGACGTCTGGCTCGACGCCGGCATCGTTCCCTTCTCGACACTCGGCTGGCAGAGCCCCGTGTACGTCCCGGAGGGCTACGCGACCGGGGCGGCGAAGGGGCTGACGCGCGCCGACCTCCCGGATCACGCCTACTGGGAGGAGTGGTTCCCGGCCGACTGGGTCTCCGAGATGCGCGAGCAGATCCGGCTGTGGTTCTACTCACAGCTCTTCATGTCGGTCGCCCTGACCGGGCGCGCGCCGTTCACGAAGGTGCTCGGCTACGAGAAGATGCTCGACGAGAACGGCCGCGAGATGCACGGCTCGTGGGGGAACATGATCGACGCCCAGGACGCCTTCGCTCGCATGGGCGCCGACGTGATGCGCTGGCAGTACTGCGCCCAGCCGCCCGACCGGAATCTGCTCTTCGGCTTCGGGCCGGCGCACGAGATCCAGCGCAGGCTGCTGACCTTCTGGCACAGCGCGACGTTCCTCGTCCAGTACGCGAACGTGGAGGGATTCACCCCGCGTCTCGAAGACCTCGAGACCGGCCCCGACGCCTCGCTCCGCCCGCTCGACCGCTGGCTCGTGGCGCGCACGGCCGCACTCGTCCGCGAGGCGACCGACGCCTACGAGCGCTGGCTCACCGTCGACGTGATCCGGGCGTTCGAAAGCTTCGCCGAGGACGTCTCGAAGTGGTACATCCGCCGCTCGCGGCGCCGGTTCTGGGACGGCGACGAGCTCGCGCTGCGCACGCTCTGGCACGCGCTCGTCCAGGGCCTTCGCGTGATCGCCCCCGTGATGCCGTTCCTGGCCGAGCACCTGTGGCAGACGCTCGTGCGCGACGTGTGCGCCGACGCACCGACCTCGGTCCACGTGGCCGGGTGGCCGGGAGGCGGCAGGGTCGACGACGAGCTGCTCGGCGAGATCGCCGACGTGCGCGAGGTCGTCGGGCTCGGTCACCAGGCACGTCAGGCGGCCGGCATCAAGGTGCAGCAGCCGCTCCGCCGGCTCGTCGTCGAGGGCGCGCCTCGTGCTGCGGCACACCGTGACGAGATCCGCGACGAACTGCGCGTCAAGGACGTCGAGTTCGGGGCCGTCGACGCCGAGCTTCGGGTCAAGCCGAACCTCCCGGTCCTCGGGCCGAGGCTCGGGGCGGCGCTCGGCGACGTCCGGGCGGCCCTCGCGGCCGGGGAGTTCGAGGAGGTCGCCGACGGCCGCTTCGTGGCCGCGGGCCACGAGCTCGGCCCCGCGGACGTGCTCGTCGAGCGGGCGGGACGGGAGGGCTGGGCGGTCGCGGCCGCGGACGGCGTGACGGTCGCGCTCGAGCTCGGGATCGACGACGAGCTCGCTCTCGAGCGCCGTGTCTACGAGCTCATCCGCCGCGTCAACACGATGCGCAAGGACGCGGGCCTCGAGCTGTCCGACCGCATCACGCTCACCATCCCCGCCCGCGACGCCGATCTCCTCCAGCACGCGGAGTGGCTAGAGGCCGAGACGCTCGCGGTGTCGGTCGCTGCGAACGGCGACGCCGTCGCGCTCGCGAAGGCCTGACCAGGAAGTCGCCGCGACCGCGACAGGGGGAGCGCCTTTATGGCTCTGCCGCGCCCCGAAGGACGCGGATCAAGCGGCGGGATCCCACTCGGCGGAATCCCGCTCGCGAGCAAGAACCAGCTCGCGGCGGAGCTCGACCGGGAGCCTGAAGGTCACGTCCTCGTCGACCATCCGGAAGGGCTCGATCTCGTCGACGCCGCACGCGCGGAACCAGTCGCAGACGCGTGCGACGAGCCGCTCCGGCGCAGACGCACCGGAGGTGATCCCGACCGTCTCGACTCCGGCGAGCCAGCTCTCGTCGATCTCCGTCTCGTCGTCGATCAGGTGCGCCGGGACATCGGCGGCGCGCGCGACGTCGACGAGCCGGTTCGAGTTCGACGAGTTGCGAGACCCGATCACGAGCAGCAGGTCGATGTGGTCGAGCATGTCCTTCACCGCCCACTGCCGGTTGGAGGTCGCGTAGCAGATGTCCTCCTTCTTCGGCCCCACGATCGCCGGGAACCGGCGACGGAGGGCGCCGATGATCTCGGCCGTCTCGTCGACCGACAGCGTCGTCTGGGTGACGTACGCGACGCGCGCGTCGGCGGGCAGCGCGAGCGCCTCGGCCTCCGCGACGTCCTGAACGAGGATCGTCGCGTCGGGGGCCTCGCCCATCGTGCCCACGACCTCCTCGTGGCCCTCGTGGCCGATCAGGAGCACGGTGTAGCCGGCGGCGGCGTAGCGCTTTGCCTGGACGTGCACCTTCGTGACCAGGGGGCAGGTCGCGTCGATCACGTCGTGCTCGAGCGCGCGCGAGCTCGCGTGCACCGACGGCGCCACGCCATGGGCGGAGTAGACGACCGTGGCGCCGCGCGGCGCGTCGGTCTCCTCCTCGACGAAGATCGCCCCGCGCGCTTCGAGGTCTCGCACGACGTGGATGTTGTGGACGATCTGCTTCCGCACGTAGACGGGAGCGCCGTAGTGCTCGAGCGCGCGCTCCACGGTCTCGACGGCGCGCTCGACGCCCGCGCAGTAGCCGCGCGGGGACGCGAGCAGGACGCGCTTGACACTCACCATGACCGCAGGGTACTGCCGCCGTCAACGCGAGGTCTGCGCGAGGACGACGCCGACGAGCACTACGGCGCCTCCGACGACCTGCGCCGCCGAGAGCGCCTCGCCGAGCCACGCCCAGGCCACGAGCGCGGCGAGCAGGACCTCGAGCATCGAGACGGTCGCGACGCGCGTCGCGGGAAGGTGATGGAGCGCGCCGAGTGAGAGGGCGAACGGGAGGATCGTCCCTAGGACGACCATCCACAGGCAGAGCGCCCAGACGGGGGCGTCGGCCGATCCGAGCTCGAGCGGAACGGTGGTCACGAGGGCGTCGAAGGGGAAGCCCCACCACGGCTGGACGACCGCCCAGAGGAGGGCGGCGACGCCGAGCGAGAGGCAGGTCAGCGAGACCGCGTCGCGTCGGGCTGTCTGGTGCTCGCCCGCGAGGTAGTACGTCGCCAGCGCACCCGCCGCGAGCAGGCCCGCGACCACGCCCACCGTGTCGAGGCGGAAGTCCTCCCACACCTCCGCGACGAGCACGAGCCCCGCCAGCGCGAGCGCGAGCGCCGCCCACACGCGCCGCCGCACGGGCTCGTGCCAGACGAGCCGCGCCCAGAGCGCGACGAGCACCGGCGCGGTGAACTCGAGCAGGAGCCCGATCCCGATCGGCAGCCGCTCGATCGCGACGAGGTACAGCCACTGCACGAGCGCGAAGCCGACGATCCCGTAGAAGACGAGCAGCGCAACCTCCTCGCGCGCGACTCGCAAGAGCCGCGGTGCCGTCACGAGCAGGAACGCCGCGAGCCCTGCGAACGCCCCCGTCGCCCGGAGCTCCGTGAGGCGGAGGCTCGTGATCTCGCTGCCGGTGAGGATCAGCTTCGACACCGTCCCGTTGACCGCGAAGAGGGCCGAGGCGGTCGTGACCATCACGTAGCCGAGTCGCGGACGGGGCGCGCCGGGCGGGCGCGCCCCGTGGAGGGCGATCTCGGTCACGGCGGGAGGCTAGTGGCCCGAAGCGAGCGAGCGGCCCGGATGGTGGCCGATCATCGATGATCGATCACGCTCGTGCCGATGCGTGTCTCGCTCTTCGTCACCTGCCTCGTGGACACGCTGGTTCATCCACGCGTCCGCCGAAACGGGAACGGCCCGCGGCGGCTGGTCGTCGTGCTGTGGGCTGAGGTCGGCCGCGACCACCCGTAGACTTGGATCTCACGGGGTGTAGCTCAGCCTGGTAGAGCGCCCGCTTTGGGAGCGGGAGGCCGCCGGTTCAGATCCGGCCACCCCGACTCGTGAGGAGACCGCTGCTCTGCGCCGCTCTCGTGGGCTTGCTCGTCTCCGGCGGCGGTCTCGTCAGCACGGCGACGGCGCGCGATGCGACCTTCACGGTCGCACCTGTCTCGAAGGCCCAAGCCGCACGCATGACCGGCGTCTCGTGGCGGCCCGGCTGTCCGGTGCCGCTCCGTTACCTGCGCGTCGTCACGGCCTCGTACCGCGGCTTCGACGGCCGGACGCGGACGGGCCGGATCGTCGTGCACCGTGACGTCGCCGCCGATGTGCTGACGGTGCTCCGGCGCCTCTACGCGGAGCGGTTCCCGATCCGCCGGATGGTTCCGGTCGACGCCTACGGCGGCAGCGACTTCCGCTCGACCGAAGCCGACAACACGTCCGCTTTCAACTGTCGCCACGTCGACGGCACGAGCCGGTGGTCGGAGCATGCGTACGGCCGTGCCATCGACCTGAATCCGATCGAGAACCCGTACGTCACGTCTTCCGGGACGACCTCCCACCGAGCGAGCCGGCCCTACCTCCGGCGATCTCCGTACCGGACGGGGATGGCAGTCGCGGGCGGGGCCGTCGTCCGCGCCTTCGCGGCGGTCGGCTGGTCGTGGGGCGGCCGCTGGTCTGGAGCGAGGGACCACCAGCACTTTTCTGCGAGCGGCCGGTAGGCGAGCGAGGAGAAGCGGGTGGCGGGAATCGAACCCGCGTAACTAGCTTGGAAGGCTAGGGCTCTACCATTGAGCTACACCCGCGGACGCGAGAAGCCTAGCCCGCGGCTCGCGTACGGTGAGCGCCGTGGCCCCGGGCGACTGGTCGTGGAATGCAGAAGCGCTCGTGCCTGTCGCGCTCGCCGGCCTCTACCTCGCCGCGACTCGCGGCGAGCGAACGACGGGCCGTACGGTGGCATTCCTCACCGGATGCGCGTTCCTCGTCGCCGCTCTCGTCACACCGCTCGACACCCTCGCGCGCGAGTACCTCGTCTGGGCACATTTGCTCCAGAACGTCGTCCTCGCCGAGTGGGCGCCGCTCCTCCTCGTGCTCGGCATCCCACCCCGGCTGGCCGAGCGGCTGACCCATCCGCGGATCGTGCGCCTCCTTACGTCACCGTTCGTGGCGCTACCGCTCTGGGTCGGGACGTACGCCCTTTGGCACGTGCCGGCGCTCTACGACACGGCGCTCCGCCACCCGTCGAGCCTCCTTGCGCTCGAGCACGCCACGTATGTGCTGTCGGGCGCCCTCTTCTGGTGGTGCGTCTGGCAGGAGGTCCCCCACCGGCTTCCGGCGATCGCCCGCGCGGGGTACGTCTTCGCCGCGTTCGTGCTCTCGGCGCCCCTCGGCCTCGTGCTCGCGCTCGTACCGCGGCCGCTCTACGACTTCTACGCCCAAGCGCCCGAGCGCGTCTGGGGGATCGCGCGCCTCGAGGACCAGCAACTCGGCGGCATGACGATGGCCGGCGAGCAGTCGATCGTCTTCTTCGTCGTCTTCGCCCTGTGGTTCACCAGGTTCCTCGCCGAGCAGGAGCGGCTCGAGGAGGTCGCCTGACCGTGTCTCGAACGAGCGGCGCGCGCCACTACCGCGAGCTCCTCGGCCTGCCGCACGCGGCCGCGATGCTCGCCTGGTCGCTGCTCGGCCGACTTCCTCTCGGGATGACGCCGCTCGCGCTGCTGTTCCTCCTCCGCGGCGAAGGAAAGGGCTACGGCGCCGCGGGCGTCGTCGTCGCGCTCTACGCAGTCGCAGTCGGCGTCGGCGCGCCGATCGCCGGTCGCCAGGTCGATCGGTTCGGCCCGACACCCGTCCTGCGGATCCGCGCAATCGCGTACGCGCTGCTCGTCGCCGGAGTGGTCGCCCTTGCGCTGCTCGACGCCGGCATCGTGCCGATCGCCGCAGTCGCGGCGCTGGCGGGGCTCGCGCTGCCGCCGCTCTCGTCGACCGTGAGGATCGTGTGGCCGCGGCTCGCGCGAGGCGAGCTGCGCTCGACCGCGTACGCGCTCGAGGCGGCGCTCCAGGAGGTGTTCTTCGTCGGCGGCCCGCTCCTCGCCGCAGGCCTCGCGGCGCTGAGCCCGGCGTCAGCCGTCGCGGGCGCGGGCGCGGCGAGCCTCGTCGGAGCGACTGCGACGGCGCTGCTGCCGCCGGTTCGAGAGACGCCGCCCTCACGGGCGAGCGGTGCGGGCTTCGTCGGGGCGCTCGGATCACCCGGGATTCGCACGGTCGTCCTCTACGCGGCGACGGTCGGCATCGGGTTCGGATCCGTCGAGCTCGCGATGCCCGCGTTCGCGGAGTCCCACGGATCGCGCGAGCTCGGCGGCCTCGCGCTCGCCTCCTTCTCCGCCGGGAGCCTCACCGGTGGGCTTGCCGCCGGGATGCGGCCGCCGCGAAGCGTGCTCAGGCGCTTCTTCGTGGGCGCCATGCTCCTGACGCTCGCGCTTCTCTCGCTCCAGCTCGCTGGCTCGATCCCGACGCTCTGCCTGCTTGCGTTCGTCGCCGGCCTGCCGATCGCGCCCACGATCGGCGCTCTGTACACGCTGATCGACCGCGCCGCGCACAGTGGCACAGCGGCCGAGGCGTTCGCGTGGTTCGGCACCGCCGTCTCGATCGGGATCGCGACCGGATCCGCGACCGCCGGCGCGATCGTCGACGAGCGCGGCGTGCGGGCCGCTTTCGCCGTCGGTCCCGCAGCCGCGTTGTTCGGCGCCCTCCTCGCGCTCGCGCGCCGCAACACGCTGCGGGGGAGTCCTTCCGGGTCCGAGCCAGTGTCTACCCTGCTCGTCGAGCGCCCGTAGCTCAGTGGACAGAGCGGCGGACTTCTAATCCGCGGGTCGGAGGTTCGAATCCTCCCGGGCGCATGCCGCACGGCCTCGGTCCGCGGAAGCGGATGCGCGTCGATGCGCCGTAGACTCGTGCCCGATGGCCGCGAGCCGCCACGTCGTCGGGATCTTCTCGCCGGGGGCCATGGGGAGCGCCCTCGGCGCGAGGCTGCGGCAGGGCGGTGCGCGCGTGCTCGTCGCGCTCGACGGCCGCAGCGAGCGCTCGCGCCGACTCGCGATGGAGGCGGGCCTCGACGACGTCGGCTCCGTCCGCGCTTTGCTCCGCGAGGCGACGGTCGTCCTCTCGGTCGTACCGCCCGGCTCGGCGCTCGAGGTCGCGTCCGCGATCGCGGCGAGCGTGGGACCGGCGAGGCCGCTGGTCGCCGACCTGAACGCCGTCGCCCCGGCGACCGCCGAGCGGGTCGCCGAGATCTTGGGAGACTCGGGGCTCGGCATGGTCGACGGCTCGATCTCGGGGCCGCCTCCGCGCGACGCCGGGACGACGCGCGTCTACCTCTCTGGTCCGTGCGCCGCCGAGGTTTCGGCGCTGCCGCTCGAGGGCGTCGAGCGGATCCTCGTCGGGCGGGACGTCGGCCTGGCGTCCGCGGTCAAGATGTGCACGGCGTCGGTCTACAAGGGTCGCGTTGCGCTGCTCGCGCAGGCGCTCCGCACCGCCTTCGCCCACGGCGTGGTCGAGCACGTGCTCGACGACCTGGCCGACACCGGTCTCGCAGATCGGGAGCGAACCGGCGAGACGCTCGCCCGCGCGTCCACGAAGGCCTGGAGGTACGTCCCCGAGATGGAAGAGATCGCGGCGACCCAGGCGGGCGCGCGCCTCACGCCCGAGCTCTTCCGCGCCTTCGCGACGGTTTACGCCGACCTCGCAGATCACGCCGTCGCCGACGAGCCCGAGGGCGTCCACGACGGGATATCGCTCGCGACGATCCTGGACCGACTGTCAGCGGGGAAGGCGGAGGCCGAGTCGGCGCGGTAGATCGGCGACGAAGCGAGTCACCGGATCGGGTCGCCGGCCCTCGTCCTCCGCGCGGTCGGCGCGCACGAGCGCCTTGCGGATCACAGAGCCGCCGGCCCAGCGGAGCGGCTCGGGCGGCATCAGCTTGCGATCGGGATCGACGAGCGCAAGACGGGTGAGATCGTCGCGGCGGTCGAGTGCGAGCCGCGCGAGGATCTCCCCGCCGAGGAAGGCGGGCCCGACGCCGTTCCCCGTGAAGCCGAAGCCGTGGTGTACGCGTCCGCGGCTGCCGAAGATCGGCAGGTGCGTGGGGGAGACGTCGATGGGGCCGCCCCAGGCGTGGGTGATGCGGCGCCCGCGCAGCCGTGGGAAGAAGCGGAGCAGGTCGTCGCGGGCCGTGCGTGCCGCGTCCGGGTCGACCTCGAGCCACCCTGCCCGGCGTGCGGCGAAGCCCATCCGGCCGCCGCCCCAGCCGAACGCGATCCGCCCGTCGCGGGTGGTGCGCAGGTAATGGAGCAACGTGCGGCCGTCGGCGATCGGCTCTCCGCCGGTCCAGCCGAGCGCCTCGATCACGTCGGGGACGGGCTCGGTGATCACCATGTGGCTCGACGCGACCGCGTGCGAGCTGCGAAAGCCGGGGAACCCGACGGTCGCGCTGTTCACGGCCAGGACGGCCGCCCCCGCGCGCACGGTTCCGGCGGGCGTCACGGCGACCGCGTCCGTCAGCCTCGAGACGCGCGTCCGCTCGTGGAGACGGACGCCTGCCGCGAGGACCTTCGCGCGGAGCCCGAGCGAGAGGCGCGCGGGATGGACGGTGGCGGACGTGCGGAGAAACGCGCCGGCGAGAAAGCCCGCATCGCAGCGCCGGCGCAGCTCCGTCGTGCCGATCGGTCGCACCTCCTCGGGGACGCCCAGTGCGGCGCACGCCTCGACGGCGTCGTCCCAGGAGCCGAGCTGTCCGTCGGTCGTCGCGACGACCAGCGTCGGCGCCGCACGAAACCAGGCGTCCACGCCCTCCCGCTCGCACCATTCGCCGATGCCGCGCACGCCGCGCTCGGACGCGCGGGCCGCCTCGAGCGCGCGCGCGTCGCCGACGCGGTCGCGGAGGATCGGCAGGTCGTCCCAGAGCGTCGAGACGAAGCCGCCGTTGCGGCCGCTCGGGCCGTGGCCCGCGAGACCGGCTTCGAGGACGACGACGTCGATCGCCGGTTCGAGCGCCTTCAGCTGCCAGGCGCTCCAGAGGCCCAGGTAGCCGCCGCCCACGACGACGACGTCCGCGCTCGTCTCCCCCTCGAGCGGTGCGCAGGGCTCGACCGGGCCGGCCTCCTCGAGCCACCAGCCGTAGCGCGTGTGCCGCACGCCGTCCACCGGGCCGAGCGTAACCGGCGGTATCCTGCGTCTTCGCGCGGTGGCGGTAGCTCAGCTGGTAGAGCCCCGGGTTGTGGTCCCGGTGGTCGCGGGTTCGAATCCCGTCCGCCACCTGTCTTGCTCGGCGGGCGGGTCAGATCATCCGGGCGAAGGTCCCGCCGCCGATCACCCGCGCGGGCCCGCGGGCGACGCGTGTGCGGAGCTCGCGATCGGAGGTCACGAGCCACCACGGTGAGCCGAGCTCGGGTGCGAGCTCGACGATCGCGTCGTCGGCGTCGTCCGAGCCGACGAGGTCGGGCGCGTCCTCCGGCGCCGGGCCGTCGAAGACGACGAGGAGCCCGTGGCCCTCGCGCGCCGCCCACTCGCGCGCCCGCAGAACGAGCTCGTCGCGCGTGAGGTTCGGCCAGCGGGCGCGCCGCGTGTTCTCCGCGTCGACGACGACGAGCGCCACGGCTCCAGTATCGCCTGGCGTTACCCTCTGTGGCGGCACGGCCCCGTAGCTCAGCGGATAGAGCGGCAGGCTTCGAACCTGCGTGCGGAGGTTCGACTCCTCCCGGGGCCATCTCCGGCCTGAGCTTTGTCGATCGAGGAGCAGGGGTACGCCAGGGGCGTGGCGCTCGCCGTTCCGCCTCCCGTGGCCCCGATGCTCGCGACGCTCGCGCGCGAGCTTCCGCTCGGGAACTATCTCTACGAGCCGAAGTGGGACGGCTTCCGCTGTCTCGCCTTCCGCGACGGCGACGAGGTCGACCTCCGCAGCCGCAAGCAGCGGCCGCTGGCCAGGTACTTCCCCGAGGTCGTCGAGGCGCTGCTCGCGCTTGCGCCGCGCGCATTCACGATCGACGGCGAGCTCCTCGTCGTGACGCCGTCGGGAGGCGACTTCGACGCGCTGCTCCGGCGCCTCCACCCGGCGGCGTCCCGGGTCCAACTGCTGCGTCGCGAGGCGCCTGCCTCGTTCCTCGCCTTCGACCTGCTCGCCGTCGACGAGCACGACCTCCGCGACGAGCCCTTCCACGAGCGTCGCGAACGGTTGGCGGCGCTTCTCGGTCGTCCCGAGCCGCCGCTCTTCCTCACTCCGGCGACGGACGACGCGTGGCTCGCGGAGACGTGGCTCCGACGGTTCCAGGGCGGTGGGATCGACGGGGTGGTCGCGAAGCCCGCCGACCTCCCGTATGTCGAGGGCAAGCGCCGGCAGGTCAAGGTGAAGCTCGAGCGGACGGCCGACTGCGTCGTGGCGGGGTTCCGCTGGCTCGTCGACCGGCCGCTCCCGAGCTCGCTGCTGCTCGGGCTCTACGACGACGACGGCGCGCTCCGGCACGTGGGGATCGCATCGTCCTTCCCCGAGCGCGTCCGCCACGAGCTGCTCGAGCGGCTCCACCCGCTCGTCGCGCCGCTCCGCGGCCACGTCTGGGAGGGAGGATTCCTGCTCGCGGGCGGCTCGGTCGGCCGCCTTCCGGGCGCTGCCGGCCGCTGGGCCCCCGGCGAGATGCCGCAGGACTGGACGCCGGTCGCTCCGGAGCTCGTGTGCGAGGTCTCCTACGAGCAGGTCGACGGCTTCCGGATGCGCCACCCGGCGCGCTTCCGCGGCTGGCAGCCGTACGCCGATCCCTTCACATGCCGACTCGACCAGCTGGCGACGCCGTCCGCGCCGATCGCGGAGCTCCTCGAATGAGCGTCGTCGACGTCGACGGCCGGGCAGTCACGGTGACGAACCTCGACAAGGTGCTCTGGCCGGCGACGGGCTTCACGAAGGGCCAGATGATCGAGTACTACGTCCGCGTCTCCGCGACGCTCCTTCCGCACCTCACCGGCCGCCCGCTCACGCTGCGGCGTTTCCCGGACGGCGTCGACGGCATCAGCTGGCACCAGAACGAATGCCGCGGCGAACCGGACTGGTTCTCGGTCTTCGTGACGCCCGGGAAGGGCGGCCGGCTCCTGCGCTTCTGCCGTGTCGACGACATCGCGTCGCTCGTCTGGGTGGCGAACCAGGCCGCCGTCGAGCTGCACCCCTTCCTCTGGACGGTCGACGCGCCGCGCGATCCGACGCAGCTCGTCCTCGACCTCGACCCCGGGCCGCCCGCAGGGCTCCTCGAGGCGGCCCGCGTGGCGCTCGCCGTCCGCCGCGTCCTCGAGGAGCTCGGGTTGCGGCCGTACGTCAAGACGTCCGGCTCTCTCGGCCTGCACGTCCACGCGCCGCTCCGGGAGCCGCTGGAGACGAAGACCCTCGCGCGGGAGATCGGGAGGGTCGTCGCCGCAGAGCAGCCCGACCTCGTCGTCGCGAAGGTCGATCGTGAGGCGCGGAAGGGCAAGGTCTACGTCGACTGGCTCCAGAACGACCCGACGCGCCAGACCGTCGCTCCGTACTCCTTGCGTGCGACGCCGACGCCGCTCGTCGCGACGCCGGTCGCCTGGGAGGAGGTCGAGCGCGCGGTCTCCAGCGGGCGCGCCGACCTCCTGCGCTTCGGCCCCGACGACGTGCTCGAGCGCATCGAGCGGGAGGGCGACCTCTTCGAGGCGCTCACGTAGACGCCGCTCCGTCCGGACCGGGTCCTACGCTCCGCGAATGGCAGTCGGAATCGTCGTGTTCGGGCTCGTGTTCCTCGCCGGGATCGCGCTCGGGACGAGGACGAAGCACCCCCTCGCGGTCGCCGGGATCGTCGCCGGCGCGTTCTGCGCGCTGCTCGTGATCCAGGCGAATGCGCCGTTCGTCGCCTTCGCGTCGTTCGCGCTGATCGCGCTCGTGGGCCTCGTCGTCGACTCGGTCCGCGAGACGGTGGGGCTCCTGCTCGGCCGGTAGACACGCCCCGTCGAGCGCTCGCGGCGGCCTGCCGATACCGGAAAGGTGCGTCAGGGGCGGCCCTGGATCTCCATCGGCGTTCGACCCGGACGTGGCCTCGGCGGTCCGGGATCGGGCCGAGCCGCACCGCGCGGCGTAGCGGCGGGCCGACGACAAGGCGGAGCCCGCCCTCGGGGAAATGCGGGCGAGAGGGCTCGAACCTCCAAGGGACGTACGTCCCACCGGGACCTAAACCCGGCGCGTCTACCAGATTCCGCCACGCCCGCGCCGCTTGAGCGTACCGCCCCTCCCCGACGGGCAGGAATGCCCCAGCTGCTTGAATCCGGACATGGCCCAGGTCGAGGAGCTCGGCGGCAACCGCGTCCGCCTCACGGTCGACGTCTCGCCGCACGAGCTCGAGCACGCGGTCGAGCATGCGGCCTCCGACCTCGCCGGCTCGGTCAAGATCCCGGGCTTCCGCAAGGGCAAGGTGCCGCGCCAGGTGCTCCTCGCCAACGTGGGGAAGGACCGGCTCTGGGTCGAGGCCGTCGAGTCGCACATCGGCGGCTGGTTCTGGAACGCCGCCGCTCGCTCGCGCCTACGCCCGGTCGCGACCCCGGAGTACGACTTCGAGCTCCCGGAGAGCGACAGCGCCCCCTGGACGTTCAGAGCGACGGTCGAGGTGCAGCCGACGCCCGAGATCGTCGACTGGACGACCCTCGAGGTCCCTCGAGCCGAGTCGGTCGTGCCGGAGGAGCTCGTGCAGGCGGAGCTCGACGCGCTGCGGGCCTCGATCGCCGAGCTCGTTCCCGCCGACGACCGGCCGGCCGCAGAAGGGGACACCGTCGTCGTCGACCTTTCGGGCGCCGACGGCACCGGCCAGTCGGACACGGTCGTCGAGCTCGGCTCCGGCCGGCTCGTGCCCGAGATCGAGAGCGCGCTCGTCGGCGCGAGCGTCGGCGACACGCGCACCGTCCGCTACGAGCTCGCAGACGGCGCGGAGACGACCGTCGACGTCACCGTGAAGCACGTGAACGAGAAGGTTCTGCCCGAGCTCGACGACGAGCTCGCGCGCTCGGCGAGCGAGTTCGACACCCTCGCCGACCTGCGCGCCGACATCGAGGGTCGCGTGCGCACCGCCGTGGACGAGCAGATCGATGCAGCGTTCCGCGCGGCCGCGATCGACGAGCTCGTGCGCTCGTCGAACGTGCAGGGTGCGGGGCCGCTCGTCGAGTCGCGCGCCCGGGAGCTCCTGAACGCCTTCCTCCGCTCGCTCGCGAACCGCGGCCTCACGGCCGAGGCGTACTTCCAGGCGACCGGCCAGACACCCGAGCTCCTGACCGCGCAGGTCCGTGCCGAGGCTGCCCAGTCCGTTGCGCGCGAGCTCGCGCTCGAGGCCGTGGCCGAGAAGGCGGGGATCGTCGTGACCGACGACGAGGTGAAGGAGCTGATCCGCGAGCAGGCGGCCGCGTCGGGCGACGCCGCCGACGAGATGATCGAGGACATCTGGGCGCACGGTCATCAGGAGTCGCTGCGCGAGGACCTGCGCCTCCGGGCCGCGCTCGAGCGCCTGGCCGCCGACGTCAAGCCGATCGCGCCCGAGACGCACGCGGCGCGCGAGGCGATCTGGACGCCCGACAAGGAGAAGCCCGCGGGCGAGACGAAGTTGTGGACCCCCGGAAGCGAGGAGAGTCGATGAGCCCCCTGATCCCGATGGTGATCGAGCAGACGTCCCGCGGCGAGAGGTCCTTCGACATCTACTCGCGCTTGCTCAACGAGCGGATCATCTTCCTCGGCACGCAGGTGGACGACCAGATCGCGAACCTCATCATCGCGCAGCTCCTCCACCTCGAGTCCGAAGACCCGGACAAGGACATCAACCTCTACATCAACTCGCCCGGCGGCTCCGTGTACTCGGGCCTCGCGATCTACGACACGATGCAGTTCATCAAGCCCGACGTCGCGACGACGTGCGTGGGCATCGCAATGAGCATGGGCGCGCTCCTCCTCGCCGGCGGCGCCGCAGGGAAGCGGACGGCGCTGCCGAACTCGAAGATCCTCATCCACCAGGTCTGGGGCGGCTACCAGGGCCAGGCCTCTGACATCGAGATCCACGCGAGGGAGACGATCGCCCTGAAGCGGAAGCTGGAAGAGATCATGTCCCACCACACCGGCAAGGAAATGGACAGGGTGCGGACCGACATGGACCGCGACTACTTCATGACCGCCGAGGAGGCGACGGAGTACGGGATCATCGACCGGGTGATCACGCACCGCTGAGCGAACGGGGACGCGCGAACGCCGCGTCCGGGGTAGCCGAACCCGCACAATCGGAGTAAAAGAGGAGACCAGTGGCCCGAGCGAGCGAGGGTAACGAGCAGCTGCTCTGCAGCTTCTGCGGGAAGAGCCAGCGTCAGGTGAAGAAGCTGATCGCAGGCCCCGGCGTCTACATCTGCGACGAGTGCATCGATCTCTGCAACGAGATCATCGACGAGGAGCTCACCGCTCCGACGACGCTCGACCTCGACAACCTTCCGCGCCCGCGCGACATCTACTCGGTCCTGAACGACTACGTCGTCTCGCAGGAGGAGGCGAAGCGGATCCTTGCGGTCGCCGTCTACAACCACTACAAGCGCGTCCGCATGGGGCAGACCGACGAGGCGGACGTCGAGCTGCAGAAGTCGAACATCCTCCTGCTCGGCCCCACGGGCTGCGGCAAGACGCTCCTCGCGCAGACGCTCGCGCGGATCCTCAACGTCCCGTTCGCGATCGCCGACGCGACGGCGCTCACCGAGGCCGGCTACGTCGGCGAGGACGTCGAGAACATCCTGCTCAAGCTGATCCAGGCCGCCGACTTCGACATCAAGAAGGCCGAGACCGGGATCATCTACATCGACGAGGTCGACAAGATCGCGCGCAAGGCGGACAACCCGTCGATCACGCGCGACGTCTCGGGCGAGGGCGTCCAGCAGGCGCTCCTCAAGATCCTCGAGGGGACGGTCGCGTCCGTGCCGCCGCAGGGCGGGCGCAAGCACCCGCACCAGGAGTTCCTGACGATCGACACGACGAACGTGCTCTTCATCTGCGGCGGCGCGTTCGCGGGCCTCGACAAGATCATCGCGCGGCGGATAGGCAAGAACGCGGTCGGCTTCGGCGCCGAGGTGCGCTCGAAGCACGCCGAGGAGTCGGCCGAGCTGCTCTCGCAGGTGATGCCCGAGGACCTCATGAACTTCGGGCTCATCCCCGAGTTCATCGGCCGGCTGCCGGTCGTCTCGGCGGTGCACCAGCTGCGGCGCGACGATCTCGTCCGGATCCTCACCGAGCCGAAGAACGCCCTCGTCCGCCAGTACCAGCGCTTCTTCGGGTACGACACGATCGAGCTCGTCTTCACCGACGACGCCCTGTGGGAGATCGCCGACCGCGCGCTCGAGCGCGAGACCGGCGCGCGCGGCCTCCGCTCGATCATCGAGGGCGCGCTGCTCGACGTGATGTTCGAGCTGCCCTCGCGGCGCGACGTCTCAAAGTGCGTCATCACGCGGGAGACGATCTCGCGCGGCCTCAAGCCGACGCTCGTCACGCACGGCGTTCCCGACGAGGAGCTCGGGGCCGTCGCCGACGGCACCGCCTGAGCCGCTCCGTGTCCGACGTCAGTCGGACCCAGTCGCGGTCGCGCACGTTCGCGTGGTCCGATCCGGCCGAGACCGTCGCCGGCCTGACGACGCTGCCCGGGCTCGAGGCGCTGCGGCGCACGCTCGCCGGCCAGCTGCCCTACCCGCCGATCGCGCACCTCATGGGGATGCGGCTCGTCGAGGTCGAGGCAGGGCGAGTCGTGTGGACGGCCGTCCCGGGGGAGGAGCACTACAACCCGATCGGCACCGTCCACGCGGGGTTCGCGACGACCCTCCTCGACTCGGCGATGGGGACGGCCTTCGTCTCGACCGCGGACGCCGGCACGCGATGGACGACGCTCGAGCTGAAGGCGAACTTCACGCGGGCGATCACCGCCGAGACCGGCCCCGTGCGCTGCACCGGCACCGTCGTCCATCCGGGCCGCAGGGTGGTCACCACCGAGGCGCGGCTCGAGGACGCCGGGACGCGGCTCCTCGCGCACGCCACGAGCACCATCCTCGTCCTCCGGGATTGAGTGCTCTCGGCTCGGGGAGTGGCTTCAGCCTCGCCCCTCTTGGTTGGGCCTTGCGCCGAGAACGGAGACGCGCGAGGCCGGAGCCACGCCCGCAGCCTCCGCGGCGCGCGTCCCTAGACTCCTCCGCCATGGACTCGCTCTACGACCCGTCCGGCGTCGAGCGGCGCTGGCAGGAGCGGTGGGAGGCGGGCGGCCTCTACGCCGCGGGCGCCGGCCGACGTCGCGACGAGTCGTTCGTGATCTGCGTCCCGCCGCCGAACGTGACGGGCGAGCTGCACATGGGCCACGCCCTGAACGGCTCGATCCAGGACGTCCTCGTCCGCTGGCACCGGATGCGCGGCTTCGACACGCTCTGGCAGCCCGGCTACGACCACGCGGGCATCTCGACGCAGAACGTGATCGAGAAGCAGCTGATCGCCGAAGGGACCTCGCGTCAGGCGCTCGGCCGCGAGGCGTTCCTCGAGCGGACGTGGCGCTGGCTCGACGAGACCGGCCGCACGATCATGGGCCAGTACCGCCGGCTCGGCGCCTCCCTCGACTACTCGCGCGAGCGATTCACGATGGACGACGGATACGTCGAGGCGGTGATGACGTTCTTCTCCCGCCTGTGGGATGCCGGCTGGATCTACCGCGCGAACCGGATCGTCAACTGGTGCCCGTACCACCAGACGGCGATCTCCGACCTCGAGGTCGAGCACGTGGAGATGGACGACATGCTCTCGTTCGTCCGCTACCCGTTCGCCGACGGCGAGGGAGGAGTGACCGTTGCGACCGTGCGTCCCGCGACGATGCTCGCCGACGTCGCCGTTGCCGTGCACCCGGGCGACCCCCGCTACCGGGAGGCGATCGGACGCGAGGTCGTGGTGCCGGTCGTCGAGCGCCGCGTGCCCGTGATCGCGGACGAGCGCGTCGACCCGGAGTTCGGGACCGGCGCGGTCAAGGTCACGCCGGGGCACGATCCGACGGACTTCGAGATCGGGCGCGACCACGGGCTCGAGACGCTGACGGTGATCGGTCCCGACGGGCGGATGATCGCTCCGGGCTTCGAGGGGCTGGAGCAGAAGGAGGCCGACGCCAGGGTGATCGCCTGGGCCGAGGAGCGCGGCCTCCTCGCGAAGCGCGAGCCGTACCGCCACTCGGTCGGCACGTGCGAGCGCTGCCACTCGCGCATCGAGCCGCTCGTGTCGCCGCAGTGGTGGTGCCGGATGGACGGCCTGTCGGCGCCCGCACTCGAGGCGCTCCGCGAGCGGCGCGTTCGCTTCCATCCTGAGAGTCAGCAGCGCTTCGCGATCGAGTCGCTCGAGCAGGCGCCGGACTGGTGCGTCTCGCGCCAGCTCTGGTGGGGCCACCAGATTCCGATCTGGACGTGTCCCGACGGCCACCTCACGTGCGCGTGGCCGCCGCCCGAGGCGTGCGCCGAATGCGGCTCGGGCGAGCTCGTGCGCGAGGCCGACGTCCTCGACACGTGGTTCTCGTCGGCGCTCTGGCCGTTCGCGACGCTCGGCTGGCCGGCCGAGACGCCCGAGCTCGGTCGCTACTACCCGGGCGACGTCAACTCGACGGCGCGGGAGATCATCCGCCTCTGGGAGAACCGGATGATCTTCTCAGGGCTCTTCCTCCTGGGAGAGATCCCCTTCACGGACGTGATCATCCACTCGACCGTCCTCGCGGCGGACGGGCGGCGGATGTCGAAGAGCCTCGGCACGGGCGTCGACCCGATGCAGCCGGTCGAGGCGCACGGCGCGGACGCGACGCGCTACGGCTTGCTCAAGATCTCGTCGACGCAGGACGTCCGCTACGCGGTCGGCGCGATCGAGGAGGGCCGCAAGCTCGCGAACAAGCTGTGGAACGTCGCCCGCCTGATCGTCCAGCAGTCAGAAGGGGTGACACCCGAGGCGCGGCCGACCGCGCTCGAGGAGCGCTGGATCCTCGCCCGCCTCGACGCCGCGCGAGCCGCCGTCGAAGAGGCGTGGGGGCGGTTCGACTTCGCGTCGGCGACAGGCGTGCTCTACCACCTCACGTTCGACGACTTCTGCGACTGGTACGCCGAGGCGGTGAAGCCGCGGCTCTACGACGGCGACGAGGACTGCCGCGCGACCGCGCTCGCGACGCTCGAGACGCTGCTCGCGCTCCTGCACCCGCTGATGCCGCACGTGACCGAGGAGATCTGGTCGCACCTCCCCGGGCGGGCGGCTCCGCTGATCGTGTCGCCCTGGCCCGAGCCGGACGCGAGCCACGCCGGCGATCTCGACGCGCTCGACCGTGTCAAGGAGGCGGCGCAGGTCTTCCGCCGGAGCGGCGTCGCGGTAGAGCTCGCGAGTGAGGAGGAGCAGCGCGTCTTCGCCGCCGTCGTGCGCCCGGAGCGCCGCCGCGACGCGGGGGACGTGGATGTCGAGCGGGAGCGCCTCCGGAAGGAGATCGCGCGCGCGGAGGGCATGCTCGCGAACGTGCGCTTCGTCGAGAATGCGCCCGCCGACGTCGTCGACGGCGAGCGCGCGAAGCTCGAGCGCTACCGGCGCGAGCTCGAGCTTCTCGGCTCCTAGCGCGAGGTGTCCGCGCTCGCCTGGCTCGAGGGCCTCTCGCCCTGGCCGCGCGAGGGCTTCGGCCTCGAGCGGATGCGGGCGCTGATCGCCGAGCTCGGCGAGCCGCAGGCCGGGCTCGCCGCGGTGCACGTGGTCGGGACGAACGCGAAGTCGACGACGACGCGCATGGTCGAGGAGCTCCTCCGCCACGCGGGGCTTCGCGTCGGCGCCTATCTCTCACCCCACGTGCGGTCCTGGGCCGAGCGCATCCGCGTCGACGGCGCGGACGCAGACCTCGAGTCCGTGCTCGCCGCCGTGCGGCCTGCGGCCGAGCGGCTCGAGGCGACGCAGTTCGAGGTCCTCACCGCGGCGGCGTTCGTCGCCTTCCGCGACGCGGGCGTCGACGCCGCCGTGGTCGAGGCGGGGCTCGGCGGTCGGCACGACGCGACGAACGTGCTCGACAGGACGCGCGTCGTCGTGCTCACGAACGTCTCGCTCGAGCACACGGACGTCCTCGGCTCGACGCGCGAGGCGATCGCCGCCGAGAAGCTGGCGGTCGTCCATTCCGGCTGCACCGTGGTGCTCGGCGAGCCGGAGTGGGCGCCCCTCGCGCGGGCGGCCGGCGCAGCGACGGTGCTCGTCCGGACGGGCGGCTCGCGCACGCTCGCCCTCGCGGCGGCCTCTGCGTTCCTCGGTCGTGCGGCGAGCCCCGCGGCTCTCGACCGCGTCGAGCTCCCCGGTCGCCTGGAGTGGCGCCCTGGGGAGATCCGCGACGGCGCCCACAACGTCGAGGGCGTCCGGTGGCTCGTGGAGCATCTCCCTGCGGACGACTACACGATCATGGCGTCGTTCCTCACGGACAAGGACGTCGAGGGGATGCTCGGGGGGCTGGCGGCGCTCGGCCGGCGGTTCGTCGCGTGCCGCTCCTCGAACGTCCGCGCGCTCGCCGCCGACGAGCTCGCGCGCCGTGCGGGGG
>JBKPNM010000086.1:0-13329 GCA_046732615.1 Actinomycetota bacterium | reverse complement strand
CCAGACGCGCCGTCCGCGGCCTCAGCCGTGGGCGAGGCTCCGCCAGGCGGCGAGCGCGTCCTTCACGGCTGTGAAGGCGAGCTCGCTGCCGGTGTCTGGTGTCCGACTTGAAGTCGGACACCAGTCAAGGACGGCGAGCCGTCCGCGTCCGTCATCGGCGCCCAGCCCAAGGGCGCAATCGAGCGGTCGCTGGTCCTCGCGGTCTAGCTCCCTCTCTCCTGCCGGTGTCTGGTGTCCGACTTGGAGTCGGACACCAGTCGCCCCGTCCGCGGCCTCAGCCGTGGGCGAGGCTCCGCCAGGCGGCGAGCGCGTCCTTCACGGCTGTGAAGGCGAGCTCGTCGCCGGCCGGGAGCGCATCCGCCTCGAACCAGCGCAGCTCCGCGACGTCGTCGGCGGCGCGCGGCTCGCCGTCCGCGATGCGTGCCGACCAGTAGAGATTGAGCGTCGCTGCGGCGTCGGCGGCGTCACCGTAGACGTCCATCCACGCGCCGACGAACGGCCCGACCTCCGCCTCGAGCCCGGTCTCCTCGAGCAGCTCCCGACGGAGGCCCTCCACAGGGTGCTCTCCCTCCTCGAGGAAGCCGCCCGGCGGGTCCCAGAGGTCGCGGTACGGCTCGACCGCCCGTCGCGCGAGCAGCAGCCGGCCGGCTGCGTCCTCGACGAGCCCGCTCACGCAAGGTGCCGAGTTGGCGTAGTAGACCGACTTGCACGTGCCGCGGCAGGTCGCGCGGGCGCCGTCGTTGTCGAGCGGCCCCTCGCAACGTGGGCATGTCCGCCAGCCGTGGAGGATCGCCATCGCCCGGCTACGGTATCCGCGTGAGCCCGCGGCACGTTCCAGCGTCGGTGACCGAGCTCTCCCGCGTCGGCCTCCTCTCGTCGCTGCCCGGTGAGACCCTGACCCGGCTAGCGGCGCGGATGTCGCGCGAGGACGTCCCCGCGGGCCGCACGATCGTGTCCGAGGGCGAGGGCGGCGACCGGTTCTACGTCCTCCTCTCCGGCATGGCGACGGTCACGCAGGAAGGACGCGGCCCGCGCTCGGTGCTCCGCCCCGGCGAGACCTTCGGCGAGGTCGCGCTCGCGATGGGCGTGCCGCGCACCGCGACGGTGACCACGATGCTGCCGTCGGTCGTCGCGAGCTGCGACCGCGAGACGTTCGACGAGCTGCTACGACCGCTGTTCGCGGACGACGAGTAGCTCTCAGCCGAGCTCACCGAGCACGGCATCGGAGAGGCGGGGCCAGGCCTCCTTCGCCCAGTCGCCGAACGGCCGCGTGGTGAGGGTCGCACAGGCGATGCCGCGGTCGGGGTCGACCCAGAGGAACGTCCCGCTGCCGCCGAAGTGGCCGTACGTCCTCGCGGACGTCAGCGTCCCGGACCAGTGCCCCGCCTTGTCGCCCTTGAGCTCGACCCCGAGGCCCCAGTCGAGCGGGCTGTAGCGGCCGAACTCGGGGAGAACGCCGTCGAGGCCTGGAAACTGGACGGCGATCATCTCGTCGTGCGTCTCGTCGGCGACGAGGCGCGGGGCGAGCAGCTCCCGCCCGAGCGCGAGGACGTCGTCGAGCGAGCCGTGCATGCCGGCGCCCGGGTGCCCGCTCGGGTCGAGACCGAGCCCGAGCGACTCGACGACGGCGGCGCGGACATAGTCGGCGAAGTGCATCTCCGCACGGCGGGCAACGTGGTCGCCGAGCGTGCGGAAGCCCTCGTTCGAGTAGATCCGCCTCCGGCCGGGAGGGGCGATCGGCGCGTCCCCCTCGAACGGCAGGCCCGACGCGTGCGCGAGGAGGTGACGCACGGTGGAGCCGGGCGGCCCGGCCGGCTCGTCGAGGTCGACGACCCCCTCCTCCGCGGCGACGAGCGTCGCGAGCGCCGCGACCGGCTTCGAGAGGGAAGCCAGCCGGACCGAGCGGCCGGTCTCGCCGCGGGTCGCGACCGTCGCTGCCGCGCGCGTGACGCCGGCCGCCGCGAACGGGACATCCCAGGCGTCGATCTGGCCGAGCGCGTCCACGCGCCGATCGTAGTGTGGCTGTGATCGGCCCGGACTAGGTCGTGGAGCGCAGGCGCTCGAGATGGCGCCCCGCGAGATCGTTGGTCGCACGCAGGAAGGCGATGACGTCGTCGAGCTCCCGGGCCGTGAAGCGCCGCGCGAGCACCTCGTCCCATTCCCGCTTGAGCGGCGCCCAGATCTCTTCGGCACGACGGTAGAAGGCGGCGGTGACCTCGACCTTCACCTTGCGCCGGTCGCGGGGATCGGCGGTGCGCCGCGCGTAGCCGGCCCGCTCGAGCCGATCGACCACGCCGGTCACCGCGCCACTCGTCAAGCCTGCCTCGAGCGCGAGCTCGCCGGCCGTCAGCCCGCTTCTGCTCTCGAGGATGTTCAGGCAGTGCAGGTCGGTCGGATTGACGCCGAGCTTGCGCGCGGCGAGTGCGTCGAAGGCGTTGTCGAGGTTGCCGCTGGTGCGGAACTCGACGAGGAGCGCGTCGACTTTCGCTTGCTTCGTTCGATTTTTTGACATGAGTTCTCTTAGCTGCTAAGATTTTTACGTCACGAGAGAGTCTAGCACCTCGATCGGAAGGAGCGAACCGATGAGCGAGATCACGATGCGGCTCGAGCTGGTTGCGTTGCCCGTCTCCGACGTCGACCGGGCGAAGGCGTTCTATGTGCAGGCCGGCTTCAACGCCGATCACGACCACGTCGTCGGAGACGATCTCCGCTTCGTGCAGCTGACGCCTCCCGGCTCGGCATGCTCGATCGCGATCGGACGGGGAGTAACGGACATGGCACCCGGCTCGGTGAAGGGGATGCAGGTCGTCGTCGACGACATCGAAGCGGCGCACGACGCGCTCGCCGAGCGCGGTGTCGACGTCAGCGATGTCCAGGACTTCCCGTGGGGCAGGTTCGTCTTCTTCAGCGACCCCGACGGCAACGGCTGGGCCGTGCAGCAGATCGTCGCTCCCATGTAGCGCGGGAACCGCCTCGGTGCCGGGTCGGCGATACTAGGCCCGCCCATGCGCCGCAGGCTGATCACGGGGCACTCGCCGTACGAGGGCATCGCGGGGTTCTCGCGCGCCGTCGTCGTCGACGATCGCGTCCACGTCGCCGGCACCGCGCCGATCCCGGCCGACGGATCGCCGACTCCCGACGGCGCGTATGAGCAGGCGAGGCTCTGCCTCGAGCTGATCGGGGAGGCGCTTCGGCGTGCCGGATCGGGGCTGGAGCACGTCGTCCGCACGAACATCTACGTGACCGACGCCGCGCACTGGGACGACGTCGCGCGCGCGCACGGCGAGGCGTTCCGCCACGTTCGGCCGGCCGCGACCTGCGTCGTCGCGGATCTCCTCGACCCGGCCTGGAAGGTCGAGATCGAAGCCGAGGCGATGGTGCCGTGAAGCAGGTCGTTCCCGGGTCGATCACGGGCGTCACGGACGGGCTGGCCGCCAGCGTCCTCGAGCACCGCTTCGGGGCCGGCGCGCCGTACACGCTCGGCGTCGAGGAGGAGTACATGCTCCTCCATCCGACCAGCTTCGACCTCGTCCAGCACATCGAGATGGTGCTCGACGCGATCCAGGGCGACGAGCTCGCAGACCGGCTCAACGCCGAGCTGATGCAGTCGGTGCTCGAGATCGCGACCCCGGTCTGCCGCACGGCCGGCGACGTCATGCGCGAGCTCGCGACGTTGCGCGGATACGTCCGGGACGTCGCGCGCGGCCAAGACCTCCGCGTCGGGTCGGCCGGGACGCACCCGTTCAGCCTCTTCGAGCGCCAGCGCATCACGGCGAAGGACCGCTACCACGCACTGATCGACCAGCTCCAGTACGTCGCGCGCCGCGAGCTGATCTTCGGGATGCACATTCACGTCGCGGTCGACGACCCGGACAAGGCGATCCAGGTGGTGAACGGCCTCCTCCCACACCTCGCGCCGCTGCTGGCGCTCTCGGCGAGCTCGCCGTTCTGGCGCGGCGAGCCGACCGGGCTCGCCTCGAGCCGCCAGATCGTCTTCTCGGCCTTCCCGCGCTCGGGGCCGCCGCCGCGCTTCCGCGACTACGAGGACTACGCCACCGTCGTCGGCCAGCTCGAGCGCACCGGCTGCATCGCCGACTACACGCACATCTGGTGGGACATCCGACCGCACCCGAAGTGGGGCACGATAGAAGTGCGGATCTGCGACGCGGTGACCCGGCTCGAGGACGCCGTGGCGATCGCCGCCTACTGCCAGGCGCTCGTCAAGCATCTGAGCGAGCGCTACGACGAGGGCAAGGAGATCCCCTCGTACCACCGCATCCTGACCAGCGAGAACAAGTGGCTCGCAGCGCGGTACGGCCTGGACGCGCCCGTCATGGACCTGACGACCGGGCATCGCATCCGCATCCCGGTGGCGAAGCTCCTTCGGCGCACGGTGCGCGAGCTCGAGCCGCACGCCCGCGAGCTCGGCTCTGAACGGGAGCTCGAGGGGATCGCCGAGCTTCTCTCGCGAGGCAACTCCGCCGACCGGCAGCTGCGCGTCTTCAACGCGAACCGCGACATCGTCGAGGTCGTGAGGGCGATCGCCGACGCGACGGAGGCGCTGCCGGCGGACGCCGTGGCGCCCGCCGGCTGAGGCTCGTCAGGCCCCTGCGGAGAACGTGCGCGTGTCGATCCGCGCCAGCATGTCGCCCTGGGCGTTGGTGACCCTCAAGGCGCCCTTCGTCCCGACGACGAGCCGGGCGCCGTCGAGGATGGTCTGCGCGTCGCCCGCCCACGGCAGGTCGATGCACCTGGCGACCCGCGTTCGCGTGTTGAGCGCGTGGACGAACGCGTGCGACGTGCCGCCGTTGTAGAGCGTGTACGCCCAGCTGCCGTCGCGGCTCCAGGTGCGGGCGAGCGCGACACCGTTCATTCGCTCGTCCGGCTCTGTCTTGTCGACGATCGCTCCGGGCTCGAGCTTCCCCGTCCGGAGATCGACCGAGCGCACGACGTAACGGATGCCGCCGTTCACGCCCTGCGGGTAGTGGAGGACGTAGAGTCGCCGGCCGTCGGGCGACACTGCGTCGAAGGCGAACGCGCCGGCGAGGCGGATCGTGCGGAGCGGCGCGAGCGTCCACCCGTCGAGGACGACGAACGTCGTCCGGCGAGCGTCGTCGTACATCGACGAGGCGAGAACGAGCCTGCGGCCTTCGGCGAACGTTCCCTCCGTGAGCCCCGAGAACGTGACCCTCGGCACGCCGACGTTGGCCGGGAGCACCCGTGTGCGCAGGACGGTGCCGTCGCGGTCACGGACGAGGCGAAGCTGCGTCGCCCCGCCGCCGCGCTTCGCCGCGGCGACGACATGCGCTCCGTCGGCGACCGCGATGCCCGGTGCACCGTACAGCACGGGAGGCACAGGCCCGGCGGCCGTCGCGGCAGCCGGCAGCGCCAGACACGCCGCAACGGCTATGACAAGGCTGGTCTTCATGAGAACCTCCGTGTAGCTCGTCAGGCGTACACCGCTCCACTCGCTCCGGTTCCGGAGGACGGGGTACGGTCGGCGCCCGTGGCCGGCCGCTCGCGCTTCGTCGTCGTCGCCCTCGCCGTCTACGCGGCGTGCGCGCTCTGGGCCACGTGGCCGGCGATCCGTCACGTCGACGGGGCGCACTATCTCGCGCGGCCCGCAGCGGGGCACGGCGAGGCCGCGGGCGGCGACCACCTCCAGCTCGGCTGGGCGTTCTGGCTCGTCGGGCACCAGCTCGAGCGCCGGGCGTCGCCGTTCGTCGACCCGTACTCGTTCCGTCCGGAGGCGGAGGCGCCGCCGAACCTCCAGGGCTGGCTGCTCGGCGCGCCCTACTGGCCCCTTCGCGACGCCTTCGGGAACGTGTGGGCGTACGACGTCCTCGTGCTGCTCTCCTTCGTGCTCGCAGGAGGGCTCGCGTGCTGGTGGCTCCGCTCGCTCGGCGTGTCGCGCCCGGCGGCGCTCGTCGGCGGCGCCCTGTTCTGCGTGATGCCGTACCGCGTCGGCCAGTCGACGGGCCATCTCCTCGGCCTGATTGCCTTCCTGCTGCCGGCGCTGCTGCTCGTGCTCGAGCGACGGCGCTACGTCGTCGCCGCCCTCGTCCTCACGGGGATCCCGCTGTCGGGGCAGCTCCACCTTGCGATCGGTGCGATTCCGCTCGCACTCGGGTACGCCTGGGCGCGAACGCCCAAGCGCGACTGGTGGAAGGCCGGCACGGGGACGGCAGCGGCGATCGTGGCCGGGCTCCTCATCGATCGTTGGGCTGTGTCGGGATCGATCGGCACCGGCCGCTCCTTCTCGCAGGTCGACCGCTACTCCGCCGAGCTCTCCGACTTCGTGACGCGCGCGGTCGGGAGCGGCGTCGAGGAGCTCGTGTTCGTAGGCCGGCTGACGCCGCTCCTCGCTCTCGCGGGCCTCGTCGCGATCCGGCGCCAACGCGGCCTTGCAGTCCTACTCGGGGTTGCCGTTTTCCTGCCGTCCCTGCTCGCGCTGGGGGCGAATCTTCCCGGGTACGAGACGCTCTGGCGCAGTGTCCCCGGGCTCGATGCGACGCGCGTCCCGGAGCGGTTCCTGCCGATCGCCTGCCTCGCCCTTGCCGCCCTCGCGGCGTTCGGCGTCGAGCGGCTGACAACGCTTGTGTCGAGTCAACACAAGCGTCTTCTGCCGCTTGCCGCGGCCGCGGCCGTCGTCGTGCTGGCGGTCGACCTGCGGGTACCCGTGTTCGGCGCGGTGGCGGCCGACACGCCGAACGCCGCGTACGCGGCAGTCCGCGGGAAGGGGCGGCTGCTCGAGCTTCCCGTCTTCCGCCCGGACGTCCACTACGGGAGCGTCTACCTCGGCTACGCACGGCAGAGCCCGAGGGAACGGCCGCAGGGCTATTCGACGATCGCGCCGAAGCGCGCGGTCGGGCTCGCGCGCGAGCTGCGTCCGCTCTCGTGCGGCCGGGGATCGATCCCCGATCACCTCGGCATCCGCTTCGTCGCGATCCATCGAGGCGCGTACGCACAAAGCCGGTTCTTCGCCGCCGGCTGCGCCGACCGGGCGGAGGCGATGCTCCGCGCGGCGGGCTGGCGCCTCGTCGCGCGCGACGGCGCGATCTCTACGTACGCGCGTTAGACGTGCGCCCGGCCGCCGCCGGCCGCCAGGGCGTGCGCGACCACCGCGAGGTTCGCGCGCCAGAGCTCCCCCGGCAACGGCGGCAGGATGTCGTCCCAGATCGCCGCGAAGCTCGTCCGGAGCTGCGGCATCCGTGCCGGACGGGCGATGAACCACCAGTGGAGATGCGCGCTTCCGTCGCCCCAGCGGCCGATGTGAACCCGCCCGATGTCCCCGACCGAATCCACGGCGCGCTCGACGCGCACGAGCAACGGCCCGAGCTCCGCGGCGAGATGCGGCAGGAGGTCGCCGAGATCGCAGTGCTCGCGCGGCTGCAGGATCACGATCACGGGCAGGCCGCTCGGCCTCTCGAGCGGGGTCAGAAGCCAGCGCTCGTCGCTCCAGATCGCGTCCTCCTCGCCCCGGCGACAGCGCCAGCAGTCAGCCGGATCCTCGCCGAGCCGCGGCGGCTCGTCGGCCGGCGGGCGAAGCGGGCGGACGCGGATCTCGCCCTCGAACGGGAACGTCTCCCATTCGTCGAGCGGCGGCAACGGAAGCCGTCCCTCCGCGTCCGCGGCGGCGACAGCGCGCGCGTACAGCTCCTCCGCCGACTCGCCCACGGTCGCATCCTCGCACGCCGAACCGGACCGGCGCAGGCGGCCGACGACTACCGGCACGCGTACGCACACATGTTCATGACGGGCGATCTGCTCACGGGCGCGCGCGCGAAGCAGAAGGGCATTCGCCGAAGGCTCAGTCCCAGGTCTCGAGCACCGGGTAGCGCGTCCGCCCGAGCAGGCAGTCGGCGGCGAAGACCGCGACGCCGACGTCGCCGGTCCACAGCGAGTAGCGGCCACGGCCGCGCTCGCTTCGGGCCGCGGCGGCCTGCTCGAGCGCGTGCACGGCGAAGCGGCGGGCACGGTCGAGCCAGAGCTCGTCCTGCGTCCGCTCGAAGGTCTTCAGGAGGGCGTAGCCGTTCCCGGCCGTGCCGTGGCACAGCCCGGCGCCCTTCTGGCGGCCGTGCGCGCCCGCGCGCCAGACGGTCTCCGCGCCGGCGAGCAGCAGCTCCTCGTCGAGGTAGCCGGCCGCCGAGGCGACGATCCCGGGAGCGCCGCAGCACCACTGCAAGCGAAGCTCCCCGTCGGAACCGCGGAGGTCGGCGCCCGCTGCGGCGGGCCAGTTCACCAGGTCGCCCTCGACGACGGCGGCCGCGCGCAGGATCTCGGCCGTCCGCGTCCGGAGCCCTTGCGCAGCCGCGCCGTCGTCGGCGCCGCTGAGCGCCAGCACGTTGCCGACGAGGCCGTACGGCGTCCCGAGCCCGCGGAACGTCTCGCCATAGAGCCGCTGCTCCCAGAGCCCGTCCGGGTCGCGTGCTGCGACGAGACGCGCGGCGCCCTCCGCCCGAGCGTCGGCCCAGCGAGCCTCTCCCGTCAACTCCTGAAGGGCGCGGGCGACGAGAAGGCTTCCCGCGGTACCCCACATGACGCCCGTCGCGGTGTTTGCGGCGTTCTCGCGCACGCGCTGGTAGAGCTCGTCCGCGAGCTCGCACGCGGGATCGAGGCGGTAGGCGACCGTGAGGATCCCCGCTTGGCCGACGAGGAAGCCGGCACGCGCGGGGTCGGGTAGCTCGACGCCCCGCATCAGGTCGGGCTCGGCGCGCCAGGCGTCGAGCGTCTGTCGCGCTGCGCGCGGAAGATCGAGCGACGTCACGGCAACGTCCCGCCGCGCCAGCACGTCGAGCGCCCAGATCATGCCGGCCGCGCCGACGTAGAGCGACTTGAGGGGGGTCGGCGTCTGCCACGCGTCCCACTCGTCCGCCGGCCACAGGAGCGACTCGGCGAAGGCCGCGTCGGCGTCCGCGACGATCTCCCGGACCGCGATTCGGACCCGGTCGTCGTCCCACGCCGTGTCGGTCAACGCGTCGAAGCGCCGCGCGTCGAAGAGCATCCCCCGACGAGTATGCGCCCGCAACGCGGGCGGGTTCAGGACGCGCGCAGCGGGACGAGCTCGAAGCGGTCGACGTCCACGAGGCCGCGGTCGGTGAGCTTCAACGAGGGGATCACCGAGAGCGCCAGGAACGCGAGCGTGAGGAACGGCGTCGCGCCCCTCCACCCGAGGCCCTGTGCCGCGTCGTTGCAGGCGCGGCTCTGCTCGACGACCACGTCGAGCGGCTGGTCGGAGAGGAGTCCCGCGACCGGGAGCGGGCACTCGGCGACGACCCGGCGTCCGGCGACGACGACGATGCCTCCGCCGACCTCTGCGAGGCGCTGCGCGGCGAACGCCATGTCGCCGTCGTCGGCCCCGACGATCACCACGTTGTGGGCGTCGTGGGCGACCGTCGAGGCCAGCGCGCCGCGACCGAGACCCGATCCAGAGACGAGCCCGAGCCCGATGCGTCCCGTACCGAGGTGGCGCTCGGCCACCGCGAGCTTCACGAGGTCGCGCTCGGGGTCCGAGACGACGTGGCAGTCCACGACGCGTGGATCGACCTCGAGCGACTCCGTCACGACCTGATCCGCGACGAGCCCGATCGCCCGTGCTGCGCCGCCTTCCCACGGAATGGCGAAGTCCGACGCCGAGACCGGCTGCAGCCGCACCGTCTGCCGCACCCACTCAGGCACCTCGGCCGGCTGCGGCTCCTCGATGCGCCGGCCCCGCTTGAGAACGAGCTCCGGGACGAACTCCTCGAGGTCGGGCAGCAGCAGGAGGTCGGCGACGTAGCCCGGCGCCACGGCGCCGTGCTGCGTCAGGCGATGCCAGAGCGCCGGATGGAACGAGGCCATGACGACCGCGTCGGCCGGATCGATTCCCGCCGCCACGGCGTCGCGCACCATCCCGTTCACGTGGCCGTTGTCGGCGATGTCCTCCGGGTCGCGGTCGTCGGTGCAGAACGCGATGCGGTTCGGCCCGTACTCCGTGACGAGCGGCAGGAGCGCATGCAGGTTCCGAGCCATCGACGCCTCGCGGATCAGCAGCCACACCCCCGCCCGGAGCCGCTCACGTCCCTCCTCGACCGTGAGCATCTCGTGGTCGGAGCGGATGCCGGCCGCCGCGTACGCCTGCAGCTCCTTGCCCAGGACGCCCGGCGCGTGGCCGTCGACGTGCTCGGCACCCTCGAGCCCGAGCTTCGCCAGCTCGTCTTCGGCGCCCGCGATGACGCCGGGGAAGTTCATCATCTCCGCGAGCCCGAGCACCCGCTTGCGCCGCATCAGCGCCTCGAGGTCGCCGAGCTCGAGCGGCCGCCGGGGCGACTCGAACACCGAGGCCGGCACGCACGAGGACGCCATGAAGAACACCTCGAGCTGAAGGCCCGCCGACGCGTCGTGCAGCCAGTGGACGCCGTCCGTCCCGAGGACGTTCGCGATCTCGTGCGGGTCGGCGACGATCGCGGTCGTCCCGAGGGGGAGGATCAGCCTGGCGAGCTCGTCGACGACGAGCTTCGTCGACTCGATGTGCATGTGGGCGTCTATGAACCCGGGGACGACGAAGCGCCCGGCCGCGTCGATGGTCTCGTCTCCCTCGTACGCACCGATGCCCGCGACGAACCCGTCGGCGATCGCGACGTCCGCTTCGAGCCATTCGCGGGTGAAGACCGAGAGCACCGTCCCGCCGCGCACCACGAGATCGGCGGGCTCGTCGCCCCGGGCGACTGCGACACGACGCGCGAGGCCGGACACCCGCGGACCCTACCGGCCCTCGTTCCGCGGGCGCAATCGCGCGCTATAACGGCTGCATGGCGTCTGCGCCCTGCTCCCACGTCGAGACCGTCACCGTCTCCGAGCTCCCCGAGCCGCTCGAGGGCTGCGAGGAGTGCCTGAGGATCGGCGGCCGCTGGGTTCACCTCCGTATGTGCCTCGCCTGCGGCAAGGTCGGCTGCTGCGACAACTCACCCAACCGGCACGCCACCGCGCACTTCCACGAGACGGGCCATCCGCTGATCCGCTCGGCCGAGCCGGGCGAGGATTGGTCGTGGTGCTACGTCGACGAGCAGATGCTCGTCCTCCGCCGCGACTGAGCGCCACGGGCGCCGGGGACGGCATATGCGACGATCGCGGGCGTGATGTCGCCGAGCGAGGCTGCGACGGAGGTGGTTGCGGCCGAGGGCCCGTCAACGCCGGTCGACGTCGAATCGCGCTGGCCTCCCGCTCTAGCGCTCCTCGCCTTCATGGCGCTGAACGTGGCCGTCCGTATCTGGCTCCCCGACGAGGCGGCAGTGCGCCTCCACTGGCTCGTCCCGTCGATCGAGCTCGTGCTGCTGGTCGCTCTGCTCACCGGTGATCCCGGCCGGCGCGCCGCACGCAGGCGCTGGGCACGCCCCGTGGCGCTCGGTCTCGTCGTCGTGCTCGTCTGCGCAGCGCTCTGGGCGACGGTGGTCCTCGTCTACGACCTCATCGAGGGAACGGGGGTCACGACGTCGCCGACGCAGCTCCTCGCCTCCGGGGCGCTCGTGTGGCTCGGGAACAACCTCGCGTTCGCAATGCTCTACTGGCTGATGGACAGCGGCGGCCCGACCGGCCGCGCCCGAGATCCGGTCCCGGTCGACTTCGCGTTCACACAGCAGATGAGCCCCGAGCTCGCTCCCTCAGGGTGGCGCCCGGTCTTCCTCGACTACCTCCACCTCGGCTTCACGAACGCGACGGCCTTCAGCCCGACGGACGTGATGCCGCTCACGCTGCGCGCGAAGTACACGATGCTCGTGCAGTCGACCGTCGCGCTCGCCCTCTTCGCGCTGGTCGTCGCCCGCGCCGTCAACGCGTTCGCCTGAGCCTCCGCTCGGGGCGTGCGGGTCGAACGACCCTGTACGACCCATGCCCGAAGCATCGGAGACCAACGAGACGATGACAGCGCAGACGTCCGCCGCGAGCGTCCGGCCGCGGCCCGCGCTACATCCCCATCGCGTGGTACCCGGCGTCGACGTAGAGCGTCGTGCCGGACACGTTGCGCGCGTCGTCGGAGAGCAGGTACGCCGCTGCGGCGCCGCAGTCCGACGAGTCGATCGCGCGGTGGAGCGGCGCGCGCTGCTCGAAGAGCTCCTCCATCGTGGTGAAGCCCGCGATCGAGCGCGCCGCGAGCGTTCGCACCGGTCCGGCCGAAATGGCATTGATCCGGATCTGCTTCTGGCCGAGGTCCCAGGCGAGGTAGCGCATAGACGCGTCGAGCGTCGCCTTCGCGACGCCCATCACGTTGTAGTGCGGCACCGCGCGAACACCGCCGAGGTAGGTCATCGTCACGATCGAGCCGCCGCCGCGCGCCTCCATGAGCGGCTCCGCACGTCGCGCGCAGGCGACGAGCGAGTAGGCGCTGATGTCGACCGCCATCCAGAACCGATCCCGCGGTGTGTCCGTGAAGCGGCCCTCGAGGTCCTCCGCGGCGGCGAATGCCACTGAGTGCACGAGCACGTCGAGCCCGCCGCCGAACGCGTCGCCCGCTTCTGCGAACACGCGGTCGAGGTCGTCGTCCGAGCGCACGTCGCATGCGGTGACGAGCTGCGTGTCGACCGTCGCCGCGAGGTCTCGCACGTTCTTCTCGATGCGCTCTCCCTGGTAGGTGAACGCGAGCTGCGCGCCCTCCGATGCAAGCCGCTCGGCGATCGCCCACGCGATCGACCGCCTGTTGGCGACGCCCAACACGAGCGCCTGCTTGCCTTCGAACCGTCCCGGCATCGCGGGCGATCCTAACGGCGTGGGGGAACCCCTGGTTCCCCCACGAGCCGCCTCCTCCTCGTCGCGGCGCGGCTCGACTGCAATCTGGCCTCCCGGGCGAATGAATCGCGCTTCGGCCTCGGAGGGTTGTGCACGGAACCGTCGCCGCCGGACGCGCCGTCCGTAACGGGGAACGGAGGTGCGACTAGCGTGCAGGCACTTGCGTGTCTTCGCCCACGACCTGTACAGCTACCCGCTGCCCGAGGGTCACCGGTTCCCGCTCGACAAGTACCGCCTCGTGCGGGAGTCGGTGGAGCGGATGGACGGCGTCGACGTCGTGAACGCGGAGACGGCGTCGTGGGAGCAGCTCCGGCGGACGCACAGTGAGGACTGGCTCGCGCGCGTCCGCCGGGGCCGCATCGAGCGGCGCGAGGAGCTGGCGCTCGGGCTGCGGTGGTCGCCCGAGCTGGTCGAGCGCTCGCGCCGCTCGACCGGCGCGACGGTGACGGCGGCGCGCGCCGCGCTCGACGACGGGGTGGCGGCGAACCTCGGCGGCGGGACGCACCACGCCTTCGCCCATGCGGGGCGCGGCTTCTGCGTCTTCAACGACGTCGTGACCGCGATCCGCGA
>JBKPNM010000085.1:0-7745 GCA_046732615.1 Actinomycetota bacterium | reverse complement strand
GCGGATCTTCGCGGACCGCACACGGAGGAGGCGCGAGGGCGCCGCTCGGCGCCCTCGCAGCGGGTCGGCGTGCGCCCTCGGAGTGCGCGTGCCGCCCCGTCCTGGCCGACCCCTGGGAGGCGGTTCGGGATCGCGGACGTGCCTCCCTGGTATGAGACCGGCTCGCTGCGAAGGCTTTGTGAGGGTTCCGTACGAGTCCGATCAGGAATGCGGCGCGAGGAACGTACTAGGTACACTTCTTGTATCTACTACCGCCGAGGAGTGTGATTCTTCGCGTGACCAAGCTACTGCTCGTCCCGCTCGACGACATCGTCGTCTTCCCGAACATGAACGTCACGCTGACGGTCGACGTCGGCGACGAAGACCGCGTCCTGCTCGTTCCCAAGCACGAAGGGGAGTACGCCGCGGTCGGCACCGTCGCGCGCGTGACGGACCGTGTTCGCCTGCCCGGCGGCGCCGTCGCCGTCGCGATCGAGGGCCTCCACCGCGGCATCGCGGGGGCGGCCGAGACCGACCCGCAGGGCCGCCTGCTCGTCGAGGTCGAGGAGCGCAAGGACGGCGTCCCGACCGACGAGAAGACCCGCCACCTCGAGACCGAGTACCGCGCGGTGGTCGAGGAGATCCTCGAGCTCCGCGGCGACGACGGCCGCATCCAGTCGTTCGTCCGTTCGATCGCCGAGCCCGGCGCGCTGGCCGACACCTCTGGCTACTCGCCCGACCTCACCTTCGAGCAGAAGGTCGAGCTGCTCGAGGCCGTCGACGTGACCGAGCGGCTCGAGCTCGCCCTCGGCTTCCAGCGCGAGCGACTCTCGCTGATGCAGATCCGCCAGCGGATCCGCGACGACGTGAATGCAGGCATGGAGAAGCAGCAGCGCGAGTTCCTGCTCCGCAAGCAGATGGACTCGATCCGCAAGGAGCTCGGCGAGGACGACGCCTCGGTCGTCGACGAGTACCGCAAGAAGATCGACGAGGCGGACATGCCGGAGGCAGTGCGCGAGCAGGCCGACAAGGAGCTCGCCCGGTTCGAGCGGATGGGCGAGAGCTCGCCCGAGTCGCAGATGATCCGCAGCTACCTCGACTGGCTGCTCGCCGTGCCGTGGGGCGTCCGCTCCGACGAGGTGCTCGACCCCGAGCGCACGCGCGAGATACTCGACGCGGACCACGCCGGCCTCGAGGACGTCAAGGACCGGATCGTCGAGTACATCGCCGTCGCGAAGCTCCGCAAGGAGCGCGGCATCGAGCCGGACAAGCGCGCGGGCGCGATCCTCACCCTGATCGGGCCTCCCGGCACCGGCAAGACGTCGATCGGCGAGTCGATCGCGAAGGCGCTCAACCGGGAGTTCGTCCGGATGTCGCTCGGCGGCGTCCGTGACGAGGCGGAGATCCGCGGTCATCGCCGCACGTACATCGGCGCGCTCCCGGGCCGTCTGGTCCGCGCGCTCCGCGACGCGAAGACGATGAACCCCGTGATCCTGCTCGACGAGGTCGACAAGGTCGGCGCCGACTGGCGCGGCGACCCGTCGGCCGCGCTGCTCGAGGTGCTCGACCCGGCGCAGAACTCGACGTTCCGCGACCACTACCTCGACGTCGAGGTCGACCTCTCGCAGGTCTTCTTCATCGCGACCGCGAACATGGCCGAGACGATTCCGGGGCCGCTGCTCGACCGAATGGAGGTGATCCGCTTCGACGGGTACACCACCGACGAGAAGGTCGCGATCGCCCGGGGGTACCTGTGGCCTCGCCAGCGCGAGCGGGCGGGCCTCGAGGAGAGCGAGGTCGCGATCTCGGACGACGTGCTCGAGACGGTGATCTCGGAGTACACCCGCGAGGCGGGCGTCCGCCAGCTCGAGCGCGAGCTCGGCTCGATCCTCCGCAAGACGGCGACGAAGATCGTCACCGAGGAGGTCGAGCCGCCCGTCGACGTCGGCGTCGAGGCGGTGCGCGACGCGCTCGGGCGCCAGAAGTTCTTCCGCGAGGCCGCGGAGCGGACCGCCGTTCCCGGTGTCGCGACGGGGCTCGCCGTCAACGTGACGGGCGGCGACGTGCTCTTCGTCGAGGCGACGTCGTCGCCCGGCGAGGGCCTGACGCTGACCGGCCAGCTGGGCGACGTGATGAAGGAATCGGCGCAGATCGCGCTCTCCGCCGTGCGCTCCCAGGCCGACAGCCTCGGGATCGACCAGGAGGCGTTCGAGCGCCGGTTCCACGTCCACGTTCCCGCCGGGGCGATCCCGAAGGACGGCCCCAGTGCCGGGATCACGATGGCGACCGCGCTCGCGTCGCTCCTCTCCGGGCGGCCCGTCAAGCACACCGTCGGGATGACCGGCGAGCTGACGCTCCAGGGCCGCGTCCTTCCGATCGGCGGGCTGAAGCAGAAGGTGCTCGCGGCGCACGCCGCTGGGCTCACCGACGTCATCATCCCGGAGCGGAACCGCGCCGACCTCGACGACGTCCCGGAGCACGTTCGCGAGGAGCTGAGGTTCCATCCGGTGATGTCGCTCGACGAGGTGCTCGGCATTGCGCTCGAGCCAGCGCAGACGGCGCATCCGCACGTGACGGCATGACCCGTTGCCGGCAGTGCAGCCCTGTTCCCGAGGAGGTCCGCCGCGCGGCGGGCCTCCTCGAGCGGCGCTGGACGGTGTCGATCCTCTGGGCCTCGTCCGAAGGGGCCAGTCGGTTCAACGAGCTCAAGCAGGCGGTCGGCGAGATTCCGCCGCGCACGTTGGCACAGCGACTCGTCGAGCTCGAGAACGCCGGGCTGCTCGAGCGGACGGTGATCGACTCGCGTCCGCCGCGCGTCGAGTACCGCCTCACCGCGGACGGCCGGCGGCTCCGCGCCGTCCTCGACGCGCTGGCCGCCTACGCCGGCGCCTAGTCCCCGCGGACGGGGGCGGATCGTCCTCCTGGACGACGCCGTGCGCGCGCGGGGTGGGCTACCGTCCGCGGCATGGAACCAAGCCGCCCGCTGTCACCGCTCGAGGGCGACTCGCAGGCACGACAGACGCGCGGCCATGACGAGCTGCAGCTCAAGCTCGAGGCCGCCCGGCTGGCGGCCGCCGAGCGTGCGGTCGCCGAGGAACGCCAGCGCATCGCGCGAGAGCTGCACGACGTGGTCGCGCACTCGGTCTCCGTGATGACGGTGCAGGCGGGAGCGGTTCGGCGCCTTCTGCACCCGGAGCAGGACCGTGAGCGGCTTGCGCTCGAGACGATCGAGGCGACCGGGCGGGAGGCGCTCACGGAGATGCGCCGGCTCGTCGGGATGCTCCGCGACCAGAGCGCGACGCCGGACTTCGCGCCGCAGCCCTCGATGCGGTCGCTCGACGTGCTTCTCGGGACCGTGCGGGAGTCCGGCCTCCCGGTCGACCTCGTCGTCGAGGGGACTGCCGTCGAGCTCGCGCCCGGTGTCGATCTGGCCGCGTACCGCGTCGTCCAGGAGGCGCTCACGAACGCGCTGAAGTACGCCGGCCCGGCGCGCGCATGCGTCACGGTGCGCTGGAAGCGCGGCGAGCTCGAGCTCGAGGTGACGAACGACGGCACGTCCGAGCCGGGCGGCGACGGCGCCGGGCACGGCCTCGTTGGGCTCCGCGAGCGCGTGTCGCTCGTCGGCGGCTCGATCGAGTCCGGGCCGCGCGACGACGGCGGCTTCGTCGTGACGGCGCACCTGCCGCTCGGGGAGCGGCCGTGACGACGAGAGTCCTCATCGTCGACGACCAGTCGCTCGTCCGGGCGGGGTTCCGGATGATCCTCGAGTCCGAGCCGGAGATCGAGGTGGTGGGCGAGGCCGCCGACGGCCTCACGGCAGTGCTCGCGGCCCGCGAGACACAGCCCGACGTGATCCTCATGGACGTGCGCATGCCGAACGTCGACGGCCTCGAGGCGACACGTCGGCTGCTCGACGGCAAGGAGGAAGGGCCACGGATTCTGATCCTGACGACGTTCGACCTCGACGAGTACGTCTACGAGGCGCTCCGCGCCGGCGCGAGCGGCTTCCTGCTCAAGGACACGCCGCCCGAGCAGCTCGTCGAGGCGATTCGCGTCGTCGCCGGTGGAGACGCATTGCTCTCCCCTGCCGTCACGCGGCGTGTGATCTCGGAGTTCGTGCGCCGGCCGCCGGCGGCCGCGAAGACGACCGTGCCGGGGCTCGAAGACCTCACCGCCCGTGAGCTCGAGATCCTGCGTCTCATCGCTCGCGGCCTCTCGAACGCGGAGATCGCCTCGGAAGCGTTCGTCAGCGAGACGACGGTGAAGACCCACGTCGCCCGGATCCTCATGAAGCTGCGGCTCCGCGACCGCGTCCAGGCGGTCGTCTTCGCGTACGAGCACGGGATCGTGCACGCGGGCGACGGCGCAGCCTGAGCAGCCCCGCGGCATTCACCCTATAGCTCGTTCGAGGGAGTGCCGATACAAGACGGCATGACCGCTCCACAGCCACTGCCGTCGCGCCTGATCGGCGCGCTCTTCGTCGAGCGCGGGCTCGTCTCCGAGAGTCAGATCCGCATCGCGCTCGAGATCCAGAACGAGACCGGCCAGCAGCTCGGCCAGATCCTCGTCGAGCGCTTCGGCGTCTCCCGCAGGGAGCTCGCGAGCGTCGTGGCGGAGCAGTGGGCGAAGCTCGGCGGCTCCGCGGGGCCGGAGGACGCCGCGAGCTGGCGGCGGCTGGGGGAGATCTTCGTCGACCGCGGCTTCGTCTCCCAGGACGAGCTCGACCAGGCGCTCGCGCGACAGCGCCAGACGGGCGAGCGGCTCGGAGAGGCGCTCGTCGCGCAGGGCGTGATCAGCAAGTTCGAGCTCGCGGGAGCGCTCGCCGAGCAGATGGCGGCGCTCGAGTCCACCGCCGACGAGAGCACCGACACAGCCGTCGCGGAGGCCACCGTCCACCAGCTTCCCACGCGGCCGGACGAGCCGTCCGACCCTGCTGTCGCGCCCGTCCTCGAGCTCGTTCCCTCGGAGCAGAACGGGTCCGGGCCGTCGGAGCCGCTCGACACCGCGTCGGACGACGGCGAGCCGACTGCCGTGGAGGAAGCGGCGCCGGAGCCGGAGGAGCAGGAGGAGCCGCAGGAGCAGGAGGCCGACGAGGACGTTTTCGCCGACGTCGGCATCGCGGTCGACGACGAGCCGACATCCGGCGATGTCGGGCTCGCAGAGCCGCCGGTCGAGGACGTCGCACCGGTCGTCGAAGAGCGCGTCGCCGACGACGTCGCAGTCGCGGAGCCCCTGCCGGTGGACGACATCGCGGTCGACGAGCCTGCCGTGGCCTGCGTTGCCTTCGCCCCGACGACGAGGGGCTACCGCCTCGTCCCGCTCGACGCTGTGCCGCTCGCCGGCGAGACGATCGAGGTGCCGGATGTGGGCCTCCGTCTGGTCCTCCGGGTCGGGCGCTCCCCGTACCCGCTCGACGACCGCACGTGCGCGTTCGTCGAGGAGCCGGTCATGCCGGCACCGGCCGAGCTCGCCGCGACGCCGTAGAGCCTCCCGCAGGCCCGCGATCCGGGGGCGGGCGCACGCCCTACACTCACCGCGGGGGCCGTTAGCTCAGTTGGTAGAGCAGGGGACTTTTAATCCCAAGGTCGCTGGTTCGATCCCAGCACGGCCCATGCGATTTGCAGGTGCTTAGCAGGTCTACGGTGTCGCGCGAAGGTAACGGGCGTACCGCGGTAGTACGACCGCCGACGTCTCGACCGACGGGGCCGCAGTGAGCACGCCGTCCGTCTCGAAGGTCGTGCGGTTCGGCGCAGGTAGGCCTTCCGGTGCGCGTTCGTCCGTGTTCCGATTGTGGTCGTCGCGCAACGGCGATGTCTACATCGGCGGGCGCGGTATCGCGGGCGAGATGAAAGCGAGCCTCCATGCCTCGGGGCGCTGGAGGATCGGGTTCACGGTTTTAGGACGGAACGTTCGAGCACAACGGCGTTCTGGCGGCGCTCCACGGGAACCTCGGCCCGAAGACGTGGACGGGGGGGCGTCGGAGCCGCGTCGACCCTCGCTACACGATCGGGCTCGCGACCTTGACCGGCGGTCGCCCTCTCACGCTCCGCCTATGCGGAGCGGCTCTCGAGGGTCGTCCTCAAGGTTGGGTTCGAATGCGCCTGGGAGCAGCAACGCGAGGTCCTGCTTGATCGCGCATTCGACGATGTTCGCGACGTCATCCGCGGTGGTCGACGGCGCGCCGGCTACTTGTTCGTCGGCTCCGAGGTGAACGAGCGCAACGTCGGGATCAACGTCCGTTTCGACGCCCTGCGGGACCCCGCCGGCAATACATCTCTCTTCGTCGTCGCCACCTTCTATGGCGTCACGATCGTGACCGACTCCCGCGCCGAGGCGCCGCCCCCGGTTCTGACGGCGACCTCGGCGTCACAGTCACGTTCTGACGAGGCAAGGTCTTACGCGCGCACTTGCCCGGCATCTCGCGTGCACTTGCAAAATGTCCGCCCTGCGTGCTGACATAAGCAGCACACGACAGACGGGCGGCAACCGGGGGTTGCGGCGAGGAATTCGCGACGTCCGTCTGAACGGATAGCCGAGCCAGGGGCTCGGGCGCAAACGCCGGGACGAGTTGCCCCGGCGGCAAATGGAATTGCGCTCGAATGCCTGAAGAGCCTACTGCGAGCAGCCGATTGTCCTGAGCGTCAGGATGCAACGGTGGTCCGCGCGATACCGGCATCCTAGGATCGAGGGCAGGTGCGGACGTCGTGAGCCTCCTTTGGGCCGGCCTCATCGTCGCCGCGGTCGCGGCAATCGCGATTACGGCGATGCTGCTCGTTCGCCGCCGCGCCCCCGCGGGAAGCTACTTCGAGGATGGAGACCGCGCCGCCGGAGTCTTCGGCGTCCTTGCGACCGGCTTCGCCGTGCTCCTCGGCTTCGTCGTCTTCCTCGCGTTCGAGAGCTTCGACACCTCGCGAAGCGGCGCCGAGACGGAGGCGCAGGTTGTCAGAGAGCAGTTCGAGACTGCTCAGCTCTTCCCCCGCGCCGTGCGTGCCCGCCTTTCAGGCGAGCTCGTCTGCTACGCGCGCTCGGTGGTCCACAGCGAGTGGCCGAAGATGCAGGCGGGCACGCTCGACGACACGGGCAACCCCTGGACGTCCGCGATGTTCCGCATCACCAGGACCGTCGACCCACGCTCGGCCCCCGAGCAGGCGGCCTTCGCGAAATGGCTCGACCAGCGCACGGACCGCGAGACTGCGCGTGCCGACCGCACCCACGGCGCGGAGGGTGTGATCCCCCTGCCGCTCTGGATCGTGCTGCTGTTGAGCGCTGTGATCATCTTCGTCTTCATGCTGTTCTTCGCCGACAGCGCCGAGCGCGCGGTCGTGCAGGCGACGATGATGGGCGGCGTGGCGATCGTGATCACCTCGACGCTGCTCCTCCTGGTGTTCCTCGACCGCCCCTACCACTCCGGCCCCGGTGGCCTCCGGCCCCTTGCGATGGAGCGCACGATGCACATTTTCGACCGGCAGGCAGCCGCCTTCGGCCAGAAGCTCACGATCCCCTGCGACGCGCGAGGGACTCCGAGCAGCGGCTGAGACCGCAGCCGCCAGGCGCCACGAGCGGATCCTCGCCTGCCCCAGCGTGAACTCGTCTCAGCGGACGCGCGCGTACGGTGCGCGTACGGCCTTGGCTCCGCAGGCCGCATTTTGGTGCATCTTGTTGCACCCCAAAACCGCTGATTTGCAGGCTAGAAGCATCTAGCTGCATCAGGCTGCATCTAGCGTGGCGGACTTTCAATCCCAAGGTCGCTGGTTCGATCCCAGCAC
>JBKPNM010000084.1:0-7143 GCA_046732615.1 Actinomycetota bacterium | reverse complement strand
GTTCGTCAAGACCGCCTCGTGCAAGCTCTGAACGCCCCGGCCGTCGGGGCGGCGGCGTGGGCCGCCGCATGAGGGCGGAGGAGCTGCCCGCGTTCTTCGACGAGCTCGAGCGGTGGGCGCGCGAGCGGGACGGCGCGGCGGAGGCCGTGACGTACGGCGAGCACCCCGACCAGATGATCGAGCTTCGCCGGCCGTCGGGGGCGAGGCGGGACGCGCTCGCGCTCGTGCTCCACGGAGGCTTCTGGCGGGCCGGCTACACCCGCCGGAGCACGACTGCGCTCGCCGTCGCGCTGGCCGAGGCGGGCTGGACGAGCGCGAACGTCGAGTACCGCCGTCTCGGGCCGGGCGCCCACAGGGCGATGCTCGACGACGTCGCCGCGGCGAGGCGCCGTCTCGACGGTCTTCGTCCCGTCGTCGCCGTCGGTCACTCGGCCGGCGGCCATCTCGCACTGTGGCTCGGGGCGGAGGGGATGGTCGACGCGTGCGTCGCGCTCGGGGGCGTCTGCGACCTCGCGGCGGCGGAGCGGGCCGGACTCGGGGACGGGGCGGTTCGCGAGTTCCTCGGCGGGGCGCCCGACGAGGCGCCCGACGCGTACCTCGCGGCAGATCCTGGAGCACGGCTCCCGCTCGGCGTGCCGCAGGTGCTTGTCCACGGGCTCGACGACGACCGGGTTCCGCTCACGCACGCGAAGGCGTATGCGACACGCGCGAGAGCCGCCGGCGACGACTGCCGACTGGTGGAGCTCGACGCGGATCACTTCGAGCCGATCGACCCGCGCTCGGGAGCCTGGCCCGACGTTGTCGACGCGCTCGAGCTCGCGGCCTCGGTCGCCGGAGCCGCCCGGTGAGCGACCCGGCGACGATCGCGTTCGACCCGGCGAGCGCCGAGCAGCGCGAGAACCCCTTCAACGTGCTCGCGGATGCGAGGCGGGAGCAGCCGGTGTTCTACGCGCCCGAGCTCCGGCTCTGGGTGGTCACGCGCCACAACGACGTCCTCACGGTGCTCAAGGACCACGAGACGTTCTCCTCGGTCGGGGCGCTCACCTCGGCCACGGCACCTCGGCCGCGCGAGGTGACGGAGATCCTCGGCCGCGGGCACCCCGAGATGCCGTACATCATCGAGGTCGACCCGCCGTTGCACGACCGCATCCGCGGCCTCGTCGCGCGCGCGTTCACGCCGCGGCGCGTCGAGGCGCTCGAGCCGCGGGTCGAGGAGATAGCCGCCGGGTTGATCGACGGCTTCGCGGGCCTCGGCGCCGTAGACATCGTCGAGGCGTTCGCATGGCCGCTGCCGCTCAGAGTGCTCGGAGAGCTCTTCGGGTTTCCCGAGGACGACCTCGTGCGCATTCACCACTGGGGCACGGACTGGCTGCTGCTGCAGCAGGATCGGCCCGCCGCCGAGCTCGCCGAGCACGCGCGAGGGCTCGTGGAGCTTCAGCGTTACTGCGTCGCCGCCGTCGAGGAACGGCAGCGGAGCCCGACTGACGACCTTCTGGGCGCTCTGGTCGCCGCGAACGACTCGGCAAACGATCCGCTGAGCGTCGTCGAGATCGCGGGTTTACCGCTCGACCTGATGGTCGCCGGGCACGTGACCGTGACGAGGGCGATCGGGAGCACGCTCGCCCGCCTCTTCGTCGAGCCCGAGCTCGGTGAGCACCTGCTCGATCCTACGCGCGCACCGAAGGCGATCGAGGAGATCCTCCGCCTCGAGTCGCCCGCTCAGGGCCTCTTCCGCGTCACGACGCGCGAGGTCGAGCTCGGCGGGGCGACGCTGCCGCAGGGCGCGCGCGTGATGGCGCACTTCGCGTCGGCGAACCGCGACGAGTGCGTCTTCGCGGAGCCGGACACGTACTGCCCCGAGCGCGACGACATCGGCAGGCACCTCGCGTTCGGCAAGGGCATCCACTTCTGCATCGGGGCGCCGCTCGGCCGGCTCGAGCTGCGCCTGGCCCTCCCGCTGCTCCTCCGCCGTCTGCCGGGCCTCCGGCCGGGCGCGGGCGAGCCCGTGCGGGAGCCGGTGTTCTTCGCGCGCGGGTTCGCGTCGCTGCCCGTCGCATGGGACACATGAGCGGCGTCGTCGTCGTGACCGGGTCCGCGTCGGGGCTCGGGCGCTCCTACTGTCGCGACCTCGCCGCCGCCGGCTGGACGGTCGTCGGCGCCGACCTCCACGACACCGAGGGCGTCGCGCTGTCGGTCGTCACCGACGTGTCGGACCGGCGGCAGACCGAGCGGCTCGCCGCCGCGACGCACGAGCGGTTCGGGCGGATCGACGGGCTCGTGAACAACGCGGCGTACTACACGGCGATCGTGAAGCGACCCTTCGAGGAGATCGACGACGACGAGTGGAGCCGCGTGTTCGACGTCAACGTCCGCGGCGCCTGGCTCTGCGCCCGTGCGGTCGCTCCGTTCATGCGCCGTCAGGGACGCGGGAAGATCGTCAACGTCTCGTCGATGACCGTGCCCACGGCACCGCCCGGGTTCGCGCACTACGTTGCCTCGAAGGCGGCGATCGTCGGCCTGACGCGGGCGCTGGCCCGCGAGCTCGGGCCCGACGGGATCTGCGTGAACACGCTCACGCCGGACTACATCGCGTTCGACCGCGCCTACGACAACCGGCAGGCCGAGATGGCCGACGCGCTCGCGGCCGAGCGGATCTTCGCGCGCAAGCAGGACCCCGAGGACATGCTCGGAGCGCTTCTCTTCCTCCTCGGCCCTGGCTCGGACTTCGTCACGGGGCAGAACATCTGGGTCAACGGCGGACGGGCGTTCAGCTGACCGCTCCTCAGCCCGCGTTCCGCCTGCTCGTTTGGGGGAGGGGCGGCGGCACGATGTCCGCGGCTCGCTACTGGGCCACCCTGTCCACCCAGTCGTTCGAACAGAGGACGACGTTGCCCTGCGTGCTCTCGACGACCGCGCACGTGCGGGGCTGACTGCCGAGCCAGAGCCCGACGTACAAGAGAACGATCGCCGACATGAACGCCAGGCTGATCGACGCAGCGAGTTTCATGACGCTCTCTCCTCCCTCTCCCTTCTGAGAGTAAACGCTCGGAGGCAGGTCGTGCGGACCGCGCCAACTTTCTCGCCGTTCGGACGTCGTACCGGCATCGATCGCCTCGGGCCAATCCTCGGTACGTCCCAGGTGCTTGGCGGGGCCCCGGCATGCCGCGGGGTCCGTGGACGCACATCGGTCATCCGCGTGCGGCCCGTCGTCCTGCGGCCGCGGTATATCTCGGGCGTGGCGGCGCACTGGCGGTGTGGTGCGGCTCGGCTGACGAACGTTCGGCGCGTGGGCGGCGCGCCCGGCGATGGATGACAGCTTCCGCCGTCAGTGGGCGGTTCAGCTCGCGAAGGAGCGGGCCGAGCAGGCGCGCGCCTGGACGCCTGCGTACGACGAGCCGGTCGAACCCGAACGCCGGCCGCTCGAGCGCTCGCGCTGGCTCGGCTTGCAGGTGCGCTCGCTGCTCGCGCTGGTCGCAGTCGCGGAGGAGGGCAGCTTCGTCCAGGCGGCGCGGCGCCTCGGCTACTCCCGCTCGACGATCTCGCACCAGATCGCGCAGCTCGAGTCGGCGCTGGGCCAGTCGCTCGTCGTGCGCAGCAGCGGCTCGAGGTCGGTGACGGTCACGCCGGCCGGGAACGTCGTGGTCGCACACGGGCGAGCCGTGCTGAAGGTCTTGGAGAACGCCGAGGCGCACCTGGCGGAGCTCGCGAGGCGCGAGCGCGCCAGGGGGACTGGCCCCGCGACGGGCCTGTCGCCCGCGACGCAGTGACGTAGAACCAAGCGTCGCGGCGGTCAGTCCCCTTCGGCGGCAGGCGCCAGAAACGTCGAACTTCTCGACGTTTCCTGGGAACCGTGTCGCCGCTGTTGTAGACACGTCTGGCCGTCAGACGTCGGGCGACCGGCCCGCGGAGTGCCCCCACGGGCCGGCCCGCACCGACAGACGGACGACGATGACGAGACCGGCCCCCAGGACGCACATCCGAGCCGCGACGCGCCCCGAGCGGGCGGTCATGGGGTGCTGCGCGTGAGCGCACGGGCGCGGCGCCGCCTGCTGTGGGCGCTCGGCGCGGTCGCCGTCGTCACGGGGGTCGTCCTCCTGCTCGTCCTCGGGCCGGACAAGAACCCGGCTCCCCAGCATTTCACCGCCACGCCGGCGCAGCAGCCGGAGCGGCTCGTCAAGACGCCGCTCCCGCACGAGGCGCGCCGCGTCGCGGTCCGCTTCATCCAGACCGCGGTCGCGCGGCAGAACCTCGAGGAGGCGTGGACGCTGGTCGGCCCGAACCTGCGCGGCGGCCTCACGAAGGAGCGCTGGATGACGGGCGAGAACCCCGTCGTCCCGTACCCGATCGACAAGCTCGAGGTCGCGCCGTACAAGATCGACGAGTCGTACACGAGGAGCGCTCTGCTCGAGGTCGCGCTGCTCCCGCGCAAGGGCTCGGGCGTCCGGGCCCAGGTGTTCTTCCTCGGGCTCGTGAAGGTCGGCGCCGGCGAGCGGTCACGCTGGGTCGTCGACAACTGGGTGCCGCGGGCAGCTGCGGTGGTGCCGAGGTGAGCAACCTCGCGGACAGCGCGGAAGCGACGTCCAACGGCCAGGTCGTCTCCCTCCTGGGCGGCGCCGCCGCCCTACCGCCCGCGGACATCCTGCTGGACGACGAGCTCGATCCCGACCTCGGGGGATCGAGCATCGTCGCCCGAGGGTACTGGGAGGGCGTCTGGCTGCGGCTCCGGCGCGACAAGCTCGCTCTCGCGGGCGGCGTCTTCATCGTGCTCCTCTTCTTCGTTGCGTTCGCAGGCGCGCCGCTCGCGTCGAGGCTCCTCGGCCACGGCCCCAACGAGCCGTTCCTCGTCTCGGGCGGGCTCGACGCCGACCAGCTGCCGGCCGGCCCGTGGACGCACGTCGGGAAGCTGACCGACGACGGCGGGCTCGAGCAGCAGCTCTTCGTCCTCGGCTCCGACTCGACGCTCGCCCGCGACGAGTTCCTCCGTCTCCTCTACGGGGCGCAGGTGTCGCTGGAGGTCGGTGTCGGCGCGACGCTCCTCTCGCTGTTCCTCGGCTCGATCCTCGGCGCCGTCGCCGGCTTCTACCGCGGCTGGGCGGACACGGCGATCTCGCGGATGGTCGACCTCACGATGGCGTTTCCGTACCTCCTCTTCGTGATCACGCTCGCCGGGACGGTCGGGACGCGTCTCAACCACGTCACCTTCGGCTTCCTCGGTGAGGGCGTCATCACGCTGATCCTCGTCTTCGGCCTCCTCGGCTGGTTCTACTCGGCGCGCGTCATGCGCAGCGTCGCGCTCTCGATCCGCGAGAAGGAGTTCGTCGAGGCGGCCCGGATGGTCGGCGCGAGCAACTGGCGGATCATCCGCTCGCACGTCTTCCCGCATCTCGTCGGGCCCCTGATCGTGCTCGCGACGCTCAACGTCGCGGCGTTCATCCTCGCCGAGGCGGGGCTCTCGTTCCTCGGCCTCGGCATCCAGCTGCCGACCTCGAGCTGGGGGAACCTGCTCGCGGACGCGCCGCAGTACTACACCTCCCGGCCGCTGCTGATGGTCTGGCCGGGCGTCGCGCTGCTCCTGACGACGCTGGCGTTCAACCTGCTCGGCGACGGCCTGCGCGACGCGTTCGACCCGAGGGGGTCCCGGTGACTCCCGCAACCGCACGGCTGACCTTGGAAAGGAGCCACATGCACGGCAAGCGCCTGGTCGGGATCGTGCTCGCGATCTCGAGCCTCTCCCTTCTACTCGTCGCGGCCTCGACGGCCGGAACGAGCGCGAAGAGGGGCGGCACGATCGTCCTCGACATGACGACCGACGTCGACTACATCGACCCGCAACTCTCCTACTACGGCGAGACGTGGAAGCTCGAGGCGACGACGGCCTGCAAGCTCATGAACTGGCCCGACAAGGAGGGCACGGCCGGTGCCGTCGCGACGCCCGAGGTCGCCCAAGGGCTGCCCCTCGTCTCGAAGGACGGCAAGACGTACACGTTCACGATCCGGAAGGGCTTCCGCTTCTCGAACGGCAAGCCCGTGACCGCGCAGAGCTTCGTCGACGCGATCAACCGCTTCGCCAACCCGAAGATGCAGTCGACGGGCGTTGCGTTCCTCGACATCATCAAGGGCGCGCAGGCGGCGGTCGACGGGAAGGCCGGCTCCGTCTCCGGCGTCAAGGCCCGCGGCAACAAGCTCGTCATCCAGCTGACCAAGGCCTCGCCCGATCTGCTCGCGCGCGTCGCGATGCCCTTCTACCAGGCGATCGACCCGACGCTCGCCAAGCAGATCGACGCCAACGGGATCAACCAGTACGCGTCGTGCGGGCCGTACTACTTCGCGTCGCGCACGCCCGGGCGGTCGATCACGCTCAAGCGCAACCCGCACTACAAGGGCGGCCGCGCCGCGAACGCGGACACCATCCAGGTGAACATCGGCAACGACGTCGCGGTCGAGTTCCAGAACGTCGAAAAGGGCACGTCGGACTACGCGTCCGGCGGCATCCCGGCCACCGAGTGGAAGAACATCGTCGCGAAGTACGGGCTCAACAAGAAGGACGGGCGGGTGCAGGTGCGGCCCCAGCTCGACATCCGCTATGTCGCGCTGAACCACGCCCGGCCGCTCTTCAAGGACAACCCGCAGCTCGCGAAGGCGGTCAACTGGGCGGTCGACCGGCAGGCGTTCTCCGCCCAGGGCGGCTACCTGTACGGCAAGCGGACGGGCCAGATCCTGCCGCCGGGGATGCTCGGCTACAAGCCGCAGGGGATCTATCCGCTCAAGGTCACGGCGAACACGATCAAGCAGGCGCGCAGGCTCGCAGAGGGCAATCTCCGCGGCGGCAAGGCCGTGCTCTGGTCGTCGAACGCCGGCACCGCTCCACTTCAGGCGCAGCTCATCCAGTACAACCTGAAGCAGATCGGGATCGACGCGGAGATCAAGCTCCTCCCGCGCGCGCAGCAGTTCACGAACGCCGGGAACCCACAAACGGCGACGTTCGACATGACGGTCGAGCGATGGGGCGCCGACTACGCCGACCCGTACGACTTCGTGAACATCCTGCTCGACGGGAGCCAGGTCACCCAGCCGCAGCACAACAACTACGCGTACTTCAACGTCGCGAAATACAACAAGGAGATGACCGCGGCGTCGCTCCTG
>JBKPNM010000083.1:0-18116 GCA_046732615.1 Actinomycetota bacterium | reverse complement strand
CGGATCGTGGGACCTGTCCCAGTGCTCCTTCGCCGAGGAGAGCAGGAACACCGTGTAGTCCATCGAGATCGCGAAGATCATCGCGAAGAAGAACACGGGGCCCCAGGCGTTCAGAAACCCTTGCGACTCGAAGCCGAGCAGCCCCTGCAGGTGGCCGTCCTGGAAGATCAGGACGCCGACGCCGAACGCGGCGGTGGTGGCGAGCAGGTTAGTGAAGACGGCCGCTAGTGCGATCAGCGGCGCCTGGAGCGCGACGAGGAGGAGGAGGAAGCCGAGCCCGAGGACGACAAGGAAGACGGGGACCGTCTTCGCGGCCAGGGCGGCCTCGAGGTCGTGGTTCTCGGCGGCGGCGCCCCCGACGAGCGCCCCTGCCGGAAGCGCTGCTCGCAGCCGGTCGATGGTCGTGCCGACCGCGGGATCCGACGGATCGTCGGCCGGCACGGCAAGTGCGAGCGCCCGGTCGCCGGAGCGCTGTGCCGGGGTGACCGAGACAACGCCGGCATCCGCCTTCAAGACGTCCTCGACGTGGATGGCGTGGGCCGCGGGAGCGACGACCTGCAGCGTCCCGGGCGCGCCGGGGCCGAAGGCAGCCTGCACCTGCCCGTAGCCGAGGCGAGAGCCGTCGCTCTTCGGAACGACCTTGATCGAGGGCATGCCGGTGTCGAGCCGCAGCACCGGCACCGCGAGGAGTAGGAGGATCGCCAGCGCGGGTATGCCGTGGACCGCCGGGCGGCGCCAGAGCCGCTCGCCCCACCGCGCGAAGCGCGGCGAGCGGTGCTCGCCGGAGTGGACCCACGGCAACGCGAGCCTGTCGACGCGGTCGCCGAGCCACACGAGCACTGCGGGCAGCAGCGTGAGCGTCGCGAGGAGGACGAACGCGACGGAGAGCATGATCCCGAGCGCCATCGACCGGAACGCCGGGCTCGGGACGAGCATCACCGCCGAGAGCGAGATGAGCACCGTGACGCCGGAGAAGAGCACGGCCTTGCCGGCCGTGTCCATGGTCACCGCCACCGCCTCTCGCGTCGCGAGCTCGGAGCCGAGGTGGGCACCGCGGAACCGGGCGACGACGAAGAGCGCGTAGTCGATGCCGAGCGCCAGGGCGAACATCAGCGCGAAGTTCATCGACCAGATCGAGACGTCGAAGAGATGCGTGATCAGGAAGAGGCTGCCCGCCGACGCCATCAGCCCGAGGATCGTCAGCAGGAGCGGCAGGCCCGCCGCGACGAGCGACCCGAACGCGAGCAGGAGAATCGCGAGCGTGACCGGCCAGGAGATGATCTCGGACTTCAGCATCGCGCTCTTGTTCGCCTCGTTGAAGTCGGACCACATCCCGGGCGCTCCGGTGAGGCTGACGGTCGTCGAGCCGTTCGAGAGATCCGCGAGCTCCCCCTCGAGGTCGTCGGCGGCGCGCACCATCTCGGTCGGGCTCGCGGCGGCGCCGCCGCTCAGGACGACCGTGCGGCCGTCCTTCGAGACCTGCGGCGGCGCCACGGACGAGACGCGCGGATCGGACTCGAGGACGCGTGTCGCCTCCGCGATCGTCGAGTCGAGGGTGCCGGGGCCGTGGACGACGGCCATCAGCGCGTAGCCGCCCTGGCCGGCGAAGGCGGCGTCGATCGCGTGGCGGGCGGCGACCGACTCGGAGCCCGTCGCCTCCCACCCCGCGCCCGAGAGCGCGTGCTCCGCCTTCGGCGCGAGCGCGCCGAGGCCGACGGCGAGGATCGCCCAGGCGATCACGACGAGCCGCACGTGCCCTGCGGTCCAGCGGCCGAGGCGCCCGATCGGGCCCACGGGCGTGGCTTCAGCCTCGCCCGTCTTGCTTCCGCGCCTGCCTTCAGCCTCGCCCGTCTTCCTTGCGCCTTGCATGGTGCTCACGGCTGAATCTCCCCGCGAAAGCAAGGCGTCCGCCGGAGGACGATCGACGTGGGGCAGGCGCCGACCAGCGCAAAGAGCCACTGGTTCGCGGCGACGAAGACGCCGAGCAGCAGGAACCACGGGCTGACGGTGACCGCAAGCACGACCGCGAGGAGCGTCATCGTCCCGGCGAGCGCGAACAGGACACGGGTGAGGGAGAGTCGCGCGCAGCTCATCGCAGCGACCCTCCGACGAGCTCGGCGAGCTCCGAGTACTGGCGCTGCAGCCCGCCGCAGACCTGCTCGCAGAGGCCGAGAACGCTCTCGTCGGCGATCGCGTAGATGGTGTGCGTCCCCCGCTTGCGGCGGGAGAGGATCCCGGCCTCGTGAAGGACACCGAGGTGCTTGGAGACGTTCTGCTGCGACGTGCCGAGGCTCTCGGTCAGCTCGAAGACCGTCGCGTCGCCGTCGCGCAGACGGTCGAGGATCCTGATCCGCATCGGCTCGCCGATCACGCGAAAGCGCCGCGCGATCAGCTCGACGATCGGCTGGGGCAGAGGATGGGGCAGAGGCATTGGAAGAGGACCCCTTGGAGTGAGGAACGTCGACTGGCAAGACTACTTTACAACTACGTAATTGTCAAAGCGCCTAATAGGTTCGGCGCGCGTCAACCCGGTGGCCCTCCGGCTACGTCAGTAGTCGGAGCGCTCGATCAGCTCGATGCGGTAGCCGTCCGGGTCGCGGACGAAGCAGAGCAGCGAGCCGCCCTCGCGGACGGAGTACGGCGGCCGCTCGGGCTCGATGCCCTTGTCGGCGAGCGCCGCGAGTGTCTCGTCCATCGACTCGATCGTCAGCGCGATGTGGCCGTAGGCGGTGCCCAGCTCGTACGAGTCGACGCCGAAGTTGTAGGTCAGCTCGAGCTCGGGCTGGGGCTTGCCGGGGACGCCGAGGAAGTAGTTCGTCGCCTCGTCGCGGATCGGCAGCTCACGGCGCTTCTCGAGGCCGAGCGCCTCGTAGAACGCGATCGACCGGTCGGGGTCGGTGATGCGGTAGCAGGTGTGGATCAGCTCCATGGCGCGAGCCTACCGTCGCGGCGCGCCCGCGGCGGCAGGTGTACGGAAATCCGTACCGGGCAGCCCGGGAGGGCATTGCTACGGTCGGCGAGGTGACCGCCGGACGCGTGAATCCGTGGCTCGTGCTCGTCCTCGTCTGCCTCGCGCAGTTCATGGTGATCCTCGATGCGACGATCGTGAACGTCGCGCTGCCGTCGATCCAGGCCGACCTCGGGATCTCGGACTCGAGCCTCCAGTGGATCGTCAACGCCTACGCGCTGCTGTTCGGCGGCTTCCTGCTCCTCGGCGGGCGCGCCGGCGACCTGATCGGCCGCAAGCGCGTGTTCCTCGCGGGCCTCGTGCTCTTCACGTCCGCTTCCCTGTTGTGCGCGGTCGCGAACGGCGAGACGATGCTGATCCTCGCGCGCGGCCTGCAAGGCCTGGGCGCCGCCCTCGTCTCTCCGGCCGCGCTGTCGATCGTCACCACGACCTTCAAGGAGGGCGCGGAGCGCACGAAGGCGCTCGGCGTGTGGGCCGCGATCGCGGTCGGCGGCGGCGCGGTCGGGCTCGTGCTCGGCGGCTTCCTCGTCGAGGTGCTCTCGTGGCCTTGGATCTTCTTCGTCAACGTGCCGGTCGGGATCGTCGCGTTCGTCCTCTCGCTGCGCCTCGTGCCCGAGTCGAAGGACGAGCACGTCCACAAGAGCTTCGACCTCGCCGGCGCGGCGGCCGTCACCGGCGGCCTGATCGCGCTCGTCTACGGCATCGTCCGCTCGGCCGAGAAGGGGTGGGGGTCGCCCGAGGTGCTCGGGTTCCTCGCGCTCGCCGCGGTCCTGCTCGTCGCCTTCGTGCTGATCGAGCGGCGCTCCGTCGAGCCGCTCGTCCGCCTCTCGATCTTCTCGGTGAGGACGGTCCGCGGCGCGAACGTCGCGATGTTCATCGTCGCCGCGGGGCTCTTCTCGATGTTCTTCTTCAACACGCTGTACGTCCAGAGGGTGCTGGGGTTCTCGCCGCTCGAGGCGGGCTTCGCGTTCGTGCCGTTCACGGCCGGCGTGATCATCGGCGCCGGTCTCTCGCAGAAGCTCGTGCCCGCGCTCGGCGCGCGCGAGGTGCCGCTGATCGGCCTGGCGCTCGGCGCTCTCGGCCTCCTGACCTTCCTCCGCCTGACGCCGGACGGCTCGTACGTGCCCGATCTGCTTCCCGGGATCATGCTGACATCGATCGGCATGGGGCTCGTCTTCGTGCCGATCACGCTGATCGCGACGAGCGGCGTCCCGAGCGACGACGCGGGCCTCGTGTCGGGGCTCTTCAACACGTCCCAGCAGATCGGCGGGGCGCTCGGCCTCGCGCTGCTCTCGACCTTCGCGACGAACCGCACCGCCGACGAGCTGTCGTCGCTCGGCCGTGCCCCGACGCCGGCCGACCAGGCGGACGCGCTCGTCTCCGGTTTCCACGTCGCATGGGCGCTCTCGGCGATCTTCCTCGTCGTCGCGGCCGTCCTCCTCGCGGTGCTGCTGCGCCGCCGGGACGTGATCGCGGTCTCCCAGGGCGAGGCCGCACCCGTCGCCGTGTAGTCGGGACGTCGCGCCTCGCGGATAATGGGCTGCGTCGCCGCACGGCGAAGCCCGCATGGAGCCAGATGACGCACTCGAGCGCGGCCGAGGCTTCTACGCCGCCAGCGCGTGGGCGGACGCGTACGGCACGCTCGCGCGCGCAGATGACGAGACGCCCCTAGAGCCGCCCGACCTCGAGCTCCTCGCCACCGCGGCGTACATGCTCGGTCGGGACGACGAGTGGGCAGCGGTGCTGGAGCGCGCACACCAGCGGTACGCGGACACGGGGAACCGGCGCCGCGCGGCGTACTGCGCGGGCTGGGTCGGCGTCGACCACCTGCTGCGCGGCCGGGTCGGCCCCGCGACGGGGTGGCTGGCGCGGGCACAGCGCCTCCTGGAGGATGAGGGCGACTGCGTCGAGCGCGGCTACGCGCTGATCCCCGACATCTTCCGCAATGCCGCCGCGGGAGACTGGGAGGCCGCGGCCGCGTCGGCCGGACAGGCCGCGGCGACCGGGGCGCGCTTCGGCGATCCGGACCTCTTCGCCCTCGCGACGCACGCGCAGGGCCAGATGCTGACGACCGGCGGCCGCGTCGCCGAGGGCCTCGCGTTGCTCGACGAGTCGATGGTGGCGCTGACGACCAGCGAGCTCTCGCCGATCGTCTCCGGAATGGTCTACTGCGGCGTCATCCTGGCGTGCCAGGAGGTCTACGAGGTCCGCCGCGCGCGGGAGTGGACGACGGCCCTGAGCCGCTGGTGCGACGGGCAGTCCGACCTCGTCGCGTTCACGGGACGGTGTCTCATCCACCGGGCGGAGATCCTGCAGCTCGCAGGGGACTGGAACGACGCGCTGCTCGAAGCGCGGCGCGCCGGCGAGCGGCTCGCGGCAGGCTTCAACCAGTCGGCGGCGGCGGAGGCGCTCTACCGGCAGGCTGAGCTCCACCGCGTCCGCGGCGAGCTCGCCTCGGCCGAGCGTGCGTACCGCGAGGCGAGCCGGCTCGGCCGTGAGCCGCAACCCGGCCTCGCGCTGCTCCGGCTCGTCCAGGGCCGCGGCGAGGCCGCGGCGGCGACGATCCATCGCGCGCTCGGCGAGGCGGCGCTGCCCCACCGACGCGTCGGCCTTCTCCGCGCGGCCGTGGAGATTCTGCTCGCGGTCGGCGACCTCGACGCCGCCCGCGAGGCCTGCTCGGAGCTCGAGCAGCTCGCCGCCGAGATCGGCAGCGACCTCCTCCGCGGCGTGGCGTCGCACGCGCGCGGTGCCGTCGAGCTCGCGGAGGGCGAGGCGGGCCGCGCGCTCGTCTCCCTGCGGCGGGCGCTCGAGACGTGGCAGGCGCTCGGCGCGCCGTACGAGGAGGCGCGCTCGCGCGAGCTCGTCGGGCGCGCGTGCACCGCGCTCGGCGACGAGGACTCGTCGGCGCTCGAGCTCGTGGCGGCCCGAAGTGGCTACGAGGCCCTGGGGGCGGCGCACGATCTCGGCCGGCTCGACCGTCTGCGGGGCGCTGTCCCGACCGCGCATGGTCTGAGCGCGCGGGAGCTCGAGGTACTGCGGCTCGTCGCCGCCGGCAGCACGAACAAGGCGATCGCCGAGAAGCTCGTCCTCAGCGCGCGGACGGTCGACCGCCACGTGAGCAACATCTTCGCCAAGCTCCACGTCTCCTCCCGCGCCGCCGCGACGGCGTACGCGTACGAGCACGACCTCGTGTGAGGATGGGTCGAATCACCCATCGCGACCGCCGCGCGAGATTGGGTGCTTCGACCGAAGAAGCACGGCCGGCGCAGCCCTAGCCTCGAGTCGAACACCGCGATTCGAGAGGAGGCGGCCATGCCGAAGGTGTCGAAGGAGACGGCGAGCGGGAGGGTCTCGGTCGAGGGGCTCGACGTGTGGCAGGAGCACTTCGACGGGGGCTATTCGGTGTGCTTCGAGTCCCACGGCGCGGAACGGGACCTCGCGCCGCTGTTCCGCGGGCTCCCCGACGACCGCTGCCAGGTCCCGCGTCTCGGCTACGTCGTCGCCGGCAGGATGACGTTCCGCTTCGCGGATCGCGAGGAGACGTACGAGGCGGGCGACGCGTACTACGTCCCGCCCGGGCACACGCCGGTCCACCACGCAGGGGCCGAGATCGTCGAGTTCAGCCCGACGGAGGAGCTCGTGCAGACGATCGCCGTGGTGATGGGCAACCTGGAAGCGGCGGGCGCTCCCGCCGTGGCCGAGGCGGCACGGTGACCTCCGGTACTGCGGCCCGGCCCGCGGGTGGCCTCGACCGGAGGATCGAGGCCGCTCACGGGGCGCTCCTCGAGCGGCTCGCGCCCGGAACCAGCGCCCGGCGCCTGAGGTGGTCGCACGGGAAGACGCGGGTGCTGGAGCTCGGGGACGGGCCTCCGCTCGTCCTCGTCCACGGCGCCTTCGACAACGCGGCCCTCTGGGTGCCGATCCTGGCTGCGCTCGCCAAGCGCCATCGCGTTTTCGCCGTCGACCTGCCCGGACACGGCCTCGCCGACCCGTTCGACTACGAGAAGGCGGATCTCGCGACGCTCGCGCGCACGTTCCTCGGGGACGTCCTCGAGGGGCTCGACCTCGAGCGTGTCGACCTCGCCGGATGCTCCCTCGGCGGGTTCGTCACGACGGCCTTCGCCCTCCATGCGCCGGAGCGTGTCGGGCGACTCCTGCTCGTCGGGGCGCCGGTCGGCGTGACCCGCGACATCCCGACCCCGCTCCGGATTCTCGGGATCGCCGTCAAGGTGCCGCTCGTGGGACGGACGCTGGGACGTCTGGCGCTCGCGCGACCGACCCCCGACAAGATGCGCGCGCTGATGGCGCAGATCGCGGTCGCACACCCGGAGACGCTCGACGAGGAGATGCTCGAGGCGGATGTCCCTTGCCAGCTCCGAAACCGAGAGGTCCACCTCGGCGTGCTCCGCTCGCTCGGGACGTGGCGCGGGATGCGCCTCCGGCCGGAGCTCTGCTTCGGCGAGCGCTGGGAGGAGCTCACGGTGCCGACCGTGTTTCTGAAGGGCGAGCGCGACGTCTTCGTCTCCGCGCCGGTCGCCGAGGCCTGGGCGGAGATCGTCGAGCGGAACCCTCGGATCCGCGTCGTCCCCGTCGCCGACGCGGGGCACCTGGCGTGGCTCGACGCGCCGGACGAGGTCGTCCGCGGGATCGAGTCGGCGCTCGCGGCGGACGCCCTTCCCGCCTGATCGGTCTCAGCTCGGGCGGCTCAGATCCCGCGGTCGGCCCACTTGATCCACGCTGCGAGGGCGAAGGGGAGGCTGCCGAGCAGCGCGATGATCCCGAGCACGACGTGCCCGGTCGAGAAGAAGACGATGCCGAGCACGATCGCCGCGACGAACACGCCCAGTGCAACGAGGAACGCCATTGTGCCTCTCCTTCGACGGTGGGGTGCGGAGGAGCCTACTCCCGATCTGGGACGATGGCCGCGTGCGACTTCCGCCCTTCCGGATCGAGCGCTGGTACGAGCGCTTCGAGTTCACGACGGAGCTCATGCTGTCCTCGAGCGACTGCGAGACGGTCACCGTGCGCGAGCTCCTCGACCTCGAGCCGGAGTCGGCGGAGCGCCTCGACGGGCTGCGACTCGGGTACACCGAGGTGCCCGGCTCGGAGGAACTCCGCGCGGCGATCGCGGGCCTCTACTCCGAGACTGGTGCCGACGCCGTGGTCGCGTTCGCGGCGGCCGAGGAGGGCGTCTTCGTCGTCGAGACCGCGCTGCTGGGCGTGGGCGACCACGCCGTCGTCGAGACGCCGTGCTACGAGTCAGCGCTCGCCGTGGCGCGGTCGACCGGCGCCGACGTCTCGACGTGGCAGCGGCGCTACGAGGACCGCTGGAAGCACGACCTGGACGAGCTCGAGCGGCTGCTGCGCCCCGAGACGCGGCTCGTCTACGTCAACACGCCGCACAACCCGACCGGCCGCTCGATGCCGCGCGAGGTGCTCGAGCGCGTGGTCGGGCTCTGCGCCGAGCGCGGCGCGGTGCTCTTCTGCGACGAGGTCTACCGCGAGCTCGAGCACGATCCGGCCGCCCGCCTCCCGGCGGCCTGCGACCTCTACGAGCGGGCGGTCTCGCTCGGGGGCGTCTCCAAGTCCTACGGGCTGCCCGGGCTCCGGACCGGGTGGATCGCCTGCCGCGACCCGGAGCTCCGCGAGGCGCTCGTGGCCGTGAAGCTCTACACGACGATCTGCTCGAGCGCGCCGAGCGAGCTCCTCGCGGCGGTCGCGGTGCGGAATCGGCAGACGCTCGTCGAGCGGAACCGCGCGCTCGTGCTCGCCAACCTCGAGCTTGCGGACGCGTTCCTCGAGCGACACGCCGACGTCGTCGACTGGGTGCGCCCGGATGCCTCCCCGATCGGCTTCCCTCGGCTGCGCGTCGGCGATACGCAGGCGTTCTGCGAGCGGCTCGCCGTCGAGGCGGGCGTCCTCCTTCTGCCCGGTGACGTCTACGACGAGCCGGGCCACGTGCGGCTCGGGCTCGGGCGGCTCGGCGCGGCGGAGGCGTTCGAGCGGCTGAGCGCGTTCCTCGCCGCGGCCTGAGGGCGCTACGGCGCGGGGTCGTCCTCCTCGAGCAGCCCGAACAGGACGCCGTCGACCCACTCGTCGTTGCGCCAGTACGCCTTGCGGCGGACGCCCTCTCGGATCCAGCCGCACCGCTCCGCGTGGCGGAGCGCCCGCTCGTTGAATCCGTAGACCTCCATCTGCAGGCGATGAAACCCCAGCTCGAAGAGATAGGCGTGCAGCGCCCATGCCGCGTCGACGGACAGGCCGCGGCCGCGGTGCTCCGGGTCGATCACGAAGCCGCCGACGGAGGCGATCCGCGAGCGGCGGTTCACCCGCTCCCACGTCGCAGTCCCGATCGACTCGCCGCCGGCCTCGAACACGACGATCCCGTACCCCTCGGGATCGCCCTCGGCGCGTTCGACCTCGGCCGCGACCTCGTCGTCGCTCGACGGCCGGATCGCGGCGAGGAACGGCGCGACGTCCTCGTGGCGGAAGAGCGCCGCGAGGTACGGCACGTCGACCTGGGTGGCTCCGCGAATCCCGACCGGCACGGTCATCCCGGCGTCGCCTCGACGCGCTCGGCCGGCGCTGCGCGTCGCAGGCTCGTACCCGACCCGAGCGCGACGCCGGCGAGGATCAGCGCGAGCCCTCCGAGGACGGACACGGTGAGCGGCTCGTCGAGGAGCACGGCGCCGTAGAGAAGCGCGAAGGCGGGCATGAGGTACGTCACGAGGCTCATCCGCCGGCCGCCGTAGAGCCGGATCGTCCGGTACAGGACGAGCTGCGCGAGCGCCGTCCCCAGGAGCGCAAGCGCGAGCAGGGAAAGGATCGCGTCCGTGTCGGGCATCGCCGTCGGCCGCTGGACCACCGCGAACGGAAGCAACGAGACCGCGGCCGCGATCATTGCGCCGGTCGCGAGCACGGGCCCGGGCGTGCTGCTCACGCTCCGCTGCCCGATCACCGCCCCGCTCGCGTACGCGAGCGACGAGAGGACGACCGCGAGGGTTCCCGCCACGGCCCACCAGCCGGCGGCCGGACCGCCGCCCGCGAGCACGGCGACGCCCACCAGGCCGAGGCCGAACCCGGTCGCCTGGAGGCGCGAGAACGGCTCGTGGGGGAGAAACCGCAGGCCGAGCAGGACGGTGAAGAGCGGTACGGTCGACTGCGCGACCGCGGCGATTCCCGAGTCGACGTGCTTCTCCCCCCAGGCGACGAGCCAGAACGGCACGGCGTTCGCGACGACCCCGAGGACCGTCCACTGCCGCCATGAGCCGCGCAGCTCCGACACCGCTCGCGACGCGCCCGTCGTCCGGACGAGAAAGCCGAAGAGCACGAGGGCTGCGATCGCGGCGCGGGCGCCCATCAGCGACGAGGGCTCGAGGCCTCCCTCGACCGCGACCTTGATGAAGAGGTACGACGCGCCCCAGAGCGCAGCGAGCACGAGGATCAGGGGCCAGTACCGCTTCACGCGGCCACGCTACCGGCGGGTGGTCCTCGCACCGGTCGCGAGCGCCGTGCCGCCGAGGATCAGCCCCAGCCCAGCGAGCGCCGCCGCCGTCACGGGCTCGTCGAGGATCAGCCAGCCGTACACCAGCGCGAACGCCGGGACGAGGTAGGTGACGAGGATCGCTCGCGAGGCGCCCGCGCGGACGATCAACGCGAAGTAGAGGAGGTACGCGATTCCCGTGCCGAACACGCCGAGGACGAGGACGGCTCCGACGACCTTCGCCGACGGCGCGTCGGCGGGCCACTGCAGGAGGGCCGCGGGCAGCGTCAGCAGCGCACCCACGCTCAGCTGCCCGACGGAGACGTCGAGGGGAGAGAAGGAGCGGATCGCGCGGCCCGCGTAGAGCACCGAGACCGCGTAGCAGAGCGCCGTCCCGACGACCGCGAGCGCGCCGAGCAGCTCGCCTCCCTCCTGCAGCCCGACGAGCAGCGCGACGCCGACGAAGCCGAGCGCGACGCCCAGGAGCCGCAGGCCGGTGACGCGCTGCGAAGGGTCGATGCGGATCGCGAGCAGCACCGTGAAGATCGGCGCGGCCGCCTGGATGACCGCCGCGAGCCCGGAGTCGATCCGCGTCTCGGCGAAGCTGAGGAGCCAGTACGGCAGGGCGTTGTTCAGTGCGCCGAGCACGAGGATCGGCACGAGCATCGCCCGGAGCCCGGAGACGCCGCCGCGTGCCGCGACGACCGGAACGAGCACGAGGGCACCGACGAAGAGGCGCCCGAAGACCACGACCGCGGGCTCGAGCTCCTCGACGCCGACCTTGATGAAGAGGAACGACGAGCCCCAGATCGCCGACAGCGCGACGAGGAGACCGAGGTCGCGCCGCGCCATGGCACGACGCTAGTCACACGCGGCGTCGCGACGCGCGGGTGAGCGGCGGGTGCCCGCCGAGACCGCGGCTAGACTGGCCGTCTGAGCCAGGTCGCGGAACAGCCGCTCCATCGACAGCTCGGCCTCACGGACGGGGAGCTCGCCCACATCGTCTCGCTGATGGGGCGCGAGCCGAACCACTTCGAGCTCGCGGTCTTCTCGCTTCTCTGGTCGGAGCACTGCGGCTACAAGCACTCCGCGCTCCTCCTGCGCCGCCTGCCCAGTGACGGGCCGCAGGTCCTTCAGGGCCCCGGCGAGAACGCCGGCGTCGTCGACCTCGGGGACGGGCTTGCGGCCGCGTTCAAGGTCGAGAGCCACAACCACCCCTCCGCGGTCGAGCCGTTCCAGGGCGCCGCAACCGGCGTCGGCGGGATCCTCCGGGACATCTCCGCGATGGGCGCCCGCCCCGTCGCGCTGCTCGACGGTCTGCGCTTCGGCGCCCCCGACGGACACTTCTCGCGCGCGGTCGGCGGGATCGGTCACTACGGCAACTGCGTGGGCGTCCCGACCGTCGGCGGCGAGACGGTGTTCGACGACGCATACGCCTCGAACTGCCTCGTCAACGCGATGTGCGTCGGCCTGCTGCCGACCGAGCGGCTCACGCGCGCGAAGGCGACGGCGGCGGGCGCGCTCGTCGTCCTCTACGGCGCGACGACCGGCCGCGACGGGATCGGTGGCGCCTCGGTGCTCGCGAGCGCCGAGCTCGGCGAGGACGAGCCCGACAAGCGGCCCTCGGTCCAGGTCGGCGACCCGTTCACCGGGAAGCGGCTGATCGAGGTCTCCGCCGAGCTCGTCGAGCGTGGCCTCGTGCTCTCGCTCCAGGACTGCGGTGCCGCGGGCCTTGCGTCGTCGCTCTCGGAGATGGCCGCCGACTACGGGATCGACGTCCATCTCGACCGCGTTCCGCAGCGCGAGGACGGAATGGAGCCGTGGGAGGTGATGATCTCCGAGTCGCAGGAGCGGATGGTCGCGATCGTCGCGCCCGAGCGGCTCCCGGACGTCGAGGCGGTGATCGACCGTTGGGAGCTGCACCGCGCCGTGATCGGCGAGGTGACCGAGACGGGTCTCCTGCGCGCCCTCTGGGACGGGGAGGAGGTCGGCGCGATCGAGGCGGGGCTCCTGACGCAGCAGTGCCCGAGATACGCCGTCGACTCGGAGCCGCGGATCCCGCCGCCCGAAGCGCCGACCACCGTCCCACCGGTGCGCGAGGCGGTGCTCGAGTTGCTCGCCTCACCGGCGCTCCGCTCGCGGGCGTTCGTCACGCAGCGCTACGACCAGCTCGTCCAGTCGCGCACCGTCCGCCGTCCCGGTCTCGACGCGGCCGTCCTGCGGCTGCGACCGGCCTGGCGGGGGCTCGCCGTGACGCTCGACGGCCAGGCACGAGTCGGGGCGCTCGATCCCCGCGTCGCCGGCCAGCTCGCGATCATCGAGGCGGCGCGCAACGTCGCGTGCGTCGGCGGCGTGCCGCTCGGCTTCACGGACTGCCTCAACTTCGGCAACCCGGAGAAGCCGGAGATCGGCTGGGAGCTGACCGAGGCGATCGAGGGGATGGCGCTCGCCTGCGAGGCGCTCGGCGTTCCGGTCGTCTCGGGGAACGTCTCGCTCTACAACGACACGGACGGTCGCTCGATCCCGCCGACGCCGGTCGTCGGCTGCCTCGGCCTCGTCCCGGACGTGCGCTGCGTTCCCGGCGGCTGGAACGCGGGTGACACGATCCTGCTCGCCCGCTCCCGCTCACCGCTCACGCTCGCGGGGTCGGAGGCGCAGGCGCGGTGGGGCGCCCTCGGCGGGTCGCCCTCGCTCGACCTCGAGTCAGAGGCGGCGCTCGTCCGCCACGCGCTCGGAGCGGCGCAGCACGCGTCGCTCGTCCACGACGTCGCGGAGGGCGGGCTCGCGATCGCCCTCGTGGAGGCCGCGCTGTGGAGCGGGTGCGGCGCGGAGCTCGACCTCGACCACCACCCGCTGACGCTCCACGGCGAGATCGGCGGCCAGGTGATCGTCGCCGTGCCGCCCGGACAGGTCGAGCCGGACCCGACGGGCGGGGACGTCGAGGTGCGCCGCATCGGCACGGCAGGTGGGGAGAACCTCCTCGGGATCCCGCTCGCGGACCTCCGTCGGGCGTACGAGGGCGACGCCTGATGTGCGGCGTCTTCGGCGTCCACTCGCTCGATCGCGACGTCGCCCGTCTGACGTACTTCGGGCTCTTCGCCTTGCAGCACCGGGGCCAGGAGTCCGCGGGCATCGCGGTCTCCGAACGGGGTCGCGTCACGGCGGTCCGCGACATGGGGCTCGTTCCGCAGGTGTTCGACGAGGAGAAGCTCGCGGCGCTCCCGGGCGAGATCGCGATCGGCCACACGCGCTACTCGACGACCGGCGGCGTCCACTGGTCGAACGCGCAGCCGCTCGTCCACCACGGTGCGGCCCGCACCCTCGCGCTGGCGCACAACGGCAACCTCGTGAACGCGGGGCCGCTGCGCGACGAGCTGCTCGCCGCAGGCGTGCGGATCGCGTCCACCTCGGACACGGAGGTGATCGCCGCGCTTCTCGGCCGCGACCCCGCGCCGCTGCCGGAGGCCGTGGCTGCCACGATGGCGCGGCTCGAGGGCGCGTACTCGATCGTCGCGATCGCCGACGGGACGCTCGTCGCCTTCCGCGACCCGCTCGGGATCCGGCCGCTCACGCTCGGGCGGATCGGCGACGACTGGGTGATCGCCTCCGAGACGTGCGCGCTCGACCTCGTCGGCGCCGACGTCGTGCGCGACGTGCTGCCGGGGGAGGTCGTCTGGGTCGACGACGAAGGCTCCCACTCGGCGCAGGCGGTGCCGCGCGGCGGGCGCGCGGCGTGCATCTTCGAGCACGTCTACTTCGCCCGCCCCGACTCCTCGCTCGGCGGCACCGGCGTCCACGCGGCGCGCGTGCGGATGGGCGAGCGGCTCGCCGACGAGGCACCCGTCGACGCGGATCTCGTGATGCCGATCCCCGACTCCGGGACGCCGGCCGCGATCGGCTATGCGAAGCGCTCGGGGATCCCGTACGAGGAGGGCCTCATCAAGAACCGCTACGTCGGCCGGACGTTCATCCAGCCCGACCAGGAGCTGCGCCGCCAGGGCATCCGCCTCAAGTTCAACCCGCTCGACGAGATCGCGGGACGACGCCTCGTGATCGTCGACGACTCGATCGTCCGCGGGAACACGATGCGCGCGCTCGTGCAGATGCTCGACGCCGCGGGCGCCGCGGAGGTGCACGTGCGCATCTCGTCGCCGCCGGTCGTCTCGCCGTGCTTCTACGGCATCGACATGGCCGACGAGGCCGAGCTGGCGGCGGCCCATCGCTCCGTCGAGGAGATGCGCGAGCACGTCGCCGCGACGAGCCTTCACTACCTCTCGCTCGACGGGATGCAGTGGGCGACGGGCATCCCCGAGGAAGAGGTCTGCCGGGCGTGCTTCACCCGCCGCTACCCGACGCCGATCCCGGCCGAGGGCTTGGCAGCGAAGCACCGCTTCGAGCGCGCCACAACCGGCGCGTGACGGCCCTTGCGACTCGCCGCGCCGGCCGCTACCCTGCGTCGGCTTTGTCCCTTCGTGACACGAGAAGCGAGGTGAACGACGTGCTCTCGGCGACGCAGCAGCTCTGCGTCCACGTCCTACCGACGTAGGTCCGCTCCAGCCTGGCAGCGGACGACCGGAAGGAGAGCACGATGGGACTGCCGTACCGCGCCCGGGTCGACGAGCGCTGGTTCCTCGACCTGCCCGGCGTGACCGACAACGGGGCCTACGTGTTCGCGTACGTCGAGGACACGAGCGAGTCCCGCCTTCGTTCGGACCCGTCGTGCGACGAGACGTGCAGCTGCTGTCCCGACAACTTCGAGCCGCGCGTGCTCTTCGAGCTCGGCACCCGCCGCGACCGCTTCGCGCTGAGGCTGTGGGTCGAGGAGCCGTGGCGCCGGCAGTCACTCCACAGCATCGACACGCTGTCGCCGCCCTCCAGGCGATGCGGGCCGCGGTGGTCGCGGAGGGCGAGGAGTACGACCGGCGCGAGCGCCTGCTCGAGGAGGAGCGGAGCGTCGGCAGCTGAGGCCCGGAGGGGGGCGGCGCGCGAGCGCCGCCCCCCTCGCTCAGTCGAACGCGACGACGAGGCGGTGGATGCGGTCGGCCTCCACCACGAGGCGCATCTCGCCCGAGCGTGCGCCACCGTCCGTCGCCCACGAGAACGGCTCGACGACGGTGCCGTCGTCCTCGACGCGCACGTCGAGCACCGTCATCGTGTCGCTCGGCGGCTGCGCCGCGTAGGCGGCCGCGATCGCGTCGCGACCGTGGAACGGCCCGACCGGGACGCCGTCGAACTCGAGGGTGGCGTCGTCGGCGAAGAGCTCGACGAGCGGGGCGAAATCGCCGGCCCGGACAGCGGCGTTGAAGGTCTCGACGTGCCGCTCGAGGAACGCGGAGAGCGCGTCACCCATGCGAGGCACGCTATACCGGGGCGCCCCTCCGGACGGTCGACTACGCTCGCGTCGTGCCGTCAGAGGAGCAGACGTACGCGTCGGCGGGGGTGTCGCTCGCGACGGCCGAGGCCGTCGTCGACCGCCTGCGCGCCGCTGTCGACTCGGCGAGGACGCCGCCCGTCACGGGCGGCTTCGGCGCCTTCGCGGGACTCTTCAGGATCGACGAGCACCGGCTGCTCGCCGCCTCGACGGACTCGGTCGGCTCGAAGCTCGTGCTTGCGCGCCGCGCGGGGAAGCTCCGCTGGTGCGGTGCCGACCTTGCGGCGCACGGCATCAACGACGTCCTCACGACGGGGGCCGAGCCGCTCTTCTTCCTCGACTACGTCGCCGCGAACAGCATCGACCCGGAGCAGGTCGCGGAGCTCGTGGAGGGCGCCGCCGACGTCTGCCGCGCCACCGGTTGCGCGATCCTCGGCGGCGAGACGGCGGAGCTCCCCGGCATCTACCGCGCGGACGAGATCGACTTCTGCGGGACGGTGGTCGGGGTCGTCGATCGCGACTCGCTGATCGACGGCTCCCTCGTCGAGCCCGGCGACGTCGTGGTCGGCCTCCCGTCTGCGGGGATCCACGCGAACGGCTTCTCGCTCGTCCGCCGCATCGTCGGCGACGACCCGTTCGACGCCGACCTGCTTCTCGCCCCGACCCGGTGCTACCTCGACGACGTACGCGCGCTCCGTGCCCGTGCCGACGTGCGCGCGCTGGCGCACGTCACGGGTGGCGGGATCGCGGGCAACCTCGCACGCGTGCTCCCGGACGGGGTCGGCGCGGTCGTCGACCCGGCCGCATGGGGCCGCCCACAGGTCTTCGGATGGCTCGTGGAGCACGGCGTCGCGGAGGACGAGCTGCGCCGCGTCTTCAATCTCGGGATCGGCTACTGCGCCGTCGTCCCTTCCGGTGACGTGCATCCCGCCGACCTCGTGATCGGGCGGATCGAGGGCGGCGTCGAGGGCGTCGGGTGGCGCGACGCGTGATCGGCGTGCTCGTCAGCGGCGAGGGCACGAACCTCCAGGCGCTCATCGACGCCGGTCTCCCGATCGCAGCCGTCGCGTCGAACCGGCCGGGCGTCCCGGCGCTGGCGCGCGCCGAGGCGGCAGGCATCGCGACGGCGGTCTTCGACGCGGACGCGTACGCGAGCCGCGACGGACGCGACGAGGCCCTTGCTCGTTGGCTGCTCGAGCGCGGCGTCGCGCTCGCCGTGCTCGCGGGCTACATGCACCTGCTGCGCCCGCGCTTCTTCGAGGTCTTCGGCCGGCGCGTCGTCAACACGCACTCCGCGCCGCTCCCCGCCTTTCCCGGCGCGCACCCGATCGAGGACGTCCTCGCGGCGGGCGTGCCCGAGACCGCCGCGACGGTGCACTGGGTCGACGAGGGAACCGACACCGGTCCGGTGATCCGCGTCGTCCCGGTGCCGGTCGAGCCCGGCGACACGCCCTCGACGCTGCGCGCACGCGTCCAGGCGGCAGAGCACCGGCTGCTTCCCGAGGTCGTGAGGGAGCTGATCGCGGCATGACGATCCGCCGGGCCCTGCTCTCCGCCTACGACAAGACGGGCATCGCCGCGTTCGCCCGCGAGCTCACGGGCCTCGGCGTCGAGGTGCTCGCGTCGAGCGGGACGGCGAAGGTGCTCGCCGACGAGCGCGTTCCGGTGACGCCGCTCGAGGAGCTGACCGGCTTCGGCGACCTTCTCGGCCATCGCGTCGTGACCCTGCACCCTGCCGTGCACGGCGGGATCCTCGGGCGCCGCGACGTCCCGGACGACGTCGCCCAGCTCGAGGCACACGGCATCGCCCCGATCGACCTCGTCTGCGTCAACCTCTACCCGTTCGAGCGCACGGTCGGCCGCCTCGACGTCGCGTGGGAGGACGCGATCGAGCAGATCGACATCGGCGGGCCGGCGCTGCTCCGCGCCGCCGCCAAGAACCACGCGCACGTCGTGCCCATCTGCCGGCCCGAGGACTACGAGCCCGTCGTCGAGGAGTTCCGGCTGCGCGCGGAGATCTCCCCGGTGACCCGCCGCGCGCTCGCCGCACGCGCCTTCCAGCGCACCGCGGCCTACGACGCCGCCGTCGCGGGCTGGCTCGCGCGCGACGAGGCGTTCCCCGAGACGTACGTCCCGGTGTTCGAGCGCTACATGGACCTCTCCTACGGCGAGAACCCGCACCAGCGCGCCGCCTACTACGCCCAGAGGGGCGCCCGGACGCACCTCCTCGCACGCGTCGAGCAGCTCCAGGGTCGGCCGCTCTCGTTCAACAACCTCGGCGACCTCTCCGCGGC
>JBKPNM010000082.1:0-9019 GCA_046732615.1 Actinomycetota bacterium | reverse complement strand
CGCGCGGAGTTCCGCTCGATCGCGCACCTGAAGATGCTCCACGGCGTCTCGACGAAGCTCAGCCGGCTGAACGACGTCGCCGAGATCGGCGCGACGATCGCCGACGAGCTCCGGCTCCTGATCGACTACCACAACTGCCGCGTCTTCGTCCGCGACGGCGAAGACCTGCGCCCGATCGCCTTCCGGGGCGACCTCGCCGCCTCCGGGTCCGCGATGGAGGTGCTGCAGACGCGCGTCGGCGAGGGCGTCACGGGCCACGTCGCGCTGACGGGCGAGCCCTTCCTCACGGGTGACGCGGCGAACTGCGGGATCGGCGTCCAGATCCGCGGCACCCCCCAGATCGAGGAGTCCCTGCTCGCGGTACCGCTGCGCTACGGCGCGACCGTCGTCGGCGTGATCGTCGTCTCGAAGCTCGGCCTCGACCAGTTCGACTCCGACGACCTGCGCCTCCTCGAGGTGCTGGCCGGCCATGTGTCGGTGGCGCTCGTCAACGCACGGCTGTACGAGTCGCAGCGGCGCGAGGCCGAGAGCGCCAAGGCGCTGCTCGAGCTCACGCACGAGCTCTCCGCGGTGACGAATCTCGAAGGCGTGCTCAACCAGGTCGTCCGCGGCGCCTCCCGGATCATGGGCTCGGCGCGCTGCTCGATCTGGCTGCCGACCCACGACGGCGGCCTCCTCTGCACCGCGGCTGCGGGCGACACCGCGTACACGGCCGTGCAGGGCCGTGTGCTGCCGCCCGACCTTGTCGCGCGGTTCTCGCCGCGGAGCGCGCCGTTCGTGACGAGCCCGGAGGAGTCCGCGCTGATCGGCCGGGCCGTGGCCCTCGAGGCCGCGGGAGCGACGCACGCGGTCGTCTTCGTCCCGCTCGACCAGGGCCTCGCGATGCTCGCCGTGGTCGCCGAGTCGCACGTGCGCTCGCGCGAGCTCGAGCTGCTCGCGGGGATCGCGAGCCAGGCCCGGCTCGCGATCACGAACGCCGGCAGCTTCGCGTCGCTCGAGCGGACGTTCCTCTCGACGGTGGAGGCACTCGCGAACGCCCTCGAGGCGAAGGATTCCTACACCTCCTCGCACGCGCGCTGGATCTGCGACATGGCGATCGACGTGGGGCGCGAGCTCGGGCTCGACGCCCTCCGCCTGAAGCGGGTCGAGCTGGGCGCGCTCTTCCACGACATCGGCAAGATCGGAATCCCGGCGTCGATCCTCATGAAGCCCGGGCCGCTGACGACCGAGGAGCGGTCGATGATCGAGCGGCACCCGGAGCTCGGCGAGCGCATCCTCGCGCCGATCGACCAGCTCGAGGCCGTGCGGCCGGTCGTGCGCGCCTGCCACGAGCGCTTCGACGGCCTCGGCTACCCGGACGGCCTCAAAGGCGACGAGATCCCTCTCGAGGCCCGAATCATCTTCGCCTGCGACGCCTTCCACGCCATGACGACCGATCGGCCCTACCGCGAGGCGCTTCCCGTCGAGGAGGCGTTCCGGCGCCTCGTCAGCGCGGCGGGGACGCAGTTCGACCCGGAGGTCGTGAAGGTCTGCCTGCGGGTGCTGAAGCAGCCCCCGCGCACCGAGACCTGAGCTCCCGTCAGCCGACGCGCCGGAGCACCCTGAGGGCGCGCCCGGCGAGCGGCACCTGCGCCCGCGCGGGCAGCGTCGAGCCGTTCGGCGGCAGCTCCGGCTCGCCGGTGCAGAGCTCGTGCGCCCAGCGGCGGCCGAAGCGCGCCGACGGGAGGACGAACGTGACGGAATCCCGCCATGCGTTGAAGAGGACGATGAACGAGTCGTCCGCGATCGGCTCGCCGTCGGAGGACAGCGTGGGAATCTCCGAGCCGTTCAGGAAGGCGCCGAGCGTGAACGCATCCCCGCGCGACCAGTCGCCCTGCGTCATCCGCCGGCCGTCCGGCCGGAACCACCACACGTCCGGGGCCGCGGAGCCCTGACGTGCCTCCCCGGTCAAGAACTCCGACCTCCGGAAGACGGGGTGCTCCGCGCGCAGGCGCAGCAGACGCTTCGTGAACTCGAGCACCCGCCGCGTGCGCTCGTCCAGCTCCCAGTCCACCCACGAGAGCTCGTTGTCCTGGCAGTACGCGTTGTTGTTTCCGAGCTGCGTGCGCCGGAGCTCGTCGCCTGCGAGCAGCATCGGCGTCCCCTGCGAGAGCAGCAGCGTCGCGAGGACGTTGCGCGTCTGACGGTCGCGCAGCTCGTTGATCTCCGGGTCGTCGGTCTCCCCTTCGACGCCGCAGTTCCACGACCGGTTGTCGTCGGAGCCGTCGCGGTTCTCCTCGAGGTTTGCCTCGTTGTGCTTGCGCTCGTAGGTCACGAGGTCGCGCAGCGTGAAGCCGTCGTGGCAGGTGACGAAGTTGATCGACGCCGACGGGTGCCGCCCGTCCGACTGGTAGAGGTCGCTCGAGCCCGTGAACCGGCGGGCGAACTCCGCGACGGCGGTGTGCCCGCGCCAGAAGTCGCGCATCGTGTCGCGGTACATCCCGTTCCACTCCGACCAGAGGATGGGGAAGTTCCCCACCTGGTACCCGCCTGGGCCGACGTCCCACGGCTCCGCGATCAGCTTCACCTGCGAGAGCACGGGATCCTGGTGGATGACGTCGAAGAACGCCGAGAGCCGGTCGACGTCGTACAGCTCGCGCGCGAGCGCCGAGGCGAGGTCGAAGCGGAAGCCGTCGACGTGGCACTCCGTCACGAAGTACCGCAGCGAGTCCATGATCAGGCGGAGCACCGAGGGATTGACGGGGTTGAGCGAGTTGCCCGTGCCGGTGAAGTCCATGTAGTGCCGCCGGTCGTCCGGCATCAGGCGGTAGTAGGCGGCGTTGTCGACGCCCTTGAAGGAGAGCGTCGGCCCGAGGTGGCTCCCCTCGGCGGTGTGGTTGTAGACGACGTCGAGGATCACCTCGATCCCGGCGCGGTGCAGGGCCTTCACCATCCCCTTGAACTCGCGCACCTGTTCGCCCCGCGACCCCGTCGCGGCGTAGCCGGAGTGGGGGGCGAAGAAGCCGATCGTCGAGTAGCCCCAGTAGTTCGACAGGCCCCGCGCGACGAGGAAGTCCTCGTCGGCGATGTGGTGGACGGGCAGCAGCTCGACCGCGGTGATCCCGAGGCCCGAGAGGTAGCCGATCGCGGCGTCCGAGGCGAGGCCGGCGTAGGTGCCGCGCAGGTCCTCGCGCACGTCGGGCATGAGCTTCGTGAAGCCCTTGACGTGCAGCTCGTAGATGACGGTCTCGGCCCAGGGGCGCTCGAGCCTGACGTCGCCCTCCCAGTCGAAGGCGTCGTCGATCACGACCGAGCGCGGAATCGCAGGCGCGGAGTCCTCGGCGTCGCGAACGTCCTCCTGCCCGGGGACGTATGCCAGGAGTGACGCCTTGCCGAAGCCGATCGGACCGTCGACCGACTTCGCGTACGGGTCGATCAGGAGCTTCGCGGGGTTGAAGCGGTGCCCCTGGTCGGGCTGCCACGGCCCGTGGACGCGGTAGCCGTACCGCTGCCCCGGCCCGACGCCCGAGAGGTAGACGTGCCAGTTGTGCGCCGTCTGCTGGCGCACCTCGACCCGCTCCTCGGCGTCCGCCTCGTCGAACAGGCAGAGCTCGACGCGCTCCGCGTTCTCGCTGTAGAGCGAGAAGTTCGTGCCGCCACCGTCCCAGCTCGGGCCTAGCGGAAACGGCACACCGGGCCAGACCGCGCGACTCACCGGCGCACCCTAGCCACGCCGTCGGCGCGCGCTAGCCGGCCGTCTCGGCGCGCCGTAGCCCCCGCACCGCCCAGACGAAGAAGACGGCGACGAGGCAGAGCCCGAGCCCGAACGCGAGGGCGACCTCGGTCGGAAAGCCCGTGATCAGGCTGCGGCCGGCCTCGAGGAGGTACGTCACCGGGTTGAACCGCGCGACGGCGGCGATCCAGCCGGTCAGGAGATCGAGCGGCACGTAGACCGGAGCGAAGAAGAGCAGGAGGAACACCGGCATCTGCATCACCGGTCCCATCTGGATCGTGCGGAAGCGGAGCGCGATACCCGCCGCCCAGAGGAGGGCGGCGACGTTGACGAGCGCGGCAAGTGTGTAGAGGCCGACGACGTCGACCGGCCCGCCGCCCACCTCCATCCCGGTGAGGAGCGCGACGATCGTGAGCATCGTCACGGTGATGCCCCACCGCGCGAGCGCGGCGAGCCCGTAGCCGACGAGGATCCCCAGGCGGTTCGGCGAGGCGAGGAGCAGGCGTCGCCCGAAGCCGCCCTCGAAGTCGCGCGCGATGCCGAACCCGGTGAAGACGCCGCCGAACGCGGCGGACTGGAGCAGGACGAAGACGAACTGGAACGAGGTGTAGTCGCCCTCGTATTCGAAGCCCGGCACCTCCGAGACCTGCGAGAGCCCGCCCGCGAAAGCGGTGAAGAAGAAGAGCGGGAAGAGGAGCCCCGGGATGAGCAGCGAGGGGTTCGTGAGGATGTTGTGAAGCGTCCTCCAGGCGACTCCGCGGGCAACCTCCCACACCCTCATGTGCGCGTCATCCTCCGCCGGAGCGCCCACGAGGCGAGGAAGAGCGACACCACCGCGATCACGATCGCGACGCCGAAGCCGAGCGCGAGCGCAGTCACGTCCCAGCCGGTGATGATCAGGCTCCGCACGCACTCGATCAGGTACGAGACGGGGTTGATCGACGCGAGGAAGCGGAACCAGTCGACGGCAATCAGGTCGCGGGGGGTGTTCATCGACGAGATGAAGAGGAACACGAAGAGCAGCGGGAACATCCCTTGCACGGCCTCGCCGGAGCCGGTGCGCAGCGCGAGGAACGACCCGAGCGCCCCGAAGCCGAGGCAGACGACGACCGAGAAGAGGAGGAGGACGGCGATCCCGCCGGGCCCAGAGGCGAAGCGGACACCGCAGACGAGGCCGACGAGGACGTAGAACACCGCCTGGATCAGCCCCAGCACGACGATCCCGGACAGGAGCCCGGCGAGGAGCGACGAGCCTCGCAGCGAGGTGAGCGAGAGCCGGTTGAGGAAGCCCGTCTGGATGTCGCGCGCGAGGTCGGTTCCCGCGTTCATCGTCGCGAAGAGCGCCCCCTGGATGAACGGGACGGCGAGCGCGAAGGCGAGGAACGAGTCCGTTGGGAAGCCGGGCAGCATCGTCGACGGCTCGAGCCCCGCCGAGTTGACGAGCAGCAGCGCGACCGGGAAGAGGAGCGGCGGGACCGCCATCGCGGGCTGGCGCAATGCCCGGCGGACGGAGCGGCCGGCGACGGCGCCGACCTGGGCGGCGACGACGCTCATTCCTCCTCCGCCTCCGCCGACCCTTCGAGCGTCCGGCCGGTCTTGGCGAGAAAGACGTCGTCGAGGCTCGGCGCCCGGAGGTCGATGTCGTCGAGCCTGAGACCTTCGGCGTCGACGCCCCGGACGACGTCGGCCAGCCCGATGCCCTCGTGCAGGCGCACCGCGAGCTCGCCGTTTCCGAGGGGCTCGCCGAACCGGCCGAGCAACGCCGCGATGTGCGGCCGGTCGGCCTCGGCAAAGGGGATCGCGTGGACGCTCGGGCGGCCGATCTCCGCCTTGAGCGCGCTCGGCGTCCCCTCGGCGACGATGCGGCCGTGGTCGATGATCCCGACCCGGTCGGCCAGGATGTCGGCCTCCTCGAGGTACTGGGTGGTGAGGAACACCGTGACGCCGTCGTCGTGCGCGAGCCGCGACACCTCGTCCCACATCGCCGAGCGGCTCTGCGGGTCGAGCCCGGTCGTCGGCTCGTCGAGGAAGAGCACGCGGGGGCGGTGGACGAGCGCGAGCGCGAGGTCGAGCCGGCGCTTCATCCCGCCCGAATAGCCGCCCACCTTGCGGTCGGCCGCCTCGGTGAGCCCGACGCGCTCGAGCAGCTCCTCCGCCCGCGGCTTCCGCTCGGCGCGGGGCAGCCCCTGGAGCATCGTCTGCAGCCTGAGGTGGTCGCGGCCGGTGAGGAGCGCGTCGAGCGCAGCCTCCTGGAGGGCCGCGCCGATCACGCCCCGCACCTTGGGGCCCTGGCGGACGACGTCGAAGCCCGCCACCCGCGCGGTGCCGCTCGTCGGGGGCAGCAGCGTCGTGAGCACGAGCACCGTCGTCGACTTCCCCGCCCCGTTCGGGCCGAGGAAGCCGTAGATCTCGCCGGGCTCGACGCGGAGGTCGATCCCGTCGACTGCGCGCGGCCCTTTCCGGAACTCGCGGACGAGCCGCTCGACGACGATGCTGTTGTCGGCGGTCACCCCCGCACGCTAACGGCCGAGCACCTCGAGCCTGGCGGAATACTCCGCCGCGTCGATCTCGCCGCGTGCGAACCGCTCCGCCAGGATCGCCCTCGCGTCGACGCGCCGGTCGCGGCGACCGCGCCACGGAGCGAACCGCCAGACGACGACGACGAGCGCGAGCCAGAAGAGAATCCAGAACGGCGCGAACCACCAGTGCCAGCCTGCCTCGTGGAGGAGGATCTGCGGTACCATCCGACTCCTTTCTTCGTAGACGAATTATTAGTATACGAACGATTAGTCGTCGAAGCAAACTGAAATAGGGTGGTGCGTCATGCGACCGAAGGGCGTCCCGATCGGGCTTCAGCTCGCACGAACGTCGAAGCTCGTGTCGCGGGCCTTCAACGACGCGCTCGCCGGGGCTGGGGGCTCGCTCCCTGTCTGGCTGATCCTCTCCGCCCTACGAGGCGCCCCACCGGCGACCCAGCAGCAGCTGGCAATGGCCGTCGGCATCGAAGGGCCGACCCTGACGCGCCATCTCGACGGGCTCGAGGCGGCAGGGCTCGTGCGACGGGCGCCTCATCCCGACGACCGCCGTGCCGTCCAGGTCGAGCCGACCGAGGCGGGAGTCGCGCTCCACGCGGAGCTGCTCGACGTGGTGATCGCCTTCAATCGACGCCTGACGGCCGGCCTGAGCGAGACCGACCTCGACGCGATGCGGTCCGCGCTCGCCGTTCTCGACTCGAACGTCCGCCCCGGCTAGGCGGGCGGCGACTCGGCCTCCAGCGCGAGCCAGACGGTCGCGAGCGGTGGGAGCGTCACACCGGCCGAGAACGACCGTCCGTGCAGCGGCTCGGCAGCCGCCTCGACGCCGCCGAGGTTGCCGACGCCGGAGCCGCCGTACTCGCTCGCGTCGGTGTTCAGCACCTCACGCCAGCGGCCGCCCACGGGCAACGGCACGCGCCAATGATGGCGGACGACCGGCGAGAAGTTGACGAGCGAGACGAGGACGCGGGATCCGTCCGCCGGGAAGCGCGCGTAGGCGAGGACGTTGTCCTCGCGTGCGTCGCCGACGAGCCACTCGAACCCTGCCGGCGCGAAGTCGACCTCCCATAGCGCCCGCTCCGCGCGGTACGCGCGGTTGAGGTCGCTCACGCAGCGGCGGACGCCCTCGTGGAGCGGGTAGTCGAGCACGTACCAGTCGAGCGAGCCGGCCTCCGACCACTCGGTTCCCTGCCCGAGCTCCCCGCCCATGAAGAGGAGCTGCTTGCCCGGGTGCGCCCACATGTGGCCGTAGAGCGCCCGGAGCGTCGCGAACTGCTGCCACTCGTCGCCCGGCATCTTGCGGAGCAGCGACCGCTTGCCGTGGACGACCTCGTCGTGCGAGAGCGGCAGGACGAAGTTCTCGTCCCACGCGTAGACCAGCGAGAACGTCAGCTCCTCGTGGTGCCAGCGGCGGTGCACCGGCTCCTTCGCGACGTAGTCGAGGGTGTCGTGCATCCAGCCCATGTTCCACTTGAACGTGAAGCCGAGCCCGCCGCCGTCCGTCGGCCGGGAGACGCCCGGCCAGGCCGTCGACTCCTCGGCGATCATCGCGACTCCCGGCTCGGCCGCGTGCACGACGGCGTTCAGCTCCTTCAGGAACGCGACGGCCTCGAGGTCCTCGCGCCCGCCGAAGCGGTTGGGCAGCCACTCGCCCGGCTCGCGGGAGTAGTCGAGGTACAGCATCGAGGCGACCGCGTCGACCCGAAGCCCGTCGGCGTGGAACTCCTCGAGCCAGTACAGCGCGTTCGCGAGGAGGAAGTTGCGCACCTCGTGACGGCCGAAGTTGAAGACGAGGGTGCCCCAGTCGGGATGCGCGCCGCGACGGGGATCGGCGTGCTCGTACAACGCAGTGCCGTCGAACCGCTCGAGCGCCCAGTCGTCGCGCGGGAAATGCGCGGGAACCCAGTCGAGCACGACACCGATGCCGTGGCCGTGGAGCGCGTCGACGAAGGCGCGGAGATCGTCGGGCTCGCCGAGCGTCGCCTGCGGTGCGAAGTAGCCCGTCACCTGGTAGCCCCACGACGGGCCGAACGGGTGCTGCATCACGGGCATCAGCTCGACGTGGGTGAAGCCGGTCTCCACGACGTGCTCGGCGAGCTCGTCCGCGAGATCGCGCCAGCCGAGCCCCTGTCGCCACGACCCCGCATGCACCTCGTAGACGGAGAACGGAGCCGTCAGGGGATCCGTCACCGCCCTGCGCGCGAGCCAGTCGGCGTCGTTCCACTCGAAGCGGGAGCGGTAGAGCACGGACGCCGTGCGCGGCGGCTCCTCCGCGCGGAAGGCGAACGGATCGGCCTTGAGGCGCGTCTTGCCGTCCGCGCCGCGGACGGCGAGCTTGTACGCCTGCCCCTCCCGCGCCTTCGCTGCGACTCCGGCCCAGACGCCCGACGACGCCTGCGGCTCGAGCGGCTCCGCGCCCTCGTTCCAGTCGTTCCAGTCGCCGACCACCGAGACCGCCCGGGCGTTCGGGGCCCAGACGGCGAAGCGCGCGCCCGCGCCGTCGTCGTCGAGGACATGTGCGCCGAGCCGCTCCCAGAGCCGCTCGTGCCGGCCCTCCGCGAGTAGGTGCAGGTCGAGCTCGCCGAGATGCGTCACGGGGCGGGCTCCAGGAGCCGCAGCAGGCCGACGACGGGTATCGACGCCCAGTCGGGCCGGTTGCGCGCCTCGTAGCGGAGCTCGTAGACGAGCTTCTCGAGCTCGAACAGCGCGAGGAGGCGGTCGAAACCGGCCCGGCTCGGCGGCAGGAACCGCTCGTCGGCGACGGAGAGGTAGC
>JBKPNM010000081.1:0-5434 GCA_046732615.1 Actinomycetota bacterium | reverse complement strand
ATAGCAAGGGCGCCGCGCAAGGGGCGCGCTCCGGGAGAGCGGACGGACGGGCGGCTCATCTGCGTGCTCGGCCCGAAGGGCGGCACTGGCAAGACCTTGACGTCCACGAACCTCGCGGTCGCGCTCGCGCTCGCGGGCCAGAAGGTGCTCGTCATCGACCTCGACCTCCAGTTCGGCGACGTGGCGCTGTGCCTCGGGCTGCCGCCTGAGAAGACGATGTACGACCTCGCGGTGTCCGGTGGCTCACTCGACGAGGAGAAGCTCTCGGATTATGTGATGACGCACGACACCGGAGTCGACGTGCTCCTCGCACCGGCCCGGCCGGATCAGGCGAGCGCGATTACCATCGAGCTCCTCCGCGACGTCCTCGTGGTTGCACGAAGCGTGTACGACTTCGTGATCGCCGACACCCCGCCGGGCTTCACCGCCGAGGTGATCGCGACGATCGACGCGAGCTCCGACCTCGTGATGGTCGGGACGCTCGATTCGCTCTCGCTCAAGAACACGAAGCTAGGGCTCGAGACGCTTGGGCTGATGGACTACGACCCCAGGAAGATCCAGCTCGTCCTCAACCGGGCCGACACGCGCGTCGGCATCAGCCAGCATGACGTCGTCGTGGTGCTCGGCAGCGAGCCCAACGTCTTCATTCCCTCGGACCGCGAGATCCCGCGCTCGGTGAACGAGGGCATCCCCATCACCCTGTCACGGCCGCAGTCGTACGCGGCGGCGTCGTTCCACGATCTCGCCTCGATCTTCATCAGTAGCGTGCCGAACGGCAGCGAGCCGGCCGCGGTCGCGGCCTCCTCGGAGCGCCCGCACTCACGATCCCTGTTCCGCTTCAGAAGGAAGTAGCACATGGAGCTTCACGAGCGACTCGTCACCACCAAGCCCGCGGTCGCGGCTCCGACCAAGGAGCCGTTCGCAGACCTCAAGAACTCGATTCACATGCTCGTCATCAGCGAGCTGGGCCCCCAGCTCACCGGGCAGACTCTCGACCCGGTTGGGATGCGCGATCGCGTTATCGCCGATATCCGGCGACACCTCTCCGGTGAGACGGGCATCGCCCGTGACGACCGCGAGCGGCTCACCAACGAGATCGCCGACGACATCCTCGGCTACGGCCCGCTCGAGCGTCTGCTCGCGGACGACTCGATCACCGAGATCATGGTCAACGGGCCGGGCGAGATCTGGATCGAGCGTCAGGGTCGGCTGTACGAGACGACGGTGCGCTTCAGCGACGACTCGCACCTGCGCCGCATCATCAACCGGATGGTCGCGCAGATCGGGCGCCGCATCGACGAGTCCTCCCCCATGGTCGACGCACGCCTCCCCGACGGGTCGCGTGTCAACGCGATCATCGCGCCGCTCTCGCTGTCAGGCCCGCTCCTTACCATCCGGAAGTTCGCGCGCAAGCGACTCGGGCTCCAGGACATGGTCAACATCGGCTCGCTCAGCGAGGAGTCGGTCGACTTCCTGCGGCGCTGCATCCAGGCCCAGCTCAACGTCCTTATCTCCGGCGGCACGGGTTCCGGCAAGACGACGCTCCTGAACGCCCTCTCGTCCGGCATCCCCGATCACGAGCGGATCGTGACGATCGAGGACGCGGCCGAGCTGCAGCTCCACCAGCGCCACGTGCTCCGGCTCGAGGCCCGCCCGCCGAACATCGAGGGCGAGGGCGCGATCCCGATTCGCGATCTCGTGCGGAACTCGCTCCGCATGCGCCCCGACCGGATCATCGTCGGCGAGTGCCGCGGCCCCGAAGCCCTGGACATGCTGCAGGCGATGAACACCGGCCACGACGGCTCGCTCTCGACCGTCCACGCCAACGCGCCGCGCGACGCGCTCGCTCGCATCGAGACCATGGTGCTGATGGCCGGATACGACCTTCCCGTGCGTGCGATCCGCCAGCAGGTCTCCTCGGCGCTCGACCTGATCGTCCACATCGAGCGCATGGAGGACGGCTCGCGCCGCTGCACGGCGGTCACCGAGGTCCAGCGGATGGAGTCGGACGTGATCACGCTGCAGGACATCTTCGAGTTCAAGATCGATTCTTTTGCGCCAGACGGCACGATCAACGGGAAGCTCCAGCCGACCGGACTGCGACCTGTCTTCCTCGACAAGTTCGCCAAGCGCGGGATCGACCTGCCTGCAGGGCTCTTTTCGCATCGGCCCGTCGCCACCAACGTCGCGGACCTCCGTCGGTGAACCGCTTCGCCCGCTTCGCCACGCTGGCGGCTGCCGCGGTCATCGCGGCGGTCGCCGCCTTGCCCTCGGCTGCGGCCGAGGCGGCAGGCGACGTCCAGGTCGTCGAGGCCGGGACTGCGCTCTTCCCGGACCGCGCCTACGTGCTCACGCTCGCCGAGAAGCGCGACTCAGCGCTGACAACGGATGACGTGAAGGTCACCGAGGACGACAACCCCGTCGAGAACCTCAGCGTCCTGTCGGCGGCGTCAGCGGAGGGAATCGGGACAGTGCTTCTGATCGACGCCTCCAACAGCATGAAGGGGTCGATCAACTCCGCGATGGAAGCGGCCCGCGTATTCGCTGCACGGAACCCCGGTCAACCGCTCGCGGTCGTCTTCTTCAACGTGAAGCCGACCATCGCGCTGCCATTCTCGACTGACCGCAAGAAGGTCGACGCGGTCCTGGCCAAGGCGCCAAAACTTGCGGAGGGCACGCGGCTGTACGACGCCCTCGTCGCCGCCGTGGCACAGGTGCGCGGCTCTGCACTGGGCGCCGCGCGTGTCGTCCTGCTCACCGATGGGGACGACGTGGGCAGCACCACCGGTCTCGACGCCGCTGTGGCACAGCTCAACGCAGAGAACATCCGCGTGTACACGGTCGGCATCGAGTCGCCCGATTTCACGTCAGAGGACCTCGAGAACATCGCCGACGAGACAGGGGGAACGTACGCTGCCGCAACGTCTCCAGGGTCCCTGACGACGATCTACGACGAGCTCGGTTTTCAGCTGTCGAACGAATACCTGCTCCGTTACCGGTCCACTGCGCGTCCCGACCAGGACGTCGACGTGGCGATCGCCGTTGAGGGCTCCGAGCCCGTTTCGTTCTCGTATCAGAGTCCCTCGACAGGCACTGCTGCCCCGTACGAGCCTGCGTTGATGAACCGACTCCTCGAGTCGTGGCTCCTGATCCCGCTCGTCGTCGCGCTCATCGTTGCGCTCGCCGCGTTCGCGGTGCGGTCACTGCTGAACCTTCGCAGCAATAGGGCTCTCGTCGCGCGCCTGGGAGACTTCGTCACGCTCCCCGCGGAGGAGAACGCTGCAGAGCGTCGCAAGGAAGTCGACGCCATGCTCCTGGCGGCAGGCCAGCAGCGCCAGCGGCGGCGCAACTGGCGCATCCTCGAGGGGTTCTCCGAGGATGTCGACGTCGCGCAGATCAAGCACGACCCGAGCAGAATGATCTGGTTGTCCGTCATCGGAGGGCTGGTCCTCGCCTTCCTCGCGGGGGTGCTCTTCAGCCCATTCTGGGCGATCCTCGGAATCTTCCCGCCTCTGGTGCTCAACCTCGTCGTCCGCGGCAAGGCACGGAAGGTAAGGAAGGACTTCGGCGAGCAGCTTCCCGAGAACCTCGACGTCCTCGCGTCCGCGCTCCGCGCGGGGCACAGCCTCGCGGGCGCAATGGGCGTGGTCGCGGACGAGGCACCGGAGCCCTCGAAGCGTGAGCTCAACAGGGTGGTGACCGACGAGCAGCTCGGCATCCCGCTCGACGAGGCGCTCGAGGTGACCGCGAAGCGCATGCAGAACACCGACATCGACCAGCTCGCCGTCCTCGCGCTCATCCAGCGTGAAGCAGGCGGGAACACAGCGGAGGTGCTGGATCAGGTGACGAAGAACATCCGGGCGCGCATGGACATCCGACGGCTCGTCACGGTTCTGACGGCGCAGGGGAAGTTCTCGGCGGTTGTCGTGGCGTGCGTCCCACTCGGGATCTTCCTCTTCCTGATGCTGGTGAACCCCGACCACCTCGACCCCCTGTTCCACCAGACCCTCGGGCAGGTAGCGGGGATCTGCGCGATCTTCATGACCCTCCTCGGCTTCTACGTCATCCGCCGTATCGTCACGATCGAGCTCTGACCATGGCAATCCACTTCGTTCTCATAGTCGGCCTGCTCCTCCTGGCAATCGCGGTGACCATGGTGCTCCGCGCGCTCACGACGCCTTCTGGCCCGTCCACCGAGACCCTCGAGCAGATCAGCGCCTACGGGTTCGCCGGCACCCTTCCAACGGCAGTCGAGCAAGGGCCGAGCCTCCGCACGCGGATGGGTGACATCACCGGTGCGACCGGTGAGGCGCTCAGCCGGCGCTTCTCGCGGCTCCGAGGAAAGGACTATCGCGCTCGCCTGATCTCGGCAGGCATGTACACGACGACGCCCGAGCGGCTTCTCGGCACCCAGTTCATTGGTGCGATCGCCTGCGTCCTCTTGTGGCTCTGGCTCGGCGCGCTCATGGGCGCCGCTCCGGCGCTGCTGTTCCTCGGACTGTTCGGCGCGGGCGCGCTGGGCTGGGTCACGCCGATGTTCGTCGTCGACCATCGGGCGCGAGACCGGCGCGATCAGATCGAGCGCGGGCTGCCCGACCTAATCGATCTTCTGGTAGTGACCCTCGAGGGAGGCCTCAGCTTCCCGCAGTCGCTGCGGCTCGCGGCAACGAAGATTCGAGAGCCTTTGTCATCCGAGGTTCGACTGACGCTCCAGGAACAGAACATGGGCCTAACGCTCGTCGAGGCGCTGGAGAATCTGCTCAGCCGCATCGATACGCCCGGCGTCCGGATGTTCTCCCGCTCGATCGCGCAAGGCGAGACGATGGGTGTCTCGACGGGCCAGATCATGCGAAACCTCGCCATCGAGCTGCGGAAGCGACAGAGGGCTGCCGTAGAGGAGCGCGCTCAGAAGGCGCCGGTGAAGATCCTGTTCCCGATTCTCTTCCTGATCATGCCGGCGCTCTTCATCGTGCTGCTGCTGCCGGTGATGATCGTCGTGATGGACGTCCTCAAGTAGGGCCTGCGCTGCGCAAAGTCCCGAACCTGACGCTCCGCCGCGAGGACGGCAGGGTCGTCGCGGAATCCGTGGTCGTCGCCGACTCGACGGGTCGGCGGCTCCGCGGGCTTCTCGGGAAGAAAGAGCTGCCGTCGGGTCACGGCGTGCTGCTTCGCCCCGCGTGGTCGATCCACACGGCGTTCATGCGCTTCCCGATCGACGTCGTCTTCCTCGACGCCGACCAGATCGTGATCAAGATCGTCCCGAGCCTGCCGTCCTTCAAGACTGCCTCCTGCCGCGGCGCACGGGAGGTTGTGGAGCTCCGCGCCGGCGAATGCGAGCGCCGGGGCCTCGCGCTCGGTGACCGCGTTGCGTGGGCCGCCCGGGCGGCGGACGAGGCGGCGCCGATCCCGGTCGCCGACCTCGAGGGCGAGCGGC
>JBKPNM010000080.1:0-21677 GCA_046732615.1 Actinomycetota bacterium | reverse complement strand
CGGCGGACTCGCGCTCGCGCTCGGCCTGCGCGGCGCGCGCCTCCGCGGCGTCGGCCTGCTCGGCCCGCGAATGGAGCGCGAAACCGGCGAGCCAGGCGATCCCGAACACGAGCGGGATGAAGACCATCTCACCCGGCTCGTGGTCGGGGATGTTGTAGATGATCGTCGCCGCGCACACGAGCACGACGACGAGACCGACGCGTGCCGGCACCGCGTCGCGCAGGCTCCCGAGCAGGAAGGCCGCGGCCATTCCTGCGAGATAGACGCCCGCCATGAACGGCACCAGCCGCCCGTCGACGAACGAGATCGACGCTCCCAGGAGCCAGAACGCAGCCGGCGCCCCGAACGGATAGCGACGCCGCGCGAGCAAGGTGAGCACGGCGACGACGGTCGCCGGGACGCAGAACCAGAGCGTCGTGTCCGGTGCTTCGTCGGCGTCGCGCCGCAGAACGAGCTCGAGGACGCCCGCAAACGCCAGCACGACGATCACGGCGTCGAACCAGTGCCGGCGTGCGCGCTCGCGGAACCCCTCCACGGGCTGAACGTACTGGACGTCCGCGGCCGTCGCCTCCTACCGGAGTAGGAGCGCGAATCGTCGCCGCGTACGAGAGCGGTTCCAGCCTGGCGACGACGTCATCCGAGCGGGCCGGCCCTAGCGTCGCGGACATGCAGATTCGGCCACTGACGAAGGAGGAGACGACCATGAACCGCACCAACAACAGCGATCGGCGCAGCGGCCGGTCGAACCTCGCGGCCCGCATGGGTCGCTGGAGCGCGGCGCACTGGAAGACGGCGACATTCGGCTGGCTCGCGTTCGTCCTCGTCGCGTTCGGGCTCGGCGGCGCCGTCGGCATGAAGTCGATCGACGACGATGCTCCGGGGCCGGGCGAGTCCGGCCGGATGGACAGGATCCTCGACGCAGGGTTCGAGCAGCCGGCGGGCGAGAACGTCCTCGTGCAGAGCACGAAGCTGCGGACGACCGATCCCGCTTTCCGCGCAGCGATCACGGACGTCGTGTCGAGGCTCTCGAAGCTCGAAGACGTCCAGAACGTGCGCTCACCGCTCGACGCGCGCAACGCGGGACAGATCGCACCCAACCGACACGCCGCGCTCGTCGAGTTCGAGATCCGCGGCGACCCCGACGACGCCGTCGACAAGGTCCGTCCCGTTCTCGACACCGTCGACGAGCTGCAGGCCGCGCACTCCGGCGTGTTCGTCGGCGAGTTCGGCGACGCGAGCAAGGTCGACGCCGTCGTGACCGCCTACGAGAACGACCTCGGCAAGGCCGGGCTGCTGTCCCTGCCGATCACGCTGATCATCCTCGTCCTCGCGTTCGGGGCGCTCGTCGCCGCGGGCATCCCGCTGCTCCTCGCGCTGACGGCGGTGTTCGCGACGTTCGGGCTCATCGCGCTGCCGAGCGCGATCTTCCCGGTCGCGATGCAGGCACCCGCGCTCGTGCTCCTCGTCGGCCTGGCCGTCGGAGTCGACTACTCGATGTTCTACTTGAAGCGGGAACGCGAGGAGCGGGCCGCGGGGCGGAGCGAGCAGGCCGCACTCGAAGCCGCTGCGGCGACGTCGGGCCGCTCGGTCCTCATCTCCGGACTCACCGTGATCGTCGCGATGGCCGGGATGTTCCTCACCGGTGACCAGATCTTCGAGTCGCTTGGCGTCGCGGCGATCATGGTCGTGGCGATCGCGATGCTCGGCTCGCTCACGGTCCTTCCGGCGCTTCTCTCGCGGCTCGGCGACCGCGTCGACCGGGCGCGTGTCCCGCTCGTCGGACGCCTCCGCACGACGAACGGTGAAGGGCGCTTCTGGGGCGCGATCGTCGACCGTGTGCTGCGGCGGCCGCTCCTCTCGGCCGTCCTCGCAGGCGGGTTCCTGGTCGCCCTCGCCGCGCCGGCGCTCCAGCTGCGGATGGCGACGCCCGGGCCCGACACGTTCCCGAAGTCGCTTCCCGTCATCCAGGCGTACACGAAGATGCAGCAGTCGTTCCCAGGGACGGCGCTCCCCGCGAACGTCGTCGTCCAGGCGCCGGACGTGAATGCCCCCGTCGTCCGGGAGGCGATCCGGCGGCTCGAGCAGCGCGCGCTCGCGAGCGGACGGATGCACGAGCCGATCACGGTCGACGTCAACCCGAACGGCACCGTCGCGAACATCGCGATCCCGATCGACGGCAAGACCACCGACAAGGAAGCCGTCGCGGCGGTCCAGGTGCTCCGCGACGACATCGTCCCGTCCACCGTCGGCGGCCTGCCGGACGTCGAGGCAGGCGTGACCGGGCTTGCGGCCCAGTGGCAGGACGGCTCCGAAGAGCTGAAGTCGAACCTGCCGCCCGTCGTCGTGTTCGTGCTCCTGTTCGCGTTCGGTCTGATGCTGGTCGCCTTCCGCTCGATCGTCGTGGCGGCCAAGGCAATCGCGCTCAACCTGCTCTCGGTCGCGGCCGCATACGGCGTGCTGGTGCTCGTCTTCCAGCACGGCGTCGGCAAGGGCCTCCTCGGCTTCACCTCCACCGCGGGGATCGAGCCGGTGGTTCCGCTGCTCCTGTTCGTGATCCTGTTCGGCCTGTCGATGGACTACCACGTCCTCGTGCTCGGCCGGATCAGGGAGCTCTACGACAAGGGCGAGAGCATGGACGACGCGATCTCGCACGGCATCAAGCGGACGGCAGGCGTCGTCACGAGCGCCGCGATCGTGATGGTGTTCGTGTTCTCGATCTTCGCCACGCTCTCCATGCTGTTCTTCAAGCAGTTCGGCGTCGGGCTCGCGGCCGCGATCCTGATCGACGCGACCATCGTCCGGGCGGTTCTCCTGCCGGCGACGATGAAGCTCCTCGGCGAATGGAACTGGTACCTGCCCGGATGGCTCCAGTGGCTGCCCCGGCTCGAGCGCGACGAGCCGGCCCCCGAGCCGGCCTCCGCGGCGACCTCGGTGTAGAGCAGTTCACGGGCGGGGCTGCGCCGCGGCCCCGCCCGTGGCGGCGTCTCCGCGACGCGCGACGACCAGCCCCGCTTCCCAGCCGGGCGCGCGCCCGCCGGCGGGGAGCGGGATCGCCTCGACAGCGATCCCGCTCCGCGCGAGCAGCCACGAGACGAGCGAGTTCGAATTCCACATCTCGCCCGCACCGAGCTCGTCTCGACCCCAGACCGGCGTCGGCGCCTCGGGCACGAGCTCGAGCAGGCGCCGCGCCGAGGTCGGGTTCTCGCTCACGCGGAGCGGGCTCTCGACCGCCTCCGCGATGTCGGGGATCGTGCCGTCGCGCCAGCGGCGCACCTCGTAGCGGAAGAGTCGGAAGCGACCGAGCGCGCGAACGCCGACGGCGCCGCCTGCGACGACGCCCCGCCCTGCCGCCTCGCCCCACGCGGGCGCCTGCTCGACCACGAAGCGGGCCTCCGGCCCCGTGACGACGAGGGCCGAGTGGTAGAGGTCGAGCCGCCGTCGCCGCCCGACGGCGGCGGCGACGGCCTCGAAGACGATTCCGTTCAGCCGCACGGAGTGGCCGCCCGCGCCGAGCGGCAGCCAGTACAGGTCGACGGCGGCTGCGCCCGTCACGTCGCTCCGAGCAGCGCACGGTCGAAGAAGCCGACGACGCGCTCCTCGTATTCCCGCGGACGCGCGTCGAGGCCGCCGACATGGCTCGCCTCGGGGATCTTCCAGAGCGCCTTCGGCTGCGACGCCGCCTCGAAGTACCGAGGGGTCAGGTCCTCGCCGCCCTGGCCGTTGCCCGCGTAGATGAGAAACAGCGGCCGTGGAGCGACGCGCGCGACGAGATCCGTCAACGACGGAGGCGGCGCCGTGCCGCTCATGATCGCGACGGCCGCCGTCTCGAGCAGCGTCTCCGGCAGCGTCGGCCAGCCGCGCGGTCCGCGCAGCAGGTGCTCGCGCACCGAGCGCACCCCCGCGCCCTCGGAGACGACAGCACGCAGATCGGCGTTCGCGGCTGCGGCCTGGATCATCGCCTCCCCGCCGACCGAGAAGCCGATTCCCCCGATGCGATCTTCGCCGACCTCGGGTCTCTGCCGGAGCCATGAGACCGCGGCGTCGACGTCCTTCGCGCCCGCCCAGCCGAAGAGGTTCGGGTCGCCCTCGCTGCCGTCGTAGCCGCGGGCGTCGACGAGCAGCACGCCGTATCCGTGCCGGGCGAGCATGCGCGCCTGCGCCACCTTGCCCGCGCGCGTCGGGTACGAGACCACCGCAGCCCCGTTGCGCGACGGCACATACCAGGCCGAGAGCTCGAGGCCGTCGCTCGTGCGAAGCGCGACGGTCTCGTACGCACGTCCCAGGTCGGCAGGCTCGACGTCTGCGCGCGGCCGGTGCGTCGCGAGGACTCCGATCGCAAGAGGCACGAGGAACCAGTACGCCGCGACGACGGCCGCGACGCCGATGGCGATGCGGCGCACGTAGCGCCGCGGGCCAGGCTTCCGCGAGCGCAACAGCAGCACGCCCGCGAGGCTGCAGAGACCCAGACCGACGGGAACGAGGAGGAAGCCGGTCCAGTCCTCCCCTCGTGCGCCGACCGCGCGAGCGTCGGCGATCGCGAGCGCCGCTCCCTCGAGCGCCAGGACCCCGAGCACCAATGCGAGCGACGCGCGGCCGCCCGCGCTCACGCGCGGATAGGCGACGGCGGCGCCACCGAGGAGGGCGAGCGAGACGAACCCGCGGAGCAGATGGTCGGCCGGCCCCGTCCCGGGCTCAGGCGCCACGAAGGAGTCGACGATCGCGTGGAGGGCGACGATCCCCGTCGCACCCCAGAAGACGAGGACGTCGCGCCCGTGGGAACCGATCTCGGAGCGGAACGCGGAGCTCATCGCTCGAACGGTGCCCGGTTTCGAGGCGAGCGCCATCCGCGACGCCCCGGAGCCGAGGTGCGGTTACGCCGTCAGGCGCCGGGCGTCGGCGCGGCGGCGAGGAGCTCCGACTTGTCGGGCAGCGGTGTGGTGGCCGGGCCGTGCAGGACCTCGCCGGTCGCCGCGAAGCGGGAGCCGTGACAGGGGCAGTCCCAGCTCTCCTCGGCGTCGTTCCAGCTCACGATGCAGCCGCGGTGGGTGCACACCGCGCTGACCGCGTGGAGCGCGCCGGCTGCGTCACGTGAGACGGCGAGGCGCTCGCCCTCGACGCGCACGATCCCGCCGTCACCGGGCTCGAGCTCGACGGCGGCCTCGGCCGGCTCGTCGCGGCCGAGGCGGTCGCCGATCAGCCGCTTCGCGTCGTGAGCGCCCTTCGACACGAGGGCCGGGAGCGCCTTCGGCTCGAGCCGGCCGGGGTCGAAGAGCTCGGACCACGGACTCTCGCGCTCGAGAACGAGATCCCGGAGGAGCATCGCGGCGGCGGTGCCCGTCGTCATGCCCCAGCCGCCGAAGCCCGTCGCGGTGAAGATGCGCGATCGCTTGTCGATCGCGCCGATGAACGGCCGCCGATCGAGCGAGTAGAGGTCCTGCGTCGACCACCGGAAGAGCACGTCACGCGTTCCGAGCGCGTCTCGGGCCCAGCGCTCGAGCTGCTCCGAGTGTGCGCGCGCACCGTCGGCGCCAGGCTCTCCGACGGAGTGGCCCTCGCCCGAGACGACGAGCACGTCGCGTCCCTCGAAGGTCGCCGTGCGGACGGAGTGGGAGGGCGTCGAGGCGCTGATGAACATCCCGTCGGGCAGCGCGTCACCCGCCTCCAACGCGAGCGCGTAGCCGCGCGACGCGCGCGCCCGAGCGACGAGCAGCTTCGCGTCCAGGATCGGCGCCTGCGTCGCCACCACCACGCTCTCCGCGGTCACGACATGACCGGCGTCGGTGCGGACGCGGGACGGTGTCCCGCCCTCGACGTCGACGACGCGGGAGCGCTCGAACACCTGCGCGCCGGCCGACTCGAGCTGCGCGACGAGCGGCAGGAGGTAGTTGCGCGGGTGGAGCTGCGCCTGCCCGGAGAAGCGGACGGCACCCGAGGTCGGCAAGGGAAGGGGCGGCTCGTCGACGAAGCTCGCCGGGAGGCCGACCGACACCGCCGTCTCGACCTCGCGCTCGAGGCGCTCGACCTCGTCGTCGCTCGTCGCGAACGTGTACGCGGACGTCTCGCGCAGCTCGCACTCGATCTCGTGCTCGCGGCAGAGACGCCGGATCATGTCGAGCCCGGCCTCGTTGGCCTCGCCGTAGAGCCGCGCGGCGTCCTCGTCGAGCCGCTCGGCGAGCTCGGCGTAGATCAGGGTGTGCAGCGACGTGACCTTCGCAGTCGTGTGTCCGGTTACGCCGCCGACGACGCGGTCGGCCTCGACGAGGGCGACCGTTCGCCCGTCCTGCGCGACGAGAAGCGCCGTCGTGACGCCGACGATGCCGCCTCCCACGACGGCGACCTCGACCTCCAGGTTTCGGTCGAGCGCCGGATACGACGTCGAGGGCGAGGTTGCGAGCCAGAGCGACTCGTGCGCTTCCACGAGCGTCGACTACCCCGCGCGCTCGGCGGGAAAACGAGCGTCACGCACGCCGACGGGCGTCATACCTTGGGCGGGTATCGTTCGAGAGGAGGGGCATACGTGGAGACCAGGATCTACGCCGTCCCCGGCATGCATTGCGTCCACTGCGAGGCGGCCGTCACGGAAGAACTCGAGCGTGTCGCGGGCGTCGCCGCGGTCGACGTCGACCTCGAGACGAAGCGTGTGACCGTCCGGGGCGAGGCGCTCGACGGCGCGGCGCTCGTCGCGGCGATCGACGAGGCGGGGTACGACGCCGAGCCGATAGCCGGCCGCTGACCGAACGGGCGAGCTTGACCCTCGCCCGTCTTGGTGGGGTGTGCTGGTCGACGAAGAGGGGCGAGGCTGAAGCCACGCCCCGCCTCGCCCGAGACTGCGCCCACCCGCGCCGCTGCGCCGACTGGCTCACGCTGACGCGCCTGCGACCCCCTCACGAGCGTCGTTCGGCGAGACCTCTCTGAGCCGACCGGTCTCGACGTCGTAGACGAAGCCGCGGACGCTGTCCTTCTTCGGGATGAACGGGCTCGCCTCGATTCTCGCGATCGACTGGCGCACGTCCTCGTCGACGTCGTCGAACGCCTCGGCCGCCCACTGCGGCTTGATGCCCGTGTCCTCCTTCACCTGGTGTCGGAACTCGTCGTCGCCGAAGGTCAGCATCCCGCAGTCAGTGTGATGGATGAGGATGATCTCCTCCGTCCCCAGCAGGCGCTGCGAGATCGCGAGCGAGCGGATCTCGTCGTCCGTGACGACCCCGCCGGCGTTGCGGATCACGTGCGCGTCGCCTTCGGCGAGCCCGAGGAGCCGATGGGGAACGAGACGGGCGTCCATGCACGCAAGCACCGCGACCCGCTTCGCGGGCGGGAGCGGTAGACCGCCTCGGTCGAACTCGTCGGCGTAGCGCTCGGCGTTCTGGAGCAGCTCGTCGGTCACGCTCATCTCGGCCTCCCGTTCGTGTGCGTGCCACTCCGGCAGGGCACGCTTTACGAAATGAAGTAATACACGAACGCGGACGACTCCTGCATTCAGGTCCGTCCGGGCGCGGGTACCCTCGACCGATGCGGACGCCGCGCGACGTCCTCGACGGCCATCTCGGTCGAGGCTCTAGGTAGCTCGACCGCCGAGGATCGGCAGCGTCCCCTCGCGGTACGCGCCGGGGGTCGGTCGCGGGAAGGGCGCGTACGCGTCTCGCCCGGACGACGTCTCCTTCGCCACTCCGGCGTGGTGCTCTCGCGCGACGTCGACAACCGGGTACAGGAGCTCCTCGTGCTCGCGCCTGGCGCCGAGCATGAGGATCACGCAGGGGTCGTCACCGGCGCCGACGAAGACGTGCTCCGTCCAGGGTGGGCAGTGCACGAAGTCCCACTGTCGGAGCGGGCGCTCCTCTCCCTCGACGAGCAGGAGGCACTCGCCGGAGAGGACGAGGAAGTTCTCCTGGGCGTTCTCGCCGTGGTACATGCAGTTCGGCTCGCCCGGGGCGAGCACCTGGATGTTGACGCCGACCTCGGGGAAGTGGGCATCGCCCTCGAAGACGCACGAGGAGCCGAACGTCTCGCTGTGCCACCATGGCGCCTCGCGCGCGTTGACGACGAACCATCCGGCGCCCTTCGGCACGAGCCCGTTCTCGGTTCGTTCGAGCGGCGCCTCATCGACGGGCCGCACGTCGGCGTGCGCGGGCTCCTGCGCCATCAGCTCCCGGAAGCGCGACTCGTCTCGGATCGGATCGAAGTCCGGGTCGTCCTCGGCCATCGCCCGGCACCCGTCCCACATGTCGATTGCGCGCTCGAGGTGGTCGAGCGCGTCGCCCGTCCTGCCCGCGCGGCTCTCGCAGCAGGCGAGGTTGAACAGCAGATACGGGTGGGCTTCGTTCGCCTCGAGCACCTCCAGGCCGCGGTCGGCGGCCTCGGCGTACGCGCCCGCCTCGTAGAGCGGCCGCACCGGGTCCCAGAGCGCGCGTACGGGGTCGCGCTCGATCGTCTCGGGGACGGGCAGCCACTCGTGCCGGCGCCACTCGTATCCCGACTCGGTGGGCGGAGGGAAGGCCGGGTCGGCGAACGAGCCGACCGAGACGACGATCAGGTCCGGCTCGTCGGGCTCGGTGTAGAAGACCTGCGACCCGCACTCGGGACAGAAGTGGAACGCGTGCTCCTTGCTGTCCGCCTCGTCGGAGATGCGCGTGTAGTCCTTGTACCGGCCGTGGACCTGCACCTGGTCGGGCCGGAAGGCGGCCTGCATCCCGAACGCGCTCCCGGTGCGGCGCTGGCACGCGAGGCAGTGACACATCGAGACGACGAAGGGATCGCCCTCGACCTCGAGCCGAAGCTGCCCGCAGTGACATGCCGCTTCCCGGGTCGCCATCGGCGTCCACGCTAGCGAACCGTCGACCTCGCGCACGGCAGCCGCCGTTTGACCGGCTGACGGGGCGGGGAGACCGGTGACACAGACGAGAGGAGCGCTCATGGCAACGCAGCTCGAGACCGATCGCGGCATCGTCCGCGTCCCGACGGGCACGTGGGCGGTCGACCCCGCCCATTCCGCAGTCGAGTTCAGGGTCAAGCACATGATGATCTCGACCGTTCGCGGGCACTTCGGCGAGTTCGCGGGCACGATCGAGGCAGCGCCCGAGTACCGAGACTCGAAGGTGCGCGGGACGATCCAGGCCGCGTCGATCGACACGAACGAGCCCCGCCGGGACGACCACCTCCGCTCGGCCGACTTCTTCGACGTCGAGAACTACGCGACGATCGAGTTCGAGTCGACCCGGATCGAGCACGTCGGCCGCGGCGACTACCGGGTGACGGGCGACCTGACGATGCACGGCGAGACGCATCCCGTGACGCTCGACGTGACCGTCCACGGCGTGACGCGCGACGGGCAGGGACAGGACCGTGTCGGCCTCGAGGCGCGCGGGACGCTGAGCCGGAGCGACTTCGGCCTCCGCTGGCAGCAGGCACTGGAGACCGGCGGCGTGGTCGTCGGCGACGAGGTCCGGATCTCGGCGGACATGGCCGCCGTCTGCACCGAGCCCCGCGACGCCTGACCGCCGTAGCCGACGCTCTCGTAGTTTCTACGGATGAGCCGCCCGCGCGCTGCGGCGAGGATCTGGGAAGCGTCGGTCGGTTGCTCGAACCGTTGTGCCGGCCGCGCAGGCTAGGGCGACCCGTCTCCGACGATCGACGGCTCAGGAGGCGGGTCTTCCTGCGGCCGCGGACCTGTTCCGCGACGCTCGACGTGCGACGTCGCCGTTTGCGCCACGTGGCGTCGGGTAGGCACCTGACGGCCGGTCTACAGCGCGCGCGACAGGAGGATCGGCATGAAGGCATTCGCCACGAACATCACGGCACGCTTGCTTTCCGACGAGCAGGTCGCGACGCGCATCGAATCGGTCGCGGACGCCCACTACTTCGCCGAGCGACGCGTGCCAAAGGGCATCTTCCACATGTTCGAGGCCGGAAGCGGCTCGAACGTCACGATGCGCGAGAACCGGCGGGCATTCGAGGAAGTGATGTTCCGGCCGCGAGCCGCCGTCTTTCATCCCGAGCGCAACCTGCGGACGACCGTCCTCGGCTACGAGATCTCGATGCCAGTGATCGTCTCTTCGGTCGGCTTCCTGTCGATCGGCCACACGGACGGCGAGGCAGGCGTCGCCCGGGCAGCCGGCGACGCCGGCACGATCCAGTTCCTGAGCGGCGTGACGAACACCCCGGTCGAGGAGGTGGTCGCGGCGAGCAGCGGGCCGGTCTTCTACCAGCTCTACTACATCGGGGGCCGCGAGGCGTCCCGTCCGATCATCGAGCGCGCGAAGGCGGCCGGCGCGGCAGGCCTCGTCGTCATCGCCGATACCGCAACGACGGCACGCCCGCGCGAGCGGCTCTACCCCGAGCGGGTCTCCGCTCCCGTCGCGGTGACGCCGCGCGAAGCGATGCGGTTCGCCCCGCAGGTCGTGACGAAGCCGCGGTGGGGGCTGCAGTTCCTCCGCGGGGCACGGCGAACGGGCTCGCTGGAGCCTCTCATGGCCATGGGTCTGCATCCCGACCGGACGCCGATGAAGTTCTTCGAGGCGGTCGGGCGGATCTACGAGGAGACGCCGTCCTTCGAGGACATCCCCTGGATCCGGGAGCTCTGGGACGGCCCACTCGTGATCAAGGGCATCCTCACCGCCGAGGACGCCCGGCGCGCGGTCGACGTCGGCGCGGATGCGATCGTCGTCTCGAACCACGGCGGCAACGTGCTCGACGGAAGCGTGCCGACGCTGCCCGTCCTACCGGAGATCGTCGACGCCGTCGGCGACGAGATCGAGGTGCTGATGGACAGCGGCGTCCGCCGCGGCGTCGACGTCGTCAAGGCGCTCGCTCTCGGAGCGAAGGCGGTCCTCCTCGGTCGAGCCTACGTCTATCCGCTGCTCGCAGCCGGAGAGCCGGGTGTCAGGCACATGCTCGAGCTCTTCCGTCAGCAGATCGACGAGGCATTCGCGTTCCTCGGCGTGACGTCGGTCGACGAGCTCGACCCGTCGTACCTTGCGCTGCCGCCGAGCTGGGCGTCGGCGAAGACCGCTCCGGTCGACGAGGGCCGGAGCCTCGAGGCCGCGCTCACTCCGAGCGCGCGCCGTTAGCCGCTCACGAGCGGCGGCGGGCCGGTGGAGCCGGCTGGGTACTCCTCGAGCGGCACGTGCCCCGTGCTCCAGGCGTCGAGCACCGGCGTGACGACGCGCCACTGCTCCTCGGCCTCGTCCCCGCGGACGGAGAGCGTGCTCCCGTCGGTGAGGACGTCGAGGAGGACGCGGGCGTAGGGCGGCAGCACGGCGGCGGGCGGTGGCGCGGTCAGCTCCAGCGGGACGAACGACTGCGGCGCGCCGCCGGACACCTCCAGGACCACGTCCTCCGGCCCGTCGATCCCGATCCGGAGCTCGCCCGCCCCGGAGCCCCGTCCCGTCGCGTCGCGGAAACGGAGGACGGCCATCTTGCGCCGGCGGGCGAGCGCCTTGCCGGCGCGCAGCACGAACCGGGTGCCGGCCCAGCGCTCTCCTGCGAGCTCGAGCACGACCTCGGCGAATGTCTCCGTCTGCCGCTCCCGGTCGACGCCGTCCTCGTCGGCGTACGCCGGCACGGTCTCGCCGCTCCCCTCGGGCGGCGCGGCGAGCCGACCGGCGGTGTAGCGGGCCCGGCGCGTGCCCGTCCCGGCGCCGGCTCGGGCGCGGAAGGCATGGTTCCGTCCGCTCCTGCGCCGCCTGCGCTCTAGGCTGGAGCCGTGACGACCAGCATCGAGCTGGGCCGCATCTTCGGCATCCGGATCGGGATCAACTGGAGCTGGCTGGTCGTCTTCGCGCTGATCTCGTGGACGCTGGCGGCGGGCGTCTTCCCGGAGACGAACCCGGGCCTCTCGGACGGTGCCTACATCGCGATGGCGATCGTCGCGGCCGTCCTCTTCTTCGCGTCGCTGCTCTTGCACGAGCTCGGGCACGCGTTCGAGGCGCAGCGGGAGGGGATGAAGATCGAGGGCATCACGCTCTGGCTCTTCGGCGGCGTCGCAAAATTCAGGGGGATGTTCCCGAGCGCCGGCGCAGAGTTCCGGATCGCGATCGCCGGCCCGCTCGTCTCGCTCGCCCTCGGGGTCGCCTTCTCGCTCGGCGCGTGGGCGATCTCGACCACGGACGCCGTCGACGCCGTCGTCGCCTGGCTCGGATACATCAATCTCGCGCTGCTCGTCTTCAACATGCTGCCCGCGCTCCCGCTCGACGGCGGACGGGTGCTGCGCTCGGCTCTGTGGCACTTCCGCGGCGACTTCCTCACCGCGACGCGGGCGGCCGCCCGCGTCGGCCGGGGCTTCGGCTTCCTCCTCATCGCGGGCGGGCTCTTCATGTTCGTCTTCCAGGGGTCGTTCAGCGGCGCGTGGCTCGCGTTCATCGGTTGGTTCCTGCTCCAGGCGGCGACCGCCGAAGACCGCTACGCGCTCCTGAGCGAGACGCTCGGCGGGGTGCGTGTCCGCGATCTGATGATCCGCGAGCCGGTGACCGTCCCCGCGGCTATGTCGATCGCGCGCTTCATGGACGAGATCGCGTGGAGCCGCCGCTACACGAGCTATCCGGTCGTCGACGACGGGCGCGTCGTCGGCCTTCTCGCCTTCCGGTGCGTCGCCGAGGTGCCGCGCTCGGAATGGGAGGACAGGCTCGTACGCGACTGCATGATCCCCCGTGAGCGCGTGCCCGTCTTCGACGAGGACGATACAGCGGTCGACGCGCTCGCACAGCTGAACGACGGCGAGCTCAATCGCGGCATCGTCGTCGAGGATGGGCGGCTCACGGGCTTCGTGTCGATCACCGATCTCGCGCGCGCGCTCGAGGTCGGGATGCCGGGTCGCCGGCCGAGGCGAGCGGCGTGACTACCCGAGCAGCGCGCGCTCGGCAGCGTCGATGAGGAGCTCGGCCACGTGTTCGGGCTCGAGCCGTCTGCCGTTCGCAAGGAGGTCGTAGGCGTCGAAGCTCGCGAGGAGCCAGACGACGTGCGCCGCCCGCTCGGGCGTGATGTCCGCGCGGAGGTGGCCCTCCTCCTGGAGGCGCCCGGCGAGCCAGCCCATGCTCTCGTGGCGGCGTCGTTCCGATCGCGCGATCGCGCCACCCGCGCCGTCGGGATCGAGCTTGCCCGCCGCGTAGAGCACGCGCAGGACGTCGTGGTGGGCGGCGTACATGCGCACTCCGCCCTCGAGCCCGCCGCGGAGCGTCTCGCGGGCATCGGGATGGCGGACCGCCTCCTCGATCTGCTCGTTGCCGGCACCGCTCAGGAGGCGCTCCGTCAGCGCGTCGAACAGACCGCTGCGCGAGCCGAAAGCGAGGTAGACCGTCGACCGGGACACCTGCGCGCGGTGGGCGACCTCGTCCACGGTCACCGGCTCTACCGGCGCGTCACGCAGCCGGTCGTAGAGCGCTTCGAGGATCCGCCGCCGCGTCTCTTCCGCGCTTGCAGCGCGGAGCCGCTGGCGGTACGGGCGCCTACTCATGCTCCGGATACTACGGTATTCACTTGACAGACAGTCCGATAAAATACAAAGTGTCCGATGAAATACGAAGTGTCCGATGAAAGGCCCACCAATGGAGGCAGCTCTGACGCAAGCAACCATCACCGGCTATGACCTCGACGATCTGCTCGGCCGTGTCCAGGACGCGACGCGGGCGCTGATCCAGGGCGACGTCCATGGCTACTTCGCGCTCGTCGACGAAGCGCCCGACTACACGCTCATGCCACCGACGGGAGGCCCGACGAGGCACGGCAGCGACTTCTCGCCGGAGAAGGTGGAGGCGCTCGAGGAGTTCTTCGCGGGGAGCGGGAAGGGCGAGTTCGAGCTCGAGCAGTCGTATGCGAGCGGCGACCTCGCCGTCCTCGTCGGCGTCGAGCGGCAGCACGGCACGGTTGCCGGCATCGAGCAGGACTGGTCGCTGCGGGTCACGCTCGTCTTCCGTCGCGAGGTCTCCGGCTGGCGTCTGGTGCACCGGCATGCCGACGCGCTCGTGCACCCGATCGACATGGAGCACGTCTCACGCCTCGCGCGCGGCGCGGCGTCGGCGGGATGAGCGGCCGGCCGAAGTCGGAGGCCGTCAGCTCGTGTCGGCCGGACCGTCCGGTGCGAGGCCGACGAAGGCGGCGACTGCGGTTCCGACCGCCTCGATCGGCCTCGCGCCCGCCGCGACCTCCTTCTTGTACACCTCCTGCGCGCGTCGCCCCCTCTCGGTGAACCTGACGAGGAAGACGACGGCGAGGCCGGCGAGCACGAGTCGCTTCACGGCTCCATGCTACGCCCGCTGCGCGGCCGTCTAACGGCTCTTCAAGAACTCGACCAGGTCGGACTTCTGCTGCGTGGAGAGGCCGAGCTGGAAGCAGGTGTCGTAGTGATCGACGACGGCGGCGAGGTTCGGGAAGCGGCCGTCGTGCCAGTAGCCGCCCTTCGCGTGAGCGAAGAGACCCTTGAGCGGCGTCGTGCGATACATCCCGTCGGGCGCGCGATCGGCCTGGAACGAGTCGGTGCAGATCTCGCTCGGCTCGTGCATGTCGAAGCCGGGCTCGGTGTACGTGGGAGGCACGTGACAGTCGGCGCAACGCGCCTTGCTGCTCATGAAGATCGCTTCACCGCGCTTCGCGGCGGCAGCGTCGAAGCTCGACTTCGGCGGAGTCGGCGCCGGGAGCGCGAGCTGGTAGAAGTGCAGCGCTCCGAGCTTCGAGGAGACGAGATCGGGGCTGTTGCGGACGTTCCAGTTGCCGGACTTGGCCGCGACCGGATACTTCTGCGGGTCGTTGAAGCGCGCGTCGTAGAACGTGCCGCGCCCGTGCATCTGGGTGACGACGACGTATGCGTTCCAGTAGGTGACGGTGCCGAAGCCCGTGAACGTGCTGAGGTTGACTCCGGCGAGCCCGAACGCGGGCGGGATGAGAGTTCCGGCCGGCTTGCCGTTCGGCTGCACGGCTTTTCCGTCCTTGTCGAGCTCTGCGTTGTAGAAGCCGGGGCCCCAGCTACGCAGCACCGTCCGGACGGTCGCTTCGTCGACGCCGAGCAGATCGGCGTACGGCTTGACCGTCGGCGCCGCTGCGACGATCGCGCCGACGTCGAGTTCACGGTTCGGCCAGCCGTCGCGGCGCTTGCCGATCCCCGGCGCGAAGGAGTCGTCGACCGTCGAGTGGCAGAGGGCGCAGGTCGTGCCGATCGACGTGAGTTGGCCGCTGCCGTTGAAGAAGCCCTTGAGGCCGACCACGGCGTTCAGCTTGAGCAGGGTCAGGGTGACAGCCGGGTCGTCGAGGTTCACCCTCCCGGCCTTGATCGCCGCCGCCGTGTTCGCCGGGATCGCCGTCGCGTCGACCTTGAGGCCGAGGGCGAGCGCGGTCTTGGGGCTCACGCCTGCACCGACGCCACCGTTCCTGGCCCCGGCGATCGCCTCGTGGAGCCGCAGCTGCCCGCCCCAGAACGCCTGGTCGCCGAAGGTGTCGAAGCGGAAGATCTGCCGGCCTTGCTCGAAGAGCCGCTGGTTGAACGGCTTCGTCTTCGCGACCGCGCCGCCCTGCGCAACGGAGGCACTGGAGACGCTGCTCGCGACGCCGTTCACGACCAGGCCGCCGACGAGAAGAGAAGCGGCGACGGCCGCCAGCGCAACCGCGCATTGCACAAGCCGCTTGACGACGCTCATGCGCTCGTTCTCCCATCGAGGTCCGAGGGTGTCCGTCGGGGCGTGAAAATTCTCCCGCACGGCTGCACGCTGGGAATGTGAGACTTGTCACATCGACGCCGGTGCCCGTTCAGCGCTCGAGCGCTCCGGGCGACACACGGAGGACGTACCCGCGGTCACGGCGGCGGAGAAAGCCGTTCTGCTCCAGCGCGTCGACGGCCCGCGTCACCGTCTCGCGTGCGGAGCCGATCATCTCAGCCAGCAATTCGTGCGTGACCGGCAATTGCAGGAGAACGCCGTCGCGGCCGACTCGCCCGTGTTCCTCCGCGAGCTGGAGCAGCTTCTCGCGCAGCCGGTCGACGTGGTGTGAGCTCGCGAGCGCGAGAACCGTTCGCTGCTGCTGCCGGACGATCGCCTCGGTGCCGCGTAGGAGTGCCTGCGCCGCATCGGGCAGCTCGAGCAGCCGCTCGTAGACGTCCCGGGTGATCACAGTGAGACGGGAGTCGACGAGCGCGACGACGTCGTGGCTCGGCAGGATGAACGGAAGAAACGTCCCGCCCCCTCCGTGAGAGATGACGACGCCGCGGCCCGTGGTCGGATCGGTTGTGCGCAGGACGACGAAGCCCTCTTCGACCACCAGGGCCCGAGCGCCGGGAAGCGAGGAAACGCTTCGCACTGCGCCGCCCGCGAGCTCGGCCCGCGGGGCTGTCGCGAACAGCTTGTCCGCGGCCGCGTTCCGCTGCTGCAGTGTCTCGACGATGCCGGGGGTACGCCCGTCCTGCGGGAGCGGATTCGCGCGCATACGTCGTTGGTGCGGTCCGGCGCGCGTTTCTTACGGCGAGGTCGGACCGGGACGGCCCGAGGCTCCTCACGCCTGGCCCGACGCGAGCGAGGCGTGGATCGACCGCACGACCAGCGCGCCGTCTCCGACTGCCGCTGCCACGCGTTTGGTGGAGCCTCTGCGGACGTCGCCGATCGCGAACACGCCCGGGCGCGTGCACTCGAGCAGGAGCGGGTCGCGCTCGACGCCGTTCCAGTGCCGCGAGAAGTCGGGGTGGCGCGTCGCCTCGTCGCCGGTGACCACGAAGCCCTTGTCGTCCCGGCCCACGAACTGGACAAGCCCCTCCGACCTCGGCGAGGCGCCGATCATGGCGAAGAGCGCGGAGGTCTCGACCCGAGCGTCCGGACCGGCGCCCGAGATCACCACGGCCTCGAGCTTCTCGTCACCCTCGAGCGATCGCACCTCGCACCCGGACCAGACGCGGACGTTCGACTTGGCCTCGATCTGGTCGACGAGGTAGCGCGACATCGCAGCCTCGAGCGGACGCCGAGCCACGACGTGGACCTCGCGCGCGTGGTCTGCCAGCTTCACCACTGCCTGTCCGGCGGAGTTCGCGCCGCCGACGACCACCACGTCCTCCTCGGAGCACTGCTGAGCTTCGATGTGCGTCGCCGCGTAGTAGAGGCCCAGGCCCTCGAACCGATCCGCGTTCTCCGCGGGAAGCCGGCGATACTCCGCGCCCGACGCGAGGACGACGCAGCGGCCGCGGACGCGCTGACCGTCGGCCAGCGCGATCTCGCGGGAGCCGCGCCCCTGCGGGTCGGAGACTCTGGACGCCTCGTGGACGCTGGAGATCACGGCGCCGAACTTCCGCGCTTGGAGCGTCGCCCGCCGCGCAAGCTCGGCACCGGTGAGCCCGGTCGGAAAGCCGAGGTAGTTCTCGATCCGGGCGCTCGCGCCCGCCTGACCGCCCGGGGCGAAGCGCTCGATCACGAGCGTGCTGAGGCCCTCTGAGGAGGCGTAGACCGCCGTGGCGAGGCCCGCGGGGCCGCCGCCCAGCACCACGACGTCGAAGCTCTGGCCGTCGACCTGCGCCCGTAGCCGGAGCTCGTCGGCGACCGACGACACCGTCGCTCGCCGGATCACGGTGTGCGAGCGGACCAAGACCGGGCACTCGTCCTCCCCGATGCCGAGCCCGTCGATCAGCAACCGGCTCTCGGCGTCGGTGGCGAGGTCGTGCCACGTGAAGGGAACGAGGTTGCGCTCGAGGAGCTCCCTCACGGCGAACGACTCTCCGGACCATCGTGAGCCGATCAGCCGCTGCTGACCCAGACCGCGGCCCTGCAGCCACTCGCGGCGGGTGACCATCGTCCGCAGCAGCAGGTCCCCGAGGTCGGCCGTGGTCGCGACGACCCGGCGCAGGTCCTCCGGCGCGAGCGCGACGAGCGTCGTGGGCCCGGCGGCGTACCCGGCGGCGAGGGTGGGCTCGCCGGTGAACATCGAGATGTCGGCCGCGAACGTCCCCGGCCTGCACTGCGTGAAGTACCGGTCCCCCTCGGGCGCGTGGTCGATGACGTCGATCGCTCCGCTTCGGACCACGTAGAGCGGGGTGTCGCGCTGGCCGTGCTCGAAGACGACGTCACCGCGCGCGAGCGTGAGCTGGGTGCCGATCTCCGCGAGGTACTCGATCTGCTCCGGCGTGAGGCGAGGAAAGAGCGTCGGATGGTCCGGGTCGAGGAAGTCCTCTACCGGAACCGGCGCGTAGTCGCTCGCCATCGCTCCTGCCGACCCTAGGGGGCGTCGCCACCTGCCGGCTCCGGTGGCCCGGCCAGCACCGTGGGCACGTACTCGAGCAGCTGCAGCCTGCCGTCGAAGGTACGGCTGGCGACCATCTCGAGCGAAAGGTCCCGGTAGCCGTCGTAGATGCGGTCGCGGCCGGTGCTCCCGGTGATCACGGGAAAGACGACGACGCGGAACCGATCCACGAGACCGGCGTTGAGGAGCGAGCGGCAGAGCGCGAGGCTGCCGAGTGTGCGCATCGGCTCGGTGCCCTCGTCCTTGAGCTCACGCACGGCCTCGACCGCGTCTCCGCTTACGAGTCGGCTGTTCGGCCAGGCGAGCGGCTCTGTCAGCGTGCTCGAGAAGACGATCTTCGGCATGGCCGCCAGCTCCTCCGTGCCCGGCTCGCCGTCGGCGGCGAGCCCGTACATGAGTCGATAGGTGTTCGCGCCCATGAGGATCGTGTAGTCCGTCTCGGGCTGGTCTCCCAGCCAGGCGAGGTAGTCGGGCCCTTCCATGCCCCAGAAGCCAGGCCAGCCTTCGGCCGCCCCGTATCCGTCGAGCGAGGTGATGAAGTCGATCATCAGCTCCGGCATCTGCGGCTCCTTCCGACTCCTATCGTGTACAGGTTTCACAGTGCGCGACTCCCGCTTCCGGCGCGGGGGTGAGCAACCTCCAGTGCCCCTCGGAGACGACCTCGACGGCGCCGTCGGCGACCTTGATCGCGGTTTCGTCGTCGATCGCATACGCATGATTTCCGAGAGCGGAGGCCCATCGTTCCGCGCCGGCCATGGAGTTGCCCGGCATGCCCTCCCGCGCGAGATGCGGGTAGATCGAGAAGTCGACGACGCCCAGCGTGCCGTCGTCCCCCGTCGGCGGTCTCCACTGGACGAAGTCCTCGCCGATCCTCGGGGTCATCACCATGCTCCCCGCGCTCAGTCCTGCCCAGACCGTCTCGCCGAGCGACGGAATCAGGTCCGCCAGCCCGGACCGCCGCATCCAGTGGCAGAGGTACAGGGCATCGCCGCCCGCCACCAGCAGGACGTCCGTCTCCTGCACCCATGGGACCCAGCGCTCTTCGTCGATGCTCGGCAGCGCGGTGAGCTCCAGCACTCCCAGGGACTTCCACCCGAGCTCGCACATGGGGCAGCGGGCCTCTTGTCCGCTGATGAAGCTCCATGCCATCTGAGGACTGACCTGGGGGTGCCCGTACTGCGCGGTCGGGATGCACAGCGCGCTGGACTCCGCAATCGGCTTGCCGAGCAGGTCGACCAGCGCGTCCTCGATGCTCGCGTTCTTGATCCCGGCGGAAGTGAGCAGAAGCCTCACTCGTCCTCCTTCGTCGGCGATGTACGGCGTCGTGCTCCTCTCGGAAGACTCCGCAGGCGCGAAGAATCATCGGTCGCGCCACACGACCGCCACGGGCGTCGTCCTAGCCGGGCTCGTGGCACACGGCCTCGATGTTGTTTCCGTCGCGATCGAGGACGTAGCCGCCGTAGTAGTCGGGGTGGTAGACGGCACGCACGCCGGGGGCGCCGTTGTCGATCCCGCCTGCCTCGAGCGCCGCGGCGTGGAAGGCATCCACCTGCGCCCGATTAGCCGCACGCAGCGCGATGTGGAGGCGCCCGCGCACCGGTTCCCCCTGCGCCTCGATGAAGAACGAGGGTCGTCCGCCGTCACGTCTGCCGAAGCCGGCGGACGCCTCGGAGAACTCCTTCAGCAGCGTCATTCCGAGTGGCGCGAGCGCCTTCTCGTAGAACGCCTTGCTTCGTTGGTAGTCGGCAACGGCGAATCCGACATGATCGAGCGAGGTCATCGGGCCCTCCTTCGGCGGCGGCGAGTATGGCTGCTCCAGCGGTAAGGGAGAGGTACTCGATGGGGAAGAACTCCGTCTGCCGCGGTTCACCTCACGAGTCGGTACCTGAGGTGCGTCACGCCCGGGGCCTCGACGACACGCACCTGCTCGAGCTGCACGCCTGCCCCGCCGAGGCCCGCTAAGAGACGAGCGCCGTCGCCGAGGAGAATCGGGACGACGTGGAGCTCGAGCTCGTCCAGCAGCCCAGCCGCGAGGTACTGGTTGATCGCCTGGGCGCCGCCCCAGACCATGACGTCCTTGCCGCCCGCGGCATCCTTCGCCTGTTCCAGCGCGCGCTCGATGCCGTCGGTGACGAAGTGGAACGTCGTCCCGCCCTCCATCTCGACCGACTCACGCGGGTGATGGGTGAGGACGACCACGGGATAGTGGTACGGAGGCTCGTCGCCCCACCAGCCCGTCCATGGCTCGTCGCCCCACGGGCCGCCGCCCGGAGGGCCGAACATGTTCCGGCCCATCAGCGCAGCGCCGACGTTCTCGCGCGCCTCGTCGACGATCCGTGTGCTCTCGTTCACCTCGCCGCCTTGCATGCCGTGTGACTCGCGCCAGGCGGCGAGCTGGACGACCCAGTCGTGAAGCCCCTCGCCGCCCTCGCCGAGCGGGCTCTCCTCGGTCTGGTTCGGGCCGGCGACGCAGCCGTCCAGCGAGATCGAGATGTCACACCGGAGCTTGCTCATCGTGCCTCCTGGGGGTCGTGTCTCGGTCTGTAGACCGCTCGACGGACCAGGACTCATCGGCACCGCGTCGGGCGCGACGGACGAGAAGCCGGTAGACGAAGCGGGCCGGACGGGCCTCCTTGGCAGCCCGGCCTCGTGCCTTCGTCTTCGTTCGCTCGCGGGCGGCGAGCGCTCCGAGCCGACTACTGCTCGGCCCACGTCCTGCTCGGTTCGCCAGCTCGTGGATTGCGGCCGACCGCTCGTTCCGATCGGTAGATCCGCTGGTGCTCGGACTCGACTTGCGAAGGTTGACCAGGGGCCGGTGTCGCGCGGTTCGGACATCGCTTGCGCACCGGCACCCCTCGCGTGCGCGATCATGGGAAGGAGGTTGGGCGAATCTCTCGACATCGTTCGCGACCACGTCGAGGCGGGCACGGTCTCTGGGGAGACGCTCGTCCTCCTCTTCCGTATCGTCGAGGACGCCGCGCAACGCCGCGAGGCGGACGAGCTGCACGAGACGCTTCGGCTCGCGCAGCAGATCGTGACCGTGGCGGGGGAGACGCTTCGGCCCGAGGCCGAGCGGCTGGTCACGTTGTGCGCGGAGCGGATCGCGCAGGTGCCCTCCGCTGCCACGCCTCTTCCGGACGGCGAGGTTCCGTGCCCCGGCTGCGGCCGTCCCGTGCCGGCGAGCGCGGTGCGCTGCCGAAGCTGCGGAACGCTGCTCGTCTGAGTTCTGAACCCGCTCCCGGTTCGGAGCAGGCTCGAGCGCTCGGGCCGGGGGCTACTCGAATGGGTGACAACCCGAAATCCGAAACGGAAGGAGTGGCTACGAGGGATGACGACGTTGACGTGCCGCGATGCGAACTTCGCTACCCCGTTGATGACCGGCAAGCCGGACTGAGTCGCGGGGCCGGCCGCCCCCGATAGTGGCATACATAGTCTATCCACCGCCGGCTGGGGGTCAGGTGGTTAGGCCCCGGCACCAGGAGTGC
>JBKPNM010000079.1:0-5837 GCA_046732615.1 Actinomycetota bacterium | reverse complement strand
CTTCCAGGCCGCGCAGCGCTCGTCGAAGCGCTGACGGAGCGCGTCGCCGAGGCGCGCGCCGGCGACTCGCGGATCGCAGCGGCCGTCGTTCGCAGCGGCGCCGACGACGCGACGACGCTCGCGCGGAACGTGCGGACGGTGGTCGACGCCCCCGTCTACGCCGTCGGGACGCGCGCGGTCGCCCTCGTACTACCGGGCCTCGGCCGGGTCGACGCGCTCGCGCTGCTCGCGCGGATCGAGGCGGCCTGCCACGCGTCGGGGCGGGCGGTCGAGCTCGAGGACGGCGAGGACGGCGTCGACCTGCTCGCGCGGTTGCTGGGGTCTGTCCCCGCAGGGGACTGACCCCAGCGAAGCGTCGCTGGGCAGGCCCCATGCGGGGCCGTCCCAGCGCTTCTACGCCTGCTCTTACGCCTGCTCGTCGGGCGCGTCCGGCAGCTCGGGCAGCTCGGGCAGCTCGGGGAGCTGGTCCTCGTAGCCGAGACCGAGCGAGGCGAGGTCGAGCCCGTCACCGTCGCCGATCTCCTCCAGCGCCGCGAGCAGCTCGGCGTCCGTCCCCGGCCCGAACATGCCCGCGGGGAGCGGCTCGGACGGCTCGATGTCGATCCCCCGGTACTTCTTGAGCCCCGTGGCCGCCGGGATCAGCTTCCCGATGATCACGTTCTCCTTCAGCCCGAGGAGGCGGTCGACCTTGCCCTCGATCGCGGCGTCGGTGAGCACCTTCGTCGTCTCCTGGAAGGAGGCGGCGGAGAGGAACGACTCCGTCGCGAGCGACGCCTTCGTGATGCCGAGGATGAGCGGCTCGAACGTCGCCTCCTCGCCCTTGGCGGTTCGCGCCGCCTCGTTCGCCCGCTCGAGGACGACCTTGTCGGCGAGCTGACCGGGCAGGAGCTCGGTGTCGCCGGGGGTCTCGACGCGCACCTTCTTCATCATCTGGCGGACGATGAGCTCGATGTGCTTGTCGTGGATGTCGACGCCCTGCGACTTGTAGACCTTCTGCACCTCGCCGACGAGGTAGAGCTCGGTCGGGGTCGAGCCGCGTCCGGCCTTCGTGCTCAGCTCGAGCATGTCGGCCGGGTTCCGCGAGCCCTCGTTGAGGGGGTCGCCCTGCTCCACGGTGTCCCCGGGCCGCACGAGAAGCCGGGTGCGGCGCGGGAACGAGTACTCCTTGACGGGGAGCGGCTCGCCGTTCTCGTCGAGCGCGGTCGGGGTGACGGTGACGAGGATCGTGCGCTCCTGCTCGTCGACCGACACCTTGCCGCCGACGTCCGCGAGCGTCGCAGCGCCCTTGGGGTTCCGTGCCTCGAAGATCTCGACGACGCGCGGCAGGCCGTGCGTGATGTCCGCGCCGGCGACGCCGCCCGTGTGGAACGTGCGCATCGTGAGCTGCGTGCCCGGCTCGCCGATCGACTGCGCTGCGACGATCCCGACGGCGTCGCCGATCTCGCACATGTCGCCGGTGGCCAGGAAGGTGCCGTAGCAGGCGCGGCACACGCCCACCTCGCTGCGGCACTTGAGCACCGTCCGCAGCGGGAGCAGGAACGTGTCGCCGGACTCCTCGAGCTGCTCGACGACCTCGCGCAGGCGCGACTTCGTGAGGAGCTCGCCCTTCTCGGCGAGGACCGTCTTGCCCGGCTTCCCGTCCTTGAGCGGCTTGTGGACCTCCTCGGCGACGACCCGCCCGGCGGCGCTCAGGTTCACCTGGCCGTCGAGGATCGCGGGCAATTCGACGTGGTCGGACGTGCCGCAGTCCTCCTCGCGGATGATGACGTCCTGCGAGACGTCGACGAGGCGCCGCGTCAGGTAGCCCGAGTCGGCTGTGCGGAGCGCCGTGTCGGCGAGGCCCTTCCGGGCGCCGTGCGTCGAGATGAAGTACTCGAGCACCGACAGGCCCTCCATGAAGTTCGCCTTGATCGGGCGCTCGATGATCTCGCCCTTCGGGTTGGCCATCAGGCCGCGCATCCCGGCGAGCTGGCGGATCTGGTTGAACGACCCGCGTGCGCCGGAGTTGGCCATCATGAAGATCGAGTTCGTCTGGTGGAGGTTGTCCTTCATCGCGTCGGCGACCGCATCGGTCGCCTCCGTCCAGACGGCGACGACGCGCTCCTTGCGCTCCTCCTCCGTCATCAGGCCCCGCTCGTACTCGCGCTCGATCTTCGCCACCTGCTCCTCGTAGCCGGCGAGGATCTCTTCCTTCGCTGGCGGGATCACGATGTCGTTCTTCGAGACGGTGATGCCGGCGCGCGTCGCGTACCGGAACGCGAGCGACTTGATCGTGTCGAGCACCGTCGCGACGGCGTAGGCGCCGTAGTCGCCGACGAGCCGGTCGATGAGCGTGTCGAGCTCGCGCTTCGTCAGCGCCCGGTCGACGACGAGCGGCTCCGCGAGCCCGTCCTTGACGGCGTCGCGAAGCGAGCGCTCGAGCTCGGACTCGAAGACGACGCGGCCCGGCGTCGTGAGGCGCACCTCGTCGCCGCGGCGGAACTCGATCGGCTCCTGGAGCGAGGTCGGGTCGCGCTTGTCCTCGAGCGCGAACTCGACCTGCTCCTCCGTCGCGAAGCGGCGCAGGCCCTCGACCCCGAGCTCCTTCGCGAGCGTTTCTGCGTCGGTCGCCGACAGGTCGTGGGCGCAGTACGTCAGGAAGTACGCGCCGAGCACCATGTCCTGCGTCGGCGTCGCGAGCGGCCGGCCGTGCGCCGGCGAGAGGATGTTGTTCGACGAGAGCATCAGGATGCGGGCCTCCGCCTGCGCCTCCGAGGAGAGCGGCAGGTGGACGGCCATCTGGTCGCCGTCGAAGTCTGCGTTGAACGCGTGACAGACGAGGGGGTGCACCTGGATCGCCTTGCCCTCGACGAGCACCGGCTCGAACGCCTGGATGCCGAGGCGGTGGAGCGTCGGCGCCCGGTTGAGCAGCACCGGGTGCTCCGCGATGACCTCCTCGAGCACGTCCCAGACCTCCGGGACCATCGACTCGACGTGCTTCTTCGCCGCCTTGATGTTCTGGACGGACTTCCGCTCGACGAGCCGGCTCATGATGAACGGCTTGAAGAGCTCGAGCGCCATGAGCTTCGGGAGCCCGCACTGGTGGAGCTTGAGATTCGGCCCCGCGACGATCACCGAGCGTCCGGAGTAGTCGACGCGCTTGCCGAGCAGGTTCTGGCGGAACCGCCCCTGCTTGCCCTTGAGCATGTCCGAGAGTGACTTGAGCGGCCGGTTGCCGGGGCCCGTCACCGCGCGGCCGCGGCGGCCGTTGTCGAACAGCGCGTCGACGGCCTCCTGGAGCATGCGCTTCTCGTTGTTGACGATGATCTCCGGCGCGCCGAGGTCGAGCAGGCGCTTGAGCCGGTTGTTGCGGTTGATCACACGCCGGTAGAGGTCGTTGAGGTCGCTCGTCGCGAAGCGGCCGCCGTCGAGCTGCACCATCGGGCGGAGCTCCGGCGGGATCACGGGCACGGCCTCGAGCACCATCCACTCGGGCTTGTTCTCGGACGTGATGAACGCCTGCACGACCTTGAGGCGCTTGATCGCGCGCTGCTGCTTCTGGCCCTTCGACGTCTTGATCGTGTCGCGGAGCGTCATCGACTCCTGCTCGAGGTCGAGGTCGCGGAGCAGCTCACGGATCGCCTCCGCGCCCATCCCGCCGCGGAAGTACACGCCGAAGCCGTACGGCGAGCCGAAGCGGTCCTTGAGCTCGCGGAACAGCTGCTCGTCGTTGACGACCTGCTTGACGTCGAGCTCGCGGAAGAGCTTCCACGTGTCCTCGAGCCGGCGGACGCCCTCGACGGCCGCCTCGCGCGTGTCCTCGCGACGGCTCTCGATGTCGGCGACCATCTCCTTGACCTTCGTCGCCCACTGCTGGACCGCCTCGAGGTCCTCCTTGCGGGCGCCCTCGACGAGGCAGAGGTCGTAGGCGAGCTCGCGCACCTGCTCCGGGCCGGCGTCGGCGTCGGCCTGCTCGAGCACGTCGCGCAGGAGGCCGTTGCCGATCTCGCGGGCGCGCTCGAGGTTCTTCGCGTCGACCGACGCGACGAGCTCGGCGTCGTCGCCCGAGAGCTCCTCGCCCGAGAGCAGCTGGTCGAGCACCTTGTGCAGGTGCTTCGTGATCGCGCCCTTCTTGGCGCCGGACGCCTTCTCGAGCTCGCTGCGGAGCGGGTCGAGTGCGGTGCGGATCTCCTGGGCGGCGGTGCCGACGGACTCGATCTCGCGCGGCGCAAGGCGACGGTCGTCGCGCGTCGCGGTCTGGCGGACGAGCTCGCGGAGGCGCTTCGGATCCTCGCCCGCGACGGTCTTCGCGAGGTCGGGGAAGATCGAGCCCGCGAGGCTGCGCGCCTCGTCGAGCGACGGCATCATCTGATCCTCGGCCCAGTTCGAGAGGCCGCGGGCCCAGAACTCGTCGTCCTCGTCGAAGCCCCTGTCCTTGCCGGCCGCGAGGTAGTCGCGGCGGCGCTTGAGCCGGTCGTCGAGCGCGGAGAGCTGCTCGTCGCGGTCGACGTAGATCTGCTCCGACTCGCCCCGGACCTTGTCCTCGAGGTCGGCGAGATCGGCCTGGCGCTTCTCGTGGTCGACGCCGGTCACGATCGAAGCGGCGAAGTAGAGGACCTTCTCGAGCTCACGCGGCGCGATGTCGAGCAGGTAGCCGATCCGGCTCGGGACGCCCTTGAAGAACCAGATGTGCGAGACCGGCGCGGCGAGGTCGATGTGCCCCATGCGCTCGCGGCGCACCTTCTGCCGCGTCACCTCGACGCCGCAGCGCTCGCAGATGATGCCCTTGTAGCGGACGCGCTTGTACTTGCCGCAGTAGCACTCCCAGTCCTTCGTGGGACCGAAGATGCGCTCGCAGAACAGCCCGTCGCGCTCGGGCTTCAGGGTGCGGTAGTTGATGGTCTCCGGCTTGGTGACCTCGCCCATCGACCAGTCACGGATCTGCTTCGGGGAAGCGAGCCCGATCCGAATCGCGTCGAAGTCGTTGATGTCGATCTGCGCCAAGGGGAATTCTCCTTCGGACACTCCCTAGGAGGGCCTGTCCAGTCTCGATTCTTCGGTTCCCAGTTCTTCCAGTGGAGCTCGCGGAGCGAGCTCCACTCAGTCCTCGACTTCCAGGTCGGCGGGCAGTGCGAGCTCCTGCTCGCCCTCGACCGGCGCCTCCTCCAGGTCCTCGTCGGAGGCGAGCACCAGGTCGGCGCCCTCCTCGGGCGCGCCCTCCTCGACCTCCTGCGCCGACGGGGCGCCCGCCGCGCCGCGGACGCTCGCGGGCGAGAGGTCGATCCCGAGCTCCTCCGCGGCGCGGAGCAGCTCGTCGTCCTCCTCGCGCACCTCGACCTCGCGGCCCTCGTCCGAGAGGACGTGGACGTCGAGCGAGAGGGACTGCATCTCCTTGAGGAGCACCTTGAACGACTCCGGAATCGACGGCTCCGCGATGTTCTCGCCCTTGACGATCGCCTCGTACGCCTTGACGCGGCCGATCGTGTCGTCGGACTTGATGGTGAGCATCTCCTGGAGGGTGTACGCGGCGCCGTACGCCTCGAGCGCCCACACCTCCATCTCGCCGAAGCGCTGGCCGCCGAACTGTGCCTTGCCGCCCAGCGGCTGCTGGGTGACGAGCGAGTACGGGCCGGTCGAGCGCGCGTGGATCTTGTCGTCGACGAGGTGCAGCAGCTTGAGGATGTACATGTAGCCGACGGTCACCTTCTGCTCGAAGGGGTCGCCCGACTTCCCGTCGAAGAGCTGCACCTTGCCGGAGCAGCGGCGGCCCTCGACCCGCGTCTCGTCGACGTTCATCGCGATCGTGTCGCTCCCTTTCGCCCACGCGATCAGCGCCTCGTCGACGTCCGCCTCGGTGG
>JBKPNM010000078.1:0-11052 GCA_046732615.1 Actinomycetota bacterium | reverse complement strand
TCTGCGAGCGGCGCAGCGAGGTTGACGGCGGAGAGGTCGGCGCGAAGCGTCGGCCCGCCGGCGCGCGCGACGGCGTCGGCGACGCGCGACCCGTCCTTCAGCCGGAAGAGGCCCGGTCGGTGGACGGCACCTACGACGTGGACGACGAGCGCCGCCGCGCCTTCGGCCCCTGCGCCGGGCTCGCCGGCGTCGAGACGGGCAAGCGGCACCGCCGTCGAAGGGCCTTCGCTCGCGCCGATGCCGGAGAGACGGGATCCCGCGACGGCGAGTAGCGCCACGAGCGGGACGGCGAGCATCGCAAGCTGCGTCCGGGTGAGCGTGATCACGCAGGAAGCGTCGCCCGCAACCCGTCACGGGTGTGTGACGCCTTCGCGCCGAAAGTGTGACGGCGTCCGGAGCGACACGCGAAACGCGACACGCGCGCGAGGGCAGCAGGGGTCTCCGCGGGGCCGGCGCTATGCGACGAGGTTCACGAGCCGATCCGGCACGACGACCGTGCGACGCGGCTCTCCGTCGTCGAGGTGCGCGCGCACCCGCTCCGAGGCCAGCGCGAGCTCCACGAGCGTCTCGTCCGGGGTCCCCGCCGCGACGCGGAGCCGGTCGCGAAGCTTGCCGTTCACCTGCACGACGACCTCGACCGTGTCGGTCGCGACGAGCCCTCGATCGGCCACGGGCCAGGCCGCCTCCCAGAGGCGCTCGTGCCCGAGGCGGCTCCACAGCTCCTCGGAGACGTGCGGGGCGTACGGCTGGACGAGCGACAGGACGGTCTCGGTCGCGAACCGCACCTCGCCCGCGCGGTCGGGATCGTCCTTGGCGCGGTAGATCTCGTTGACGAGCTCGAACAGCGCCGCGATCGGCGTGTGGAACTGGAAGCGGCGCAGGATGTCGTCGGAGACCCGCTCGATGGTCCGGTGCGCGGCGCGGACGAGCTCGCCGTCGGCGGGCGCCTCGACCGGCCCGCGAGCCGCGACCTCGAACGCCAGGCGCCAGATCCGATCGAGCAATCGCGCGGTGCCCTCGATGCCCGCGTCGCTCCACTCCTTGTCCTGCTCGGCGGGGCCCATGTAGAGGATGTAGAGCCGCAGCGCGTCGGCGCCGTACTTCTGCACCGCCTCGTCGGGGGAGACGACGTTCCCCTTCGACTTCGACATCTTCGCGCCGTGGCGATAGATCATCCCCTGGGTGAACAGCCGGGAGAACGGCTCGCGGAACCCGAGCAGCTCCATGTCGTTGAGCGCCTTGGTGAAGAAGCGCGCGTACAGCAGATGCAGCACGGCGTGCTCGATGCCGCCGATGTACTGCTTCACAGGCAGCCAGTAGTCGACGATCTGCTGGTTCCAGGCCGCGTCCTCGTTGCGGGCGTCCGCGTAACGCAGGAAGTACCAGGAGGAGTCGACGAACGTGTCCATGGTGTCGGTCTCGCGCCGCGCGGGGCGGCCGCACGCGGGGCACGTCGTCGCGACCCAGTCCTCGGCTGCGGCGAGCGGTGAGCGGCCCTTCGGGAGGTAGTCGTCGATCTCCGGCAGCAACACCGGCAGCTGCTCCTCCGGCACTGCGACGATCCCGCACGCGTCGCAGTGGACGACCGGGATCGGGCAGCCCCAGTAACGCTGCCGGGAGAGGAGCCAGTCGCGCAGGCGGTATCCGATCGTTGCCTCCCCGAGCCCTCGCTCCGCGAGCCATGCGACGATCGCGCGCTTCCCCTCCGGCGCGGAGAGCCCTGTGAACTCGCCGGAGTCGACGAGCACCTCGCTCTCGGTGTGGGCGACGTACGCGCCGCTCTCTGCCGGCTCGGCGCCGTCCGCCGGCCCGACGACCTGCCGGATCTCGATGCCGTATCGCTCTGCGAACGCGTGGTCGCGCTCGTCGTGCGCGGGCACCGCCATGATCGCGCCGGTGCCGTACTCCATCAGGACGTAGTCCGCGACCCAGATCGGGATCGCCTCGCCGTTGACGGGGTTGACGGCACGCCGACCGGTGAAGATGCCGTCCTTCTCCTTCGTCTCGCGCTCGACGGCCGAGCGTCCCGCCGTGTGCCGCACGTAGTCCGCGACCTCGGCAGCCTGCTCCGAGCCCGCCGTCAGCGTCGCGATCAGTGGATGCTCCGGGGCAAGCACGAAGAAGGTGGCGCCGAAGAGCGTGTCCGGACGCGTCGTGAAGACCGGCAGTTCCTCACCGCTTCCCTCCACCGTGAACGTCACCCGCGCGCCCTCCGAGCGGCCGATCCAGTTCCGCTGCATCGTCAGCACGCGGTCGGGCCACGACTCGAGCGTCTCCATCTCGTCGAGCAGCTGGTCTGCGTAGTCGGTGATCTTGAAGAACCACTGCGTCAGGCTCCGTGCCTCCACCTCGGTGCCGCACCGCTCGCAGCGTCCGTCGATCACCTGTTCGTTGGCGAGCACCGTCTGGTCCTTCGGGCACCACTTGACCGGCGCCTCACGGCGGTATGCGAGGCCCCGCTCGAAGAACTGCAGGAAGAGCCACTGCGTCCAGCGGTAGTACTCGGGCTCGGCGGTCGAGAGCTCGCGCGACCAGTCGATCGCCCACCCCATCCGCTGCATCTGGCGGCGGATCGCCTCGATGTTGCGCGTCGTGATCTCGCGCGGGTGGCCGCCCTCGTTGATCGCCGCATTCTCGGCGTTGAGGCCGAACGCGTCGTACCCCATCGGCCGCAAGACGTCGAAGCCCTGCCTGCGCCGGATGTGGGTGAAGACGTCTCCCAGCGTGTAGTTGAAGACGTGCCCCATGTGGAGCTCGCCGGACGGATACGGGAGCATCTCGAGGACGTACGTCGACCGGCCCGCCTCGGCGGCTTGGGCCGGCGTCGGGTTCGGGACCGTGAACGCCCCCTCGGCGGCCCACACCGCCTGCCATTTCGCCTCGACTGCCGCCGGCTCGTACCTCTCGATGTCGGTGTGCTCCATGTCCTCTGTCGTTCCCTCGGCGTGCTCCCTTGAACGAAAAAGCCTCTCGGGTGAGAGGCTCAAGGGGAGTCGGCGCGGCCCCGCCGCGTTCACTCCCTGGACTACGTGAGAAGCTGCTGCACGTCTCCCACTCTAACAGGCAGGATCGACGCGTGCTTGCGCTGTTCCCGGACTCCGCGGCGCTGGACGGCCCGCAGCTGAGGATCGGCGGGGTGCCTGCAGCCACGCTCGCCGACGAGCACGGAACGCCGCTGGTCGTCCTCTGCGAGGAGACGGTCCGCGCGAACGCGCGCCGCCTCCGCGACGCCGTCGGCGACGGCCGCGTGTTCTACGGGACGAAGGCGCTTCCGAACGTCGCCGCCCTGCGCCTGCTCGCCGAGGAAGGGATCGGCGCCGACGTCGCCTCCGCGGGCGAGCTCGCGTTCGCGCAGCGCGCGGGCATCGGCGGCGGTGAGCTCGTCGTCCACGGCAACAACAAGGACGACGCGTTGCTCGCAGCCGCGGCGTCGGTCGGGGCAGCCGTCGTCCTCGACGCCCCGGACGAGCCGGGGCTCGCGGCCGCGGCCGGTGTCCGCGAGGTCCTCGTCCGCGTCACGCTCGGCGTCGACGCGGACACGCACGAGGCGATTCGCACCGGCCACCACGGCTCGAAGTTCGGGCTTCCGCCGCAGCAGGCGCGGGCCGCCGTCGCGGAGGCGCTCGACCGCGGGCTGGATGTGATCGGCGTTCACGTCCACGTCGGCTCGCAGCTCGCGGACTTCGACGCCCAGGCGGAGACGATCGTGCGGCTCGCCGCATTCGTCGCGAGCTGCCGAGACGAGCTCGGGTGGACGGCGCGCGTCGCGGACCTCGGCGGCGGCTTCGGGATCCGCCACCACCCGGCGGACGATGTGCCCGACGCGGCCGAGCTCGCAGGGAGCGCGGCGAAGACGGCGCGGCTGGCGTTCGTCGAGGCCGGGCTGCCGCAGCCCGAGATCTGGCTCGAGCCGGGACGCTGCCTCGTCGGGCGGGCCGGCGTGACCCTCTACCGCGTCGGGAGCGTCAAGCGGCTCCCCGAGCGGACGTGGGTCGCGGTCGACGGTGGCATGTCGGACAACCCGCGGCCGCAGCTCTACGACGCGCGCTACACGGCGCTGTCGGCGTCGCGGGCCGACGAAGCCGTCGAGGAGGTCGTGAGCGTCGCCGGGTTGCACTGCGAGTCGGGCGACGTCCTGATCGACGACGTCGCGCTGCCGGCGCCACGGCGCGGCGACCTGCTCGCGGTCCCGGCGACCGGTGCGTACACGCTCGCGATGGCGTCGAACTACAACGGCGTGCCGCGCCCGGCGGCCGTGCTCGTGAAGGACGGCTCGGCACGCGTCATCCGACGACGGGAGACGATCGACGACCTCCTCCGTGCCGAGGTCGAATGACCGGCGACCTACGGACCGCCGCGGTGCTCCTTCCCGTCTTCCGGGACGCCCAGCAGGAGCTACGGATCGTGCTCGTCGTCCGCGCGGACGACGGAGGCCAGCACGGCGGCCAGCTCGGTCTCCCGGGAGGGAAGCGCGAGCCTGGCGACGCGGATCTCCTCGCCACGGCGCTCCGGGAGGCGCAGGAGGAGGTCGGCCTCGAGCCGGAGACCGTCGAGATCGTCGCGGCGCTCGACCCCCTCGCGACGCAGGCGACGGGGTGGCTCGTCCATCCGTTCCTCTCGCGCGTCCCCGCGGAGACCGCGTGGCGGCTCCAGGAGACGGAGATCGTCGGGATCCTCACTCCGGCCGCGCGCATGCTCGCCGACCGGAGCGCGCGCGCCCTGCTGCCGTTCTCGTCGCTTCGGTTTCGCGAGCCGCTGCTCGTCGACGGCATCGACGTCGAAGGTCACGTGCTGTGGGGCATGACACTCCGGCTGCTCGACGACGCCCTGCCGAGGCTCCTCGCGGGCGAATGGGACGTGTGAGCGCGACCCGCGTTACGCTCGCGGGCGTGGAGATGAACCTTCTCGACGACCACGGCTGGCTCGCGCGGACGTGGCCGCCGGAGCGACCGGGTACGTGTGGCGGCGCAAGCGGGTCGCGGGCGCGCATCTCGGCGCCGGCCTGATCGAGCTCCCGCCCGGCGAGAGCACGTTTCCGTACCACTACGAGCTCGGGAACGACGAGCTCCTCGTCGTCGTGGCGAGACGGCCGACGCTGCGCACGCCGGACGGCGAGCGAAAGCTCTCGGTCGGAGACTGCGTGCTCTTCCCGAGCGGCCCCGACGGCGCGCACGAGGTCACGAACCGCTCGGCGCAGCCGGTGCGGGTGCTCCTCGTCTCGAACTTCGCGTTGCCGCGAGCGGCCGTCCAGGTGGACAGCGGCAAGATGATGGTGCGCTGGGGCGCGGGGAGCGCCGAGCGACGTTGGTTCTTCGTCGGCGACGACGCGGACTACTGGGATGGGGAGGCGGGCGCGTAGACGTCGCGGGCACGGCTGCTCGGAGCACGCCGCTCCGCGGGCGTCGGCGGAATCGCAGGCGGCACTGCGCGGGCGTCCCCCCTGCCGCCCGCGCCACGGGACCTGCAGCCGGCACGCGAGAGCGGCACGAAGTCGGCACACAGACGTCTGCGTCTTCCCGATAGCGTGACCTCAGGGACACGGGAGTGCCCCTGTGGGCAGTTGGGGGAACGTGCGCTGCCGGGCGCCGGCCGAACGTTCCTCAGGGCGCCGGAGTGAGACCGTGCCGGCGCATCACCGCTACCAGCGCGGCCGGGTCGGGCGGGCGCCCCGCGGCTGCGCCCTCGTCGAGCAGTGCACTCGCCTCGCGGAAGTAGTCCGCCCGGAGGATCCCCGGCGTGACGATCGCCAGCATCCGCGCGTCGGCGTCGTGGTCGTTGTCGAATCGGTGGACGACTCCACGCGGGATGCAGAGCACGTCGCCCGGCCCGACCTCGACCCGCCCGTCGCCCACGGTCCACGTGAGCGTCCCCTCGAGCCCGTAGATCGTCTCCTCGTACCCGTCGTGGCTGTGCGCTACCGGAACCCGCGCGCCCGCCGGCACGACGAACTCGAATACCGCGAGCGACCCGCCCGTCGCGTCGCCCTCGAGCATGAACCGCACCTCGACCTCGCCCACATTGATCCGCTCGCCGATCGCCGTGCTCATCACCCTGCTCCTTTCCGACGATATGGTAAAGTTACTTGACGATATATGGGACAGAGAGAGAAGTCAAGTCGCTTTACTCACGGAGACGGAGCGCCGCTCGGCCCACCGCTGATCGGAGCGCTCCTCCGGGTCCCCTGGGAGATCGTCCGCCGCCGGATGCTCCAGCGGTTGCACGAGCGAGGCTTCGACGATCTCGACACGGCGCACCTGAACGTGCTGCTGTACCCCGGCCCGCAGGGGTCGCGACCGTCCGACCTGGCCGCGCGGCTCGGGATGAGCAAGCAGGCCGTCAACTATCTGCTCGGCGAGCTCGAGCGCCGCGGCTATCTCGAGCGCCGGGCCGATCCGGACGATCTCCGCTCCAGGCGCATCGCCCTCACCGAACGTGGCACGAGCGCAGGCTGGGTGATGCGCGAGGCGGTGACGGAGGTCGAGCGCGAATGGGAGACGGCCCTCGGCCGGAGACGCTTTGCACAGCTTCGTGGACTGCTCGCCGAGCTCGCGGAGCCCGCGTGAGCCACGCGGGTCACCGTCGCGCGTGCCGCCGCCGCAGCTCCTCCTCGACCGCGGACGGCTGCAGGCCGCGCGCGGCGAGTAGCACGTAGCTGTGGAACCACAGATCCGCAAGCTCCTCGACGAGCCGCTCGTCCGACTCGGTGACCCCGGCGAGCGCCGCCTCGACACCCTCCTCCCCCACCTTGCGCGCGGCTGCGGCCGCCCCTCCGTCGAGTACGCTCGCGACGTAAGACCCCTCGGGCCGGGTCGCGGCGCGCTCGGCGACGACGCGCCAGAGCCACGGCGCGAAGCACGATTCGGCGCCGGTATGGCACGCCGGGCCGTTCGGGCGCACGCGGTAGAGGATCGCGTCGCCGTCGCAGTCGTCCCGGATCTCCTCGACCGCCATGGTGTTCCCGGAGGTCGCGCCCTTGTGCCAGAGCTCGCGGCGGGAGCGGCTCCAGAACCAGGCCTCGCCCGTCTCGCGCGTGCGACGCAGCGCCTCCTCGTCCGCGTACGCGAGCATGAGGACGCGGTCGGTCTCCGCGTCCTGGACGATGACGGTGGTCAACGCCGCATCGGCCATCCCGCATCCTCCAGCTCGGCCTTCAGCTCCGGCAGCCGCTCGGGCCGCTCGTGCACGATCGACGCGATCAGCGCCGCCTCCGCGCCCGCTGCGAACGCACCCACCATGTGCTCCGCGCCGCCCGCGCCCCCGGACGCGATCACCGGCACCTCGACCGCGCCGGCGACCGCTCGCGTCAGCTCGAGGTCGTAGCCCGCACGCGTGCCGTCCGCGTCGATCGACGTGAGAAGGATCTCCCCTGCTCCGCGCTCGACCGCCTCGCACGCCCAGTCGACGGCGTCACGACCGCGCGGCTCGCGGCCGGCGTGCGTGACCACCTCGCCGCCGCGCGCGTCGATGGCGCACACGACCGCCTGCGCGCCGAACTCGGCGGCGAGGGCCGTGAGGATCTTCGGGTCGTCGAACGCCGCGCGATTGACCGCGACCTTGTCCGCGCCGGCGAGGAGGAGGTCGCGTGCGTCGTCCACACCGGTGACGCCCCCGCCCGCCGTGAACGGGATCGTCAGCTCGTCGGCCGCACGGCCGATGACGTCGAGGATCGGGCCGCGGCCCTCCAGCGTCGCCGTGATGTCCAGGAACACGAGCTCGTCCGCCCCGAGCTCGGAGTAGCGGCGCGCGAGGTCGACCGGCTCGCCCATCTCGCGCAAGTCCTGGAAGTTGACGCCCTTGACCACGCGGCCCTCGGCGACGTCGAGGCACGGGATCACGCGGCGCTTGACCATCGCACGAGGTTCTCGAGGACGCGTGCGCCTGCACCGCCGCTCCGCTCCGGATGGAACTGCGCCCCTGCGAGCGGCCCGGCCTCGACGGCCGCGACGAGCGTCCCGTCGTGGTCGACCGTCGCCGCGACCACTCCGTCCTCGTCGGGAACCGCCGCGTAGCTGTGCGCGAAGTAGACGTCGGCGCCGTCGAGCCCATCGAGCAGGACGCTCGACCGCGGCAGAGCGAGCGTGTTCCACCCCATGTGCGGCACCCGCCGCGCGCGAACCCTCCGCACCGGGCCGTCGAGCAGGCCGAGTCCGGCGCCGCCCTCCTCGCTCGTCCCGAAGAGCAGCTGCATGCCGACGCAGATCCCGGCAACAGGACGACCGTCGGCAGCGCGCTCGCGCAGCGCGTCGTCCAGCCCGTGGCGCGCGAGACCAGCTGCCGCGCTCTCGACGTGGCCCACGCCCGCGATCATCGCCAGCCGCGCCTCGCGGACGACGTCCGGGTCGACGGTGACGACGGGCTCGACCCCCGCGCGCGCGAGGGCGGAGGACAGCGACCGGAGGTTGCCGGCCCCGTAGTCCGCGATCGCGACGCGCATCACGCTGCGCCCTTCGTCGAGCGGATCCCGCCCGCGCCCGGCGCGACAGCCTGCCGGAGCGCCTGACCGAGCGCCTTGTACGCGGCCTCGGCGACGTGGTGGTCGTCCGCGCCGGTCGACTCCACGTGCACCGTGCAGCCGGCCTCGATCGCGAACCGCTCCAGCGCGTGGCGGAGCAGCGAGACCGCGAGCGAGCCGACGCGCTCGCCTTCGAACGCGAGGGAGATCTCCGCGTGCGGTCGCCTGACGAGGTCGACGGCCGCGGTCGCCCGCGACTCGTCCATCGGGACGACGGCCGAGCCGTAGCGCGCGACGCCTTCCCGCGCGGCGAGCGCCTCGGCGAGCGCGGCGCCGAGCACGGCGTGGACGTCCTCCACGGTGTGGTGCTCGTCGACGTCGAGGTCGCCGCCGGCGAGCAGCTCGAGGTCGAAGCCGGCGTGGAACGCCGCCAGCGTCAGGAGATGGTCGAGAAAGCCGATCCCCGTCTCGACGCGCGCACGACCCTGGCCGTCGAGCGACAACGTCAGCCGGATCGCGGTCTCGGTCGTCGTGCGGATGATCGTCGCCTCGCGCCCGCGCGCAGGCCCGGGCTCCGCGCCGAGCGCACGCAGCAGCACGTCGTTCTCGGACGGCCGGCGGACCGTCACCCTCATGCCGGTCGGGAACGTCCGGACGACGATGCCCTGCGCCACGAGCCGCTCGGCCAGTGGCGCGTCGGTCGAGAGGAAGAGGAAGTTCGTCGCCGTCGGCGCGACGTCGTAGGCCGCCGCGACGAGCGCGGTCCGCATCCGCTCACGCTCCTCGATCGTCGTTTCGACGTCGCCGAGCCGAGGCTCGCGCAGCGCTGCCGCCGCGATCGCGGCCGCCGGCCCCGCGATCGGCGCCGGCGCCCTGCGCTCGGTGAGCACGGCCGCCGTCTCGCGGTGCGCGACGGCATAGCCGACTCGCAGCGCGGCGAGCCCGAACGCCTTCGACATCGTCCGTATCACGACGAGGTTCTCGAGCTCGTCGACCCACGGGGCGCACGACCGCGCGCCGTACTCGACGTACGCCTCGTCGACGACGACGATCGTCTCGGCGTCGTCCCCGGCGAGCTGAACGATCTCCTCGGGCTCGGTCCAACTTCCGAGCGGGTTGCTCGGATTGCAGATCCATCGAAGGTCGGCGTCATCGACCGCGTCGACCACACTCGCGCCGTGCAGCCGGGACGCGATCGCATACAACGCGTACGTCGGCGTGTCGACCGCCGCGCGCGCGCCCGGCCCGAGGAACGTCTGCGCGACGAGCAGGATGAGGTCGTCTGCGCCGGCTCCGACGACGACGTTCTCGGGCGCGAGACCGACGTACGCGGCGGCGGCCTCGCGGAGGGCGCGGTACGTGCCGTCGGGGTACTGCTCGAGTCGCGACATGCTGCGGGCGAGCGGTACCTGGGGCACACCGGGGAGCGGCGGCGTGTTCTGGTCGAACTTGAGGACCGCCTCGGGTGGGATCCCGTAGCGCCCGGCGACGTCGTCGACGCTCGCCGCCCACACGTACGGGGCGAACCCGTCGGCGACCCGCTGCGCGCGCAGACGTGCTGTGCTCACGAGGCCACCGCCGCGGCGTGGAGCGGAAGACCTTCGACGCGCGCGAGCGGGCGCACGACCTCGGCCGCGCGGCGCACTCCTTCGTCGGACGCCGTCACGATCTGCAGCGGCTTCAGGAACGCTTCGAGCCCGAGCCCTCCGGTCGAGCGCGCGAGGCCCCCGGTGGGGAGCACGTGGGTGGCGCCCGCGGCGTAGTCACCGAAGACGGAGGAGCAGCCGACGAAGACCGCCCCGGCGTTCCGGATGCGCGGCAGAAGCGCGCCGGGATCGACCACGTGGAGCTCGAGGTGCTCGGGCGCGTACTCCTCCGAGCGCACGAGCGCCTCGTCGAGCGTCGCAGTGCACTCGACGCGGACGTTCGGCCGCTCGGCCACGAGCTGCTCGACCGCGGCGGCCACCACCGGGTCGTCCGTCAGGAGCAGCGCGTCGCTGTCGGCACCGTGCTCGGCCTGCGCGAGCAGGTCCGCGGCGATCCGGTCCGGCGACGCGCCGGCATCGGCGATCACGACGACCTCGCTCGGCCCGGCCGGCAGGTCGATCCGCACGCGGCTCGAGACGAGCAGCTTCGCGGCGGCGACGTACGCGTTTCCCGGGCCGACGATCGCGTCGACGCGCTCGACGCTCTCCGTCCCGTACGCCAGCGCCGCCACCGCCTGGGCGCCCCCGACGGCGTACACCTCGTCGATCCCGAGCTCGCGCGCGACGACGAGGATCGAGTCGGCCGGGTCGGGTGTCACCACGGCGATGCGCCGGACGCCGGCGACCCGGGCCGGCACGGCGGCCATCACGAGCGACGACGGCAGCGGCGTCCTCCCGCTCGGGACGCAGACGCCGACCGCGGCGAGCGGAAGCCAGCGACGCTCGGACACGATGCCGGGCGCCGCCTCGACGGAGGTGTCGCGCGGGCGCTGCGCCTCGCTGAACCGCTGGACCGCGTCGATCATCGAGCGAAGCGCCCGGAGGACGTCGTCGTCGACAGACGCGTCGGCGATACGCGCTGCCTGCACGCGAACGCCGTTCGGTCGCGGCCCG
>JBKPNM010000077.1:0-4638 GCA_046732615.1 Actinomycetota bacterium | reverse complement strand
GGATGACGCTCCGCGAGTCCGGCGAGGGTTCGACGCGCCGTCGCAAGCCACCGCTCGGGCGCCCACACGACGTGCGTCATCGTGCTCGTGCGGAGGTCGGGCTCGCTGTCCGCCTCCTGGCGGCAGCGCGCGCGCGCGAGCTTCCGCTCGACGTCCGCGACGACGCCCACCAGTCCCTCAGTGCCTCCGCCAGGAGCGACCGTCGCGGTGCAGGAGCTCGTCGGATTTCGCAGGGCCCCAGCTTCCGGCCGCGTAGTCGGGGAAGGTCGGCACGTCGCGGCTCCAGGCGCCGACGATCGCGTCGACGAGCTTCCACTGCTCCTCCACCTCGTCCTCGCGCGTGAAGAGCGTCGCGTCGCCGAGCATCGCGTCGAGGATCAGGCGCTCGTACGCCTCCGGGACCCCCTCGCGGAAAGCGCCGCCGTAGAGGAAGTCCATGTGCACCGTCCGGATCGACATGCCGGCGCCCGGGACTTTCGCGCCGATCGCGAGGGAGACGCCCTCGTCGGGCTGGACGTGGATCAGGAGCACGTTCGGGCGCATCCCGTCGCCCGCGATCGACTCGAACGGCGGATGCGGTGCCCGTTTGAACTGGATCGCGATCGTCGTCTCGCGGCGCGCGAGCCGCTTGCCGGCGCGGACGTAGAACGGCGTGTCCGCCCAGCGCCAGTTGTCGACGTAGAGCTTCGCCGCGATGTAGGTCTCCGTCGTCGAACGAGGGTCGACGCCCGGCTCCTCGCGGTAGGACACGACCTCCTCGCCCTCGACCCAACCGCGCCCGTACTGGCCGCGGACGACCGACTTCGGGCCGGGGGTGTGCATCGCGCGGAGCACCTTTACCTTCTCGTTGCGCACCGCGTCCGCGGTGAAGTCGATCGGCGGCTCCATCGCGGTGAGCGCGACGAGCTGCAGGAGGTGGTTCTGGAAGATGTCGCGGATCACCCCCGCGCGCTCGTAGTAGCCCGCGCGGCCCTCGATGCCGATCGACTCCGCCACCGTGATCTGGACGTGGTCGACCATCTGCCGGTTCCAGATCGGCTCGAAGATCCCGTTCGCGAATCGCAGCGCCATGAGGTTCTGGACGGTCTCCTTGCCGAGGTAGTGGTCGATTCGGAAGACCTCGTCCTCGTGGAACCACCGCTTCACCGTCGCGCTCAGCTCACGTGCAGACGCGAGGTCGTGCCCGAACGGCTTCTCGATGATCACGCGCGACCAGCCCTCGCGCTCGCGGCGCTCGCCGATCTCCCGCACGACGACGGGGAACGCGACGGGCGGGACGGCGAGATAGTGGATCCGGTTCCCCGCCGTGCCGCGCTTGTCGTCGACCTCGTCGAGCGTCTCCCCGACGCTGTCCTCGCCTGTGTCGTCGGCGAAGTCGGTGGCGACGTAGCGAACGCCTGCCGCGAGCCGGTCGAACACGTCGGTGCGGAACGGATCGCGGGCGAATTGCTTCACGGCCCGACGCATCGCGGTCACGAACTGCCGCGTCGTCTCCTCCGTGCGGGCGACGCCGACGACGGCGAAGCGCTCGGGCAGAAGGTCGCGGTAGGCAAGCGAGTAGAGCGCGGGGAACAGCTTGCGCTTCGTCAGGTCGCCCGACGCGCCGAAGACGACGAGCGCGCAGGGGTCCGGCTGCCGCCGAACCCCCAAGCCCTGCGCGAGCGGGTTCGCCGCCACCCGGGTCAGCGGGCGGCCACGACGGCGAGCTTGTCGGTGATGCCCTGCCGGAGCTCGTCGAACGAGGCGGAGAACTTCTCGATGCCCTCGTTCTCGAGCGTCGCGACGACGTCGTCGTAGTCGACGCCCGCCGCGCCCAGCTCTTCGAACAGCGCATGCGCCTCGTCGACGCCCTCCTCGAGCGTATCGCGCACCTCGCCATGGTCCTGAAAGGCCCGAACCGTCTCGAGCGGCATCGTGTTCACGACTTCGGGGCCGATCAGCTCCTCGACGTAGAGCACGTCGCGGTACGCCGGGTTCTTCGTCGACGTCGAGGCCCACAGGCAGCGCTGGTTCCGCGCGCCCTTCCCCTCGAGGAACGCCCACCGGTCGCCGGAGAACGCCTGCTTCCAGTGCTCGTAGGCGAGCTTCGCGTTGGCGATCGCGAGCCTGCCCTGCAGGTCGGTGCGCCCGACCTCCTCGAGCCGCCTGTCCGCCTCCGTGTCGACGCGAGAGACGAAGAAGCTCGCGACCGAGATCACCGAGCCGGCGTCGCCGCCTGCCGCCACGAGCCGCTCGAGCCCACGCAGGTACGCCTCGACCACGGCGGCGTAGCGCTCGAGCGAGAAGACGAGGGTGATGTTGATCGACTTCCCCTTCGCGATGCAGTCCTCGATCGCTCCGAGCCCCGGCTGCGTGCCCGGGATCTTGACGTAGAGGTTCTTCCGGTCGACCACCTCGTGGAAGCGCATCGCCTGGTCGTACGACGCCTCGCGGTCGTAGGCGAGCCGCGGGTCGACCTCCAGGGAGACGTAGCCGTCGATCCCGCGGGTGCGCTCCCAAACGGGCAGCAACAGGTCGCAGGCGTCGCGGACGTCCTCCTGGGCGAGCGTGAGGAAGAGCTCGGTTGGGTCGTCCGTCTGCTTCGCGGCCTCCTGCAGCTGCTCGTCGTACCAGTCGCCCTCGGCGAGAGCCTTCTGGAAGATCGTCGGGTTCGAGGTGACGCCGACGACGGCGTCCTCCTCCATCAGGCGGGCGAGCTCGCCCGTCTCGAGCATCTCGCGCGAGAGTGTGTCGATCCAGACGCTCACGCCGTGCTCGCTCAGCTCGTGCAGCCTCGATGTGGCCATGTGTTGCCTCGCTTTCAGCCGTCGCGGAGCCGTTCCAGCTCTGCGACTTTCTCCAACCGTGCCAGATACCGCCCTTCGCCGACGAACGCCGCGGTGAGGAAGCTCCGCACGAGCTCGCCCGCGAGCGACGGGCCGACGACCTCCGAGCCAAGGCAGAGGACGTTCATGTCGTCGTGCTCGACGCCCTGGTGGGCGGAGTACGAGTCGTGGCAGATCGCCGCCCGGATGCCCGGGATCTTGCAGGCGGCGACGGAGGCGCCCACGCCGGAGCCGCAGACGACCACGCCGCGCTGCGCCTTGGCGGAGCGGATCGCCATCGCGACGCCGCGCGAGACGTCCGGGTAGTCGACGCGCACGGCATCGGTGTCGACCCCCAGGTCGACGGCCTCGTGCCCGAGCGCCGCGACCGCGTCGAAGACCGCGTCCCGGAGGCGGACGCCCCGGTGGTCGAAGCCGAGCGCGACCTTCATCCGACGACGCGCCCAACGGCCGCGGCGACGGCCTCGGCGGTGACGCCGAGCTCGTCGTAGATCCGCTCTGCGGGCGCCGAGGCGCCGTAGCGGTCGACGCCGATGCTCTCTCCCTCCGGGCCGACCCAGCGCTCCCAGCCGAAGGTGATCCCGGCCTCGATCGACACGCGCGCGGTCACGGAAGGCGGGAGCACCTCGTTGCGGTAGCTCTCGGGCTGCTCGTCGAACAGCTCCCAGCACGGGAGCGACACCACACGGACGTTCGCGTCGAGCGACCGCGCCCCCTCGAGCGCGATGGGCACCTCCGAGCCCGTGGCGACGACGATCGCGTCCGGCTCGGCGGCGGCGTCACGCTGCCAGAGAACGTAGCCGCCGCGCAGCGGCCCCTCGCGCGTGTCGGCGACGCCGTCGCCTCCGAGCACCGGCAGCTTCTGGCGGCTGAGCGCGAAGGCGACCGGGCCGCCGTCGCGCTCGAGCGCGAGCCGCCACGCGGCGACGGTCTCGTTCGCGTCGCCGGGACGCACGACCCACAGGTTCGGGATCGCGCGCAGCGCCATCAGGTGCTCCACCGGCTGGTGCGTCGGGCCGTCCTCGCCGAGCCCGATCGAGTCGTGCGTCCAGATCCAGAGGACGTCGAGCCCGGAGAGCGCCGACAGGCGCACCGCGGGCCGCATGTAGTCGGAGAAGACGAGGAAGGTGGAGCCGTACGGCTTGAGCATCCCCGGCTCGAGCACGACCCCGTTCACGAGCGACCCCATCGCGTGCTCGCGGATCCCGAACGCGACGTTGCGCCCGGCGTGCATCCGCGAGAACACGCCCCCGCCCTCGAACTCGGTGTACGTCGACTCGGCGAGATCGGCCGCGCCGCCGATCAGCGTGGGCGTGAAGCGCTTGAGCGCCTGCATCACGGTCTTGCCGGCCTGGCGCGTGGCGAGCTGCTCGCCGGTCTCGAACGTCGGGAGCGCGTCGAGCCAGCCGTCCCGCGCTCGCCGCTCGAGGTCGAGGTCCCGCTCGGCTGCGGCGTCGGGATGCGCCTCGGCCCACTCGCCGAGGCGCTCGTCCCATTCCTCGTGCGCCTCGGCACCTCGCTCGCGGACGCCGGCCATGTGCTCGCGAACGGCGTCGGGGACGACGAAGCTCTCGTCGGGGTCCCACCCGAGCACCTCCTTCGTCCGGCGGACCTCCTCCTCGCCGAGCGGCGAGCCGTGGGCCTTCGCCGTGTCCATCGCGTTCGGCGCCGGGTAGGCGATGTGGGAGCGCAGGATGATCAGCGACGGCCGCTCGGCCTCGTCGCGCGCAGCCTCGAAGGCGCCGCGGAGCGCGTCGAGGTCGTTCGGGTCGTCGAGGTGCTGGACCTGCCAGCCGTAGGCCTCGAACCGCTT
>JBKPNM010000076.1:0-10416 GCA_046732615.1 Actinomycetota bacterium | reverse complement strand
GAGCAGGGCCGGCGCCCACGAGCGCCGCAACAGCGCGAGCACGAGGAGCGCGGCGGGGAACGCGACGAACCCGGCCCGCGTGTGCGTCCAGAGCAGGCCCGCGTAGACGACGGCGCCGGCCGCGACCGTCCACGTACGCGGCCGCGCGGCGACGAGGAGCAGCAGGACGATCACGAGGGCGTACGACGTCGCGAGGGGGCTCAGGAACGTCGACACCACACGCCGGGCAGGGCTCTCCTCGTCGGTGTTCAGAATCCAGTTCTCCGGCAGCCCGGAGAGGCAGCGGTAGGCGAGCCCGAGCTGCTGCGAGAACCAGTCGGGCACCCCGGAGTCGCGCCACCACCGCAGCGGCACGAGGTAGACGTCGACGAGGCCCCAGGCGGCGAGGCCGACGCCCACCGCGACGAGTGCCACGACGACGCGGCGCCACCACGCGCGGTCGAGCACGATCAGCCGTCCGAGGAGGTAGGCGCCGAGGGGGAGCAGGTGGTGACGAAGCGCGTAGAGCTCGCCGCGAGCGGTCGCGTCCCCGCCGAGCCACGACTGCGGGAGCAGCCAGTAGAGAACGACCGCTCCGCCGTAGGCGAGGGCGAGCCGGTCGGCCCAGAGCAGCCGCGGGAGCGCGCCCGCCGCGATCAGCGCGGCTGCCACCGCGACGAGCAGGAGCGCGTCCTTCCAGGCCGCGACGACGTCGAGCGCCGTGTCGCGGACGCCCGCCTGCCACAGCAACGCCATCGCGAGGTTGTGGAGCGCGAGGCCGACGAGGAGGAGGAGCAGCGCGACGCGGGGAAGCCGCTGCGTCACGTCGTCGCGACGAGGGTCAGGCCGAGGTTGTGGATCTGCACGTCGCCCGGGAACAGGCGGCGCAGGTCGGCCGGGCCGAGAAGGTGGTTCTCGGCGGCCCAGGCCTTCCCGGCCAGCTCGTACGCGCGGACCGAGATCGGCCGCGGGAGCCAGTGGACGAGCGGCAAGCGCGTGTGGACCTCGATCGGGAACCAGCGATTCGGCGTCGTCAGGAACACGCGCCGCCCGACCCGGAGCGCCTCGCGCACGAACGCTGCCTGCCGCTCGCGGTGGCCCACGTGCTCGATCACCGCGTTCGAGTGCACGACGTCGAACGCCCCGTCCCTGAACGGAAGCGCGCACGCGTCACCCTGCACGTACGCGATCCGGGGATAGCGCTCGCGGAAGCGCGTGCCGTCGTGGAGTCCCAGCGCCGTGAGCCGCTCAGGCCAGGGGTAACGCTCCTCGAGCAGGTTGTGCGTGGTGCAGCCGCTCTCGCCGCCGGCGTCGCCGAGCGACACCTCGTCCACGCCGACGTCGAGCACCGTCGTCGACGGATCGGGACGCATGAGCTCCATGAAGAGCGCGAGCTTGCGCCTACGCGAGCGGAGCGAGATCGCGTCGGCGAGCCGCACGACGGGAATCTAGGGGTGGATCACGACGGGCGTGCCGAGCGGGAGCCGCGCGAGGTCGCGCAGGGTCTGCTCGGTCGCGTGGAGACACCCTGCGCTCGTCGGCACGCCGATCGACTCCGACGTCGATGCGCGACCGTGGATCGCGAGCCGGTCGCCGCCGCTCCAGCCGGCCGGGAGGCGCGGCTGCGTTCCGGAGAGGACGACGACGCAGCACCCGAGCCGCCAGCGCGTCCCCGAGATCTGGTCGGACACGTGGAAGCGACCGCTCGGCGTCGGGCTGGCGCCGGCGCCGATCGAGACGCGGCGGCGGAAGACGACCCGGCCGTCCTCCCGAAGCGTCAGCAGCCGCTGCGAGAGGTCGGCCTCGAGCGAGTACCGCACGGTCCGGAGACGGACGGCCGTCGTGCGGGGAACCCACCCGACGACTCCGTTCCCGAGCACGTCGCTCTCGACGGCGAACCAGTTGCCGCGCCGCTCGACGACGCGGAGCCGCCGCACGGAGCCGAACGAGGTCTTCCACCCTGCGACCGCGAGGGCGCGGCCGGCGGGCGCCCGCCGGATCGCCACCTTGGCGCCGTGATCGATGACGAGTGTCAGGCCCTCGTGCACGACGACCGGCCGCCCGGCGGCCGCCGAGGGAGGCGCGCCACCGCATCCCATCGCAGCCAGGAGCGCAACCCCGATCAGGGCGAGGAACCTGAGGTGGGCGCGAACGCTGTCGGACACCGGGGCGGCCAGCCTAGCCTGGGAGTAGTGTCGGCGCCGTGGTCGAGAACGTCGTCACGCCGGTCGGGCCGTACCGCCTGCGCCTCATGACGAGGAGCGGTTCGTGGCGCGGCGCGCTCCCGGGGAAGCGAGCGGCAACCGCCTGGCAGCGGCCCGACGGCCGCGTCGTCGTCCGCGCGCCGGACGAGGCGTCGCTCGCGGCGGCCCGCTTCATGCTCGCGCTCGACGACGACACGAGCGCGTTCCACGACCGCTTCGCCCGTGACGCGCTCGTCGGGCCGTCGGCGCGTGCCCTCGTCGGCTACCGGCCGCTCAGGCTCGCAACCGTCACCCACGCTGTCGCGCGCGCGCTCTGCGGGCAACTGATCGAAGCCCGCCGCGCCCGGGCGATCGAACGGGCGCTCCTCCGGGCATGCGGTGACGAGGACGTCCTCACACAGGAGGAGCTGCGCCGTCTCCCGCCCGTGGCGCTCCGCCGGCTCGGCCTCGCGCAGCAGCGGGCGACGATCCTCGCCCGCCTCGCTGCCACGATCGACCTCGAGCGGTTGCGGGCAGTCGACGGCCACGCGGCACTCGCGCTCCTCTCGCGGGAACGGGGCATCGGACCGTGGTCGGTCGGCGTGATCGCCCTCGAGGGCCTGGGACGGTTCGATCGCGGCCTCGTCGGCGACCTCTCCCTCGTGAAGCTGTACGCCGCGCTCACCGGCCGCTGGGTCGAGACGTACGAGACGGCGGAGCTGCTCGCCCCGTACGAGGAGTGGCAGGGTCTCGCCGGGGAGATCCTGCTCCTCGGGTGGACGCGCGGCCTCGTCCCGGGCGCGTCGGCCGACCGGGCGCGGATCGCCCGGCGACGCGCCCGCCGGGCTGCATAGAGTCTCGTATGGCTGTCGACGAGCGCCGCATCGCAGTCCTCGGGACGGGCCGGATCGGCGAGGCGCTGATCGCCGGCCTCCTCTCGTCGGGCTGGCGGACGGTGGAGGAGATCGCTGCGTCGAGCCGCCGGCCGGAGAGAGTGGCCGAGCTCACCGAGCGTCACGGCATCCGCGCGACCGTCGACAACATCGCCGCGGCGTCGCGCGCGGCGCTCGTCGTGGTCGCGGTGAAGCCGCAGGACATCGAGGCGCTGCTCGGCGAGATCGGCCCGGCGATCACGACGGAGCAGACGGTGCTCTCCGTCGCCGCCGCGACGACGACGTCGACGATCGAGCGGCACCTCGCGGACGGCGTCCCCGTCGTCCGCGCGATGCCGAACACGCCTTCGACCGTCCACGAGGGCATCGCCGGCCTGTGCGCGGGCGCCCACGCCGACGACGCGCACGTGACGCTCGCGGAGGAGGCGCTCGCGCACCTCGGCTCCGTCGTCCGCGTCCCGGAGCGCTCGATGGACGCCGTGACCGCCGTCTCGGGCTCAGGTCCGGCCTACTTCGCCCTCCTCGCGGAGGCGATGATCGAGGCGGGGCTGCTGCTCGGTCTCTCGCGCGAGGTGTCGACCCAGCTGGTCGTCCAGACGATGCTCGGCACCGCGAAGCAGCTGCGCGACGAGCGGATGCACCCCGTCGAGCTCCGCGAGATGGTCACCTCGCCGGGCGGGACGACGATCGCCGCGATCCGCGAGCTCGAGGCGGCGGGCGTCCGCGCAGCGTTCCTCAACGCGATCCAGGCCGCGATGACCCGCAGCCGCGAGCTCGCCGAGGGCGCGGACTAGGCGGGCAGAAGCGGCGAGCCCAGCGGCGGCGTCGCGAGGCCCCGCTCGCGCGCGAGCGCGTCGAGCACGAGGACCGTGTCCGCGACGCGGACGTCCTCGAGGAACGCGTCCCGCTCCTCGAACGAGCGCAGCACGTCCCACCTGGCCGAGGCGTACGCCGTTCCGTCGCTCGCGGCGAGGGCCGCGAGCGCGTGCGCGACGGCACCCGGCTCGATGCCCTCGTCGGCAATCCGCGCGGCGACCGGAGCCGCCTCCGCATCCCGCGCGAGCGCGAGCAACGCGAGCGCCGCGCAGTAGCCCCCGATCGGCCCCGCCGCGTCGGCGGCACCGGCCTCGAGCGCGGCGGACGCATCGGCGCGTGCTCCCTCCGTGTCGTTCGCCAGCAGTCGGCAGCGGATCATCGCGATCGGCCGTCCCCAGCTCCCCGCCGGGGCGGCATGCCAGCTCGTCGCGTACTCGTCGGCGGCACGGCGCAGCCACGTCTCGGCCTCGTCGCGGAGGCCCAGCATCGCGCAGGCAAGACCGGCGGCCCACGCGGCGCCGGCGATCCCCGCGAGACGGAAGTCGTCGCGCTCGTCCTCCGTCGCGGGCGTCGCGGCACGGCGGTCGTGCTCGGCGATCGCCCAGCCGCGCTTCGCCTCCCAGTCCATCGCTGGAGTATCGCGCAACTTCGCTGATTGAACGGTCAGTCAACCGCACCGGTATCCTGAGCGGCATGGCGCGCGAGCTCCGAGAGGTCGTGTACGTCGACGGCGTCCGCACCGCGTTCGGTCGTGCCGGCGAGACCGGCCTCTTCTGGAAGACGCGCGCCGACGACATGGGCGTCAAGGCGGTGCGCGAGCTTCTGCGCCGCAACCCGCAGGCTCCGCCCGATCGGATCGGCGACGTCGTCATGGCCGCCACCGCGCAGGTCGGCGACCAGGGCCTGACGCTCGGGCGTGACGTCGCGCTCCTCGCCGGCCTCCCGCACACCGTCCCGGGGTTCGCCGTCGACCGGATGTGCGCGGGCGCCCTCACGGCGGTCACGGCGGCAGCCGGCGAGATCGCGTTGGGCGCATGCGACCTCGCGATCGCGGGCGGCGTCGAGCACATGGGTCACCATCCGATGGGCGACGACGTCGACTTCAACCCGCGCTTCGTCGCGGAGCGGCTCATCGACCAGAGCGCCGCCGTGATGGGCCAGACCGCCGAGAACCTCCACGACGTCTTCCCGCAGCTGACGCGGGGGGACGCCGACGGGTACGCGGCCGAGTCGCAGCGGCGGGCGTCCGAGGCGTGGGCCGATCCGGAAGGTGTCTACGCGCGAACGGTCGTCCCGATGAGCGTCTTCACCGACGAGGGCTGGAAGGTCGCGGCGCGGGACGAGTTCCTCCGTCCCGAGACGACTGTCGAGACGCTGGCGACGCTACGCACGCCCTTCCGGGCCGGCGGACGCGTCACCGCGGGGAACTCGGCCGGGCTGACGGACGGCGCCACCGCTTCGCTGCTCGCCTCGGAGGCGACGGCCGCGCAGCTCGGACTCGAGCCGCGCATGCGGCTCGTCGGCTTCGCGTACGCGGGTGTCGAGCCGCACCTGATGGGCCTCGGCCCCGTGCCCGCGACGGAGCAGCTGCTTGCCCGGACGGGCGTCACGCTCGACGGGATCGGCCTCTTCGAGCTGAACGAGCCGTTCGCCGTGCAGGTGCTGACGTGGTGCGAGGGCGTCGGCGTCGCGCCGGACGACCCGCGCCTGAACCCGTACGGCGGCGCGATCGCGTGCGGCCACCCGCTCGCGGCCACCGGAGTCCGCCTGCTCGCCCAGCTCGCGTACGGGTTCGAGCAGCGACCCGACGTGCGCTACGGGCTGACCGCGCTCTGCATCGGCCTCGGCATGGGTGCGGCGCTCCTCTGGGAGAACACCCGCCATGGCTGAAAGCTTGTCCGCCAGGTCGCCATCCGCGGGAGCAGATGCCGACGGCGGGGATCCCGCCTTCGGCGGGCAAACCCCTGAAGCGGCCGCTTCGCCGCCGAGGGGCTCAGATGTCTGACGCGGCGGTGACACGGTTCCATCTGCAGCGGCTCGACAGCAGGGTCGGCCCGATCGCGCTCGTCACGATCGACAACGGCGCGGACTGGCGAAAGCCGTCGAGCTTCGGGCCGGAGGCGCTCGAGTCCCTCGCCGACGTGCTCGGCCGCTTGCGGACGCGCGACTGGCGGGGGCTCGTCCTCACCGGCAAGCCGCTCGTCTTCGCCGTCGGCGCGGACGTCACGCAGTTCCCCGGCATCACCCCCGGGCGCGCGCGCGAAGGCGGGAAGGCCGGCCACGACCTCTTCCGGCGCCTCCGCGAGCTGCCGTTCCCGACGCTCGCCGCGGTGAACGGCGCCGCGCTCGGGGGAGGGCTCGAGATCGCACTCCACTGCGACGTCCGCACGCTCGCTGCGAACGTCCGTCATCTCGGCTTTCCGGAGGTCTTCCTCGGTCTCTTCCCTGCCTGGGGCGGGACGCAGCTCACCCCCCGCCTCGTCGGCGCGGCGGCGGCCGTGAAGCTGATCGTCGACAACCCGCTCGCGCAGAATCGGATGCTCCGCGCGCCCGACGCGCTCGAGCTCGGCCTCGTCGACCACGTGCTCGAGCCCGTCGAGTTCCTCGACGAGTCGATCGAGCTCCTCCTCCGCCGCGCCGAGTCCGGCGAGGGGAAGCGCGAGCTCGACGCGAATCTCTCCGACATCGGCGACGTCGTCCGCAAGGCGCGTGCCCGGGTCGACGACGCCGTCCACTGGCAGGCGCCGGCGCCGTACCGCGCGCTCGAGCTGATCGAGGGCGCGGCGTCGTGGACGCTCCAGGAGGGGTATGCCGCCGAGGAGGATGCGCTCGCGGAGCTGCTCCCCGGCCCGGAGGCGCAGGCCTCGATCTACGCCTTCGACGTCGTCGAGCGGCGGGTCGAGCGCCCGGCCGGGCTCCCCGAGGCAACGCCTCGTCGCATTCAGCGGATCGGCATCGTCGGCGCGGGGCTGATGGCGACGCAGCTCGCGACGCTCTTCCTCCGGCGGCTCGAGGTGCCGGTCGTGCTCAGCGACGTCGACACCGAGCGGACGGAGAAAGCGGCTGAGACGATCCGCAGCGAGCTCGCGGGCCTCGTCGCGAAGGGCCGCCTGACCGAGGAGAAGGCGCGGTTCCTCGGCTCGATCGTGACGGTAGGCGAGACCACCGACGCGTACGCGAACTGCGACCTCGTGCTCGAGGCCGTCTTCGAGGAGCTCGGGGTGAAGCGCGAGGTCTTCGGCGCGCTCGAGGCGGTCGTGTCGCCCGAGTGTCTCCTCGTCACGAACACCTCCGCGCTCTCGGTGGCCGCGATGGCCGAGGGGCTCGCCCACCCGGAGCGCGTGGTGGGGCTCCACTTCTTCAATCCCGTGCCGGTGTTGCCGCTCGTCGAGGTCGTCAGCACTCCGACGACGGACGACGTGACGCTGGCGACCGCCTGGGACGTGGTCGGGAAGCTCGGAAAGCGCGGCGTCCTCGTGAAGGACGCGCCCGCATTCGTCGTCAACCGGCTCCTGACCCGGCAGTCGACGGTGCTGATGCAGGCGCTCGAGAGCGGCTCGACGTTCGAGGAGACCGACGAAGCCGCGCTGCGGCTCGGGATCCCGATGCCACCGTCCGCCCTCCTTGCGATGGTCGGCCCCAAGGTCGCGAACCACGTCCTCGAGACGCTGCACGAGGCCTTTCCCGAGCGATTCCCGCTCTCGCCGACGCTGCAGGCGCTGGCCGAGGGCGAGTTCCCCTCCCTCGAGGCGAAGGACGACCGTCCGACCGTCGACGAGATCCACGCGCGGATCCTCGAGGCGCTCGCCGACGAGGCGCGTCGGATCCTGGACGAGGGCGTCGTCGCCTCGGCGCCCGAGATCGACGCCTGCCTCATCCTCGGCGCCGGCTACCCGTTCTTCCGCGGCGGGATCACGAAGCACTTGGATCAAGCGGGTGTCTCGCAGCGCGTGAGCGGGCGCCCTCTCGGCGACGCCTGAGGCTCGTCTCCGACCGCCGATTCGGGTACTCTCCGAAGTGCAGCGACGCTGGCGCGCGACACGACGCCCGAGTGAGCTGCCTTCCTCGAACGGTTGCGTAGGGCAGGGCGGCGCGTATCGAGGCTGCTGCGCACATGCAGGACTCCACCACCACTCAGAACACGACGGCCGGGGCGCTTCCGGGCCTCGAGCACGCGGCGCATCGCGCCGAGCGCTGGTTCGGCGAGCCGTTCCTCCACCCGGGCGAGGACGCAGACGTTGCGCTCGCGCCGGGCACCGCGCGCCGTCTCGCGCTCGACGATGCGATCGAGGAGATCGACGCCGGCAACCGCACGCCGTCGCCGGGCTGGAAGGTGCGCTACGGGCTGATGCTCGGCCTCGAGCGCGTCCTCGCGGCCGAGACTCCCTCGACCGCTGCCGGCACCGCGCTCCGGCGGCACCAGATCGACGCGCTCGCCGGGATGCTCACCGAGCTGATCGCCGCGACGCAGCGGAACGTCGAGGAGAACGGCAACGGCTCCGGCAACGGCAACGTCGCCGAGCTCGTCGAGGAGCGCGAGCTCGAGGACGAGGACGAGGCCGAGCTTGACGAGGACCTCGAGGAGCCCGAGCCCGGCTTCGTCGGCGAGGACCCCGGCGCATCGCGGCGCTATCGCTTCCGCCACCCGACCGCCTCGGGGAAGACGATCGCCGCGGCGGGGTTCGTCGAGGCGGCGCGCCACCTCGGCGTCCTGATCCTCACGCACCGCCGGCTGCTCGTCGACCAGTTCCGCCGCGACCTCACGACCGAGGGCTACGGCGAGCGCCTCACCGACGCGATCGAGCGCGGCAAGGAGCCGCTCCGGCCCGACCCGATCACGATCCAGACGTACGCCTGGTTCGCGCGGCACGGGAACGAGCTCTCGCGCACCGCGTACGGGCTCGTGATCTGCGACGAGGCCCACACCGCGCTCGGCGAGAAGACCTCGACGGCGATCCGCCGCTTCTCGGAGCCGCTCTACATCGGGATGACGGCGACGGAGCAGCTGATCGCGAAGCAGGTCTCGGACGTCTTCCCTGCCTCCGTCGACGACCTCCCGCTCACCGACGCGGCGCGCCGAGGGCTGATCGCGCCGCTCCGCTCGCTGCGAGTCCCGCCCGTCGCCGCGATCAACTCCGTGCCGATCGTCGGCGGCGACTTCGAGGAGCGCGCGCTCGCCGCCGCCCTCGACCACATCGCGCTCAACCAGGCGGCCGCGAGCCTCTACCGCGACCGCTTCGGCTCGACGCCCGGGATCGTCTACGCGGCCGGCGTCGACCATGCCTACAACCTCGCGCAGGAGTTCCGCGCGGCCGGCCTCAAGACGATGGCCGTCTCCGGCCGGACGCCGCCGCGTGAGCTCGCCGAGACGCTCGCCGCGTACGAGCGCGGCGAGATCAACGTGCTCATCAATGCGCAGCTCCTCGCCGAGGGCTGGAACTCCCCGCGCGCGACCGTCTGCATGCACCTCGCGCCGACCGCCTCGAAGCGCGTCTACCAGCAGCGGATCGGCCGGATCATGCGCACGCACCCGCGCAAGGAGGCGGGCATCGTGGTCGACTTCGTGCCGAAGGGGGCGACGCACTCCGAGCGCGTCGTGTCGCTCCACTCGCTGCTCGACTCCGACTTCTACCGCGAGGGCGCGCGCGTCACTCCCGCGCCGCGTCGCCGCTCCGCGCGCCGTGCGCGCCGACGCCTCTCACCCGCGCCGTGGCTCGTGCCCGTTACGCAGGACGTCGCCCGGCGGCTCGCCGTGATCCAGCGCGAGTGGCAGCGTGTCGACCCGCGGTTCCTCGACGAGGACGAGCAGCGGTTCTGGGCGACGATCGCGGGACGTCAGATCCGCTTCGACCAGCGCGCCGAGTTCGCGCGCAAGTTCGCCGAAGGACGGGCCGGCAAGGCCGCGCTCGAGACGTTCCTCTCCGTGTGCGCCGCCGAGAACCCGAACCGCCGGCTGCGGATGACCGCTCTCGCCGACCGCGTCGCCACGCCGGTCGAGCGCGCCGACTTCGACGACCTCGTCACGCTCGTCACCCAGGCGCCCCCGTGGGAGAAGGACCGCGCCGCCGGCGTGCGGATCCTCATGCGCGCCGTCGGCGACGGGAAGGCGGACGCCCCGGAGCAGATCCTCGGCCGGTGGACGTGGCGGCTCGCGCGCTCGGTGCGCAAGACGCTCGACCGCAAGGCGAGCCAGGAGTTCCCCGAGGCGAAGCGGCTGCTCGGCGCGGTCGCGAACTCGCGCGGTCACCGCCACGAGGACAACGTCGCGCAGCTCGTGCGGATCGCGGCGGCCCTTCCCTTGCCGGTCGGCGCGGCGCTCCTCGCCTCGGCCGAGGGGTACACGCCGCGGGCGAACGGGGCGCTGGACCGGGCGCGAGAGGAGCTCGGTCCGATCCAGGAGATCGCGGCGGCGCTCGCCGAGAGCCTCCCAGCTCCGAAGGCGCCGGCCCGCAAATCGCGCCGCCGCAGGCGCAAGCGCCGCCCCGCCGACGCCGGCCAGCCGGCCGCCGCCGAGAACGCCGCCGCGGCGGGCTCCGGGAACGGCG
>JBKPNM010000075.1:0-21781 GCA_046732615.1 Actinomycetota bacterium | reverse complement strand
CTCGGCCGCGGCACGGAGCGACGCGGTCAGCGCGCGCACCTGCGGCGCCGAGCGGACGTTGTGGCCCATCAGGATCACGCCGCCGACGCGGCCGGTGCGGATCCGTCCGAGGAGCGACGGCGAGGCGGTCGTTCCGTCGATTCCGACGACGAGCCGCGCGCCGACGAGCCGCTCGAGCCCCGTCGGCGCGGCCGCGGGCGCGCGACTCGCAGCCATGCCGGCGACGACGGCGGCGCACACGACGAGCAGCGCAGGCAGGAAGCGTCGCGACCCCACCCCGGTATCCTGTCAGCGGCGGAAGGATCGCCCCGGACGAGCCGCGTCGTACCCGGTCACGACGACGACGCGAACGCCAACGCCCTTCGAGGAGGTCGCCCGTGCATCAACTCGTCCAGGTGATCGGCGCACTGCTCGTCCTCTCCGGCTTCGTGCTCGCGCAGTTCCGGCTGCTCGACCCGCAGTCGCTCTGGTACCTCGTCGTCAACCTCGTGGGGTCGGCGATCCTCACGGTCGACGCGTGGCGGCAGGACCAGTGGGGCTTCTTCCTGCTCGAGCTCGTCTGGGCGATCGTGTCGGCGTGGGGCCTGACGCAGCTCGTCCGCGGTCGGCGGCCGAGCCCCGCCGGGCATTAGAGAATCGCGTCCTCTTCCTCGAGGCGGACGGAGAACGGCAGGCGCCAGTCGTCGTCGGCCTCGCCGTCGATCGTCAGCCGCCACTCGTAGCGCCCCGGCTCGAGCGGCAGCGGGCCCGAGTTGACGGCGACGGGGAAGTCGAGCGGCGTCCCCGGCTTGAGGCCCGCAGGCCGGCCGACCTCGAAGGGGACGTCGTCGAAGAAGACGACGGGCTGGGAGCCGTCGTCGGTGTCCATCTCGACGGCGATGCCGTCCGCGTCGAGCAGCTCGAGGCGCATCACGTGCCGCCGGTTTGCCTGATCCCACGGCACGCGGATCAGGATCGCGATGCCGAACGGGACCGGCTCGGGGCCGGTCAGCGACCAGCCGCCGCCGACGATCGTCAGCTTGCCGTCCGAGACCTGGGCGAAGTCCGCGAGGAGCATCGTGACGCGCACGTCCGCGAGTGTCGCACAGCCGCATCCGGCCGAGCCGGGTTCGGGCTAGATCAGCGCCGCTTCGAGGTCGGGGACGCTCGCGACGACGAGTGCGTCGAGCACGGAGCGCAGCTGCTCGCGGAGGACGGGGTCGGGATCCGCGAGCCGGCGGTCGGCCTTCGGCACGGCGAGCTCCACGTCCAGGACGCGTGCGCTCATGATGCCGAGCACCTTCTTGAGCTCGCGCTGCGCCCAGATCGCGCCGAACTGGCCCGGGCTGGCGCCGATCACCGCGACGGGCTTGCCCCTCATCGGGGACCCTGCGATCGGACGCGAGACCCAGTCGAGCGCGTTCTTCAGGAAACCGGGAATCGAGCCGTTGTACTCCGGGGTCACGATGAGGACGGCGTCCGCGTCGGCGATCGCGTCCTTGAACACGGCGACCGCGTCGGGGACGAGGTCCTGGAGGTCCTCGTCATAGGCCGGGATGTCGGCGAGCCCCTCGTAGGTCTCGAGCTCGACGCCCTCCGGCAGCTCCTCCGCCGCAAGGCGGAGGAGCTGCGCGTTGAGCGAGCCCGCGCGGAGGCTGCCCGCGAGGCCGAGGATCGTCATCAGGACTCGCTCCCGGCGGCCTCGACGAAGACGAGCGACGCCTCGAGCGCGACCTCGTCGGCCAGCATCGAGCCACCCTCGGGCAGCGGCGCGTTCCACGTCAGCCCGACCGCGTTCTTGTCGACGGCGCCGGTGAGGCGCAGGCCGAGCTTGCTGTTCCCCCACGGGTCCGAGACCGGATCGACGATCGTCCCGGTGAGCGTGATCGGCGCGCGGTTGCCCTTCACCTCGAGCACGCCTTCGAACGTGATCGTGTCGCCGTCGCGCGTCGGCGCGCCGGCCTCGAAGGTCAGCTCGGGGAAGGTCGCGACGTCGAAGAAGTCCGGCGAGGCGAGGTGCTCCGCAAGCTGCTCGTTGTCGACGTCGATGCTCGCCGCCTGGGCCGTGCCGTGGAGGCCGTCCTGGTCGAGGCTCGCCTCGAAGGCCCGGAACGCGCCCTGGAACGGTGCAACGCCCATGTACACGACGGTGAAGCCGACGGACGAATGCGTCGGATCGGACGTCCAGGCGCCTGCCGGAACGACCGGGGTCTCGATGGTGCTGCTCACGTGGGTTCCTCCCGCGTCGGTGCGCAATACTGTTGCGCACATAATAGTTGTTACTACAAGGAACGCAGGACGGTCAGCTGCTATTCCCTGCCGCCGCGATCTGCGCGAGGGCGGGAGCGATCCGCTCGCGGTCGGCGAGTGCCAACGGGAACATCGGAGCGACGACGAGGACCTCCGCGCCCGCGACGTGCGTCGAGGCGAGCACGATCGCCTCGTCGAGCGTCGCGGCTCGGAGCGTCCGGCGGCGGTCGAAATACGGCGCGAGGCGAGCGGCGGCCGGGCCGAAGAGCACGACGAGCCGCGCAACGCGCTTGGCCTCGGCGCAGGCGTGCTCGAGGAGCGCCTGCTCCTCGCGCGAGGTGTGGACAGCGAGTCCGGCCTGCTCGAGCTCACCTCCGGCGACGAGGACGACCGACTCGTCGGCATGGCTCTCGAGCGCCGCGACAGCCTTCGCGGGTGTCGCCGCCATGCCGTCGTCGACGAGCTCGGTCTCGCCGAGGCGGCCGACGTGCGTCGCGCGGTGTGGCGGCGACTCCGGCGGCAGCATCGTCTCGGGCAGCGCGCCCGCCGCGAGCGCCGTGGCGGCCGCCGCGAGCAGCGCCTGGAGGCGCGGCGGGTCGAGCCCCTTCGGGATCCGGAAGGAGCGCTCGCCGAAGTCCCCGCGCAGCACGACGCTCGTCCGGTCGACGAAAGCACCGGCCTCGACCTCGCCGGTCGTCGAGAAACCGAACCGCCGGCCCGGCGAGCGCCTCGCGATCGCCGCCGCCTCGGCGTCGCTCTCGTTGACGACGACGGCGTCGCCCGGCCCCTGCCGGCCGACGATCGCGGCCTTCGCCTCGCGGTAGCGCTCGAGCGAGCCGTGGAGCTCGAGATGGTCGGGCCAGAAGCAGGTGATGACCGCGATGGACGGGCTGCGGGTGGTGAAGCAGAGATGCGAGCTGGTCAGCTCCATCACGACGATCCCGTCCGTCGGGGGCGGGAGCAGCTCGGCGGTCGGCCAGAGGTTCGCGGCGCGCGCAGTGGTGCTCGCGTGCACCGTCACGCCGGCGGTCCGGAGGAGGTATGTGAGGAATGCGGCCGTCGTCGTCTTGCCGGCCGTTCCGGTGACGCCGATCGTCGGAACCGTCGCGCGCTCGAGGACGACGTCACCGAGGCAGCGGACGGCGCAGCTGCTCTCGCGCAGCAGAGCCACACGGGGCGCGACCTCGGGCGTCCAGACGTCGAGGAACGCCTGGTCGTACTGGCCCGGCTCGGTGTCGAGCGCTGCGCGGGCGCGCACCGTGACGCCCGCCGCGCGCAGCTCGAGCGCCTGCTGCGAGGCGTCGCCCGTCGCAGCGAGCGTGACGCGGTGACCCTCCCGGACGAGCATCCGCGCGAGCACGACGGAGTCGCGCTCGAAGCCTTCGACGAGAACGCGGGTCATTCGGGAAGCGACCGGGGCGGCGCCGCAGATCCGCCCCGGTCGGCAGGTGCCGATTGTGCACGTCCCGGGCCGTGGAGGTCAATGGTCGGCCCGGCCATGTTCTTCACCTCGTCTGCGGGAAGCCGAGGTCGACCTTGCTCGTCGCGGGATCGGGCCAGCGGGACGTCACCACCTTGCCCCTGGTGTAGAAGTGGATCGACTCCGGGCCGTACGCGTGCGAGTCGCCGAAGAGCGACGCCTTCCAGCCACCGAAGGAGTAGTACGCAACCGGCACCGGGATCGGCACGTTGATGCCGACCATGCCCGCACTGACGTCGAACTGGAACTGGCGCGCGACGCCTCCATCCCGCGTGAAGAGCGCGACGCCGTTCCCGTAGGGGTTGTCGTTCACGAGCCCGATCGCCTCGTCGTAGCTGTTCGCGCGCACGACCGAGAGCACCGGGCCGAAGATCTCGTCGCGGTAGGCGTCCATCTCCGTCGTCACGTTGTCGAGCAGCGACACGCCGAGGAAGAAGCCGTCCCCGTCGGGAGCCGTCTCGCGGCCGTCCGCGACGACGGTCGCCCCCTGCTCGGAGCCCGACGCGATGTAGGACGCGACCTTGTCACGGTGCTCGCGCGTCACGAGCGGGCCCATCTCCGAGTCGGGCTCGAGCCCGTTCCCGACCTTGACCTTGGGCAGCCGGTGCTTGATCGCCTCGACGAGTGGATCGGCGGCCTCGCCGACCGCGACGAGCACGGAGACCGCCATGCAGCGCTCTCCGGCGGAGCCGTATCCCGCCGAGACCGCGGCGTCCGCGGCCATCTCGATGTCCGCGTCCGGCAGCACGATCATGTGGTTCTTCGCGCCGCCGAGCGCCTGCACGCGCTTGCCGTGCTTCGTCCCGGTCTCGTAGATGTACCGCGCGATCGGGGTCGAGCCGACGAACGAGACCGCGGAGATGCCCCGATGCTCGAGCAGCGCGCCGACGGCCACCTTGTCGCCGTGGACGACGTTGAACACACCGTCCGGGAGGCCCGCCTCCTTGAGCAGCTCCGCAGCGAGGAGCGACGCGGAGGGGTCCTTCTCCGACGGCTTGAGCAGGAAGCAGTTGCCGCACGCGATCGCGGGCGCCCACATCCACATCGGCACCATCGCCGGGAAGTTGAACGGCGTGATGCCCGCGACGACGCCGAGGGGTTGCCGGATCGAGTAGACGTCGATCCCGGTCGACGCCTGCTCGGAGAACTCACCCTTGATCAGGGTCGGAATGCCGCAGGCGTACTCGATCACCTCGAGCCCACGCGCGACCTCTCCCATCGCGTCCGAGAGGACCTTCCCGTGCTCGGCGGTGAGGAGCTTGGCGAGATCCTCGCGGTGCGAGTGGAACAGCTCGCGGATGCGGAAGAAGAGCTCCGCGCGCTTCGCCAGCGAGACGGTGCGCCAGCTCTCCCACGCCTCGGCGGAGTTCCGGACGGCGGCGTCGATCTCCTCGACCGAGGCGAAGTCCACAGCGCCGGACCGGACGCCCCTGGCCGGGTTGTAGACCGGCCCGCTCCGGCCGGACGTCCCCTCGACACGCTTCCCGCCGATCCAGTGGGGGATCCGTGTGACCGCTTCGTCGCGCCCTTCGACCGGCGCCTCGGCAAGCTCCGTCATCGCTCACTCCTCTCGCGAAACTGTGTCCGTTGAGGGTATCGCGGCGACGCCTGCACGCGAGCTGCGGGGCGGCGGACGGTGTCTGACACCCGTTCGTCGGCTCTCGCCGACCCGACGCGTCGGCTAGATGTCGACGTTGCTCGTGTCGCAGTCGCCCGGCTTGCCGGAGTCGAAGCCTGTGCGGAACCACTGCGTCCGCAGCGCCGTGGAGCCGGGCGTCCACTGCTCGCGGCTGCGCGCGCCGTGGCGGTCGTCCCCCACCGCCGCGGCGGCCGCAAGGCCTTCGTCGATGTCGCCGGGATCGAGGATCCCGCGGTCATAGGTCGACCGCGCCCAGACCCCCGCGAAGCAGTCGGCCTGCAGCTCGAGCTGGACGGAGTAGCGGTTCGCGTTCGACGGGTCGCCCTGCTGCTTCTGCCGGATCTGCTCCTCGATCCCGAGCTCGCTCTGGATGTGGTGCCCGATCTCGTGGGCGATCACGTAGGCCGCGGCGAAGTCGCCCGGTGCGCCGAAGCGCTTCGACAGCTCGCGGAAGAACGAGAGGTCGAGATAGACCTTGTGATCGGCCGGGCAGTAGAACGGCCCGGTCGACGAGGATGCGGGACCGCAGCCGCTGACCGTCCCGGAGGTGAACGTCACGACCGGCGCGCGCGTGTACGTCTTGCCGGACTGCTGGAAGATCTGCGTCCACATGTCCTGCGCGTCCTGACTGACGAACTTCGCGAACTCGAACGTCTGGTCCTTCGCGGTGGTCTGCGCGCCGGGCTGCGCCCCGGGATCCGCCTGCGGCACCGTCTCGTCGATCCCGCCCGGGTTCAACGGCCCGCTCGAGCCGCCACCGCCGAAGATGTCCCCGCCGAACAGCAGCGCGACGACGACGAGGATGATCAGCCCGAGCCCGCCGCCGCCCGCGCCGATCGGGATCGGGATCCCCCCACCTCCGAGCGGCCCGGACTGGCCCCGGCGATCCTCCATGTCGCCCTGGCCGGGTACCTTCTTCCAACGCACGCGAGGAGCGTACCCCGATCGGGCGAGAACGACTCGCGCCGTCAGGCGGCGAAGCCGGCCTCGGCCAGCGGCCGGCGTGCCCACGCGAGCGTCGTCGCGTACCAGCCCTGGAGGGGCTGTAACGTGACCCCGCCACTCGAGGCGTGCACGAACCAGCCGTTGCCGACGTAGATCCCCATGTGCCCGACCTCGGACGGCTTCGACTTCGGGCCCCGAGCCCCGAAGAACAGCACGTCGGCCGGCTGGAGCGCCGCGGGGTCGATCCGGAGCGACTTCGCCACCTCACCGCTCATCGCGTACGACGTGCGCCCCCGGAGGACCGCGGCAAGCGCCGGCGCGTCGGCGAAGGGCTGCAGCTTGTAGATCCGCCACACGAAGCCCGAGCAGTCGAAGCCGCCGGGCACCGTGATCGTGTTGCCCGGAGCAGTGGCGCTCCAGAGCCTCTGCGTCTTCTCCGACATGCCCGCGAAGACGTACGGAGAGCCGACGAAGCGCAGCGCCCGTGCGAGCACCTCGCGCTGGAGAACGGTGAGCGCGGGGACGGAGAAGCTCGCCGCCAGCTGCTGGATCGCGACGATGCGGCCCGCGTCGAGCGCGCGCAGCTTCGCGAGCGAGTACGCGGCCTCGGCACGCGAGGCCGGCTCCTTCGGCGCGCGCTCGAGGCTCTCGCTCCCCTGCGGGTGGTTGACGCGAAGCCCGAGCAGCCGCGCGACGGTCTCGGTGCCGATCACATCGATCGGGTCGAGGCCCGCGGACGTCGCCGCCAGCCGGATCGCGCGTGCGGAGGGCAGGAGTCCCGCCGCCGCGACGAGCTGGGCGTCGAGCTCGCGCATCGTCACGATCCGCGCCGGGTCGGGCGGAGACCGGTGCGGCTTGCCCAGCGCGAGGATCGCGGCGTGGAGCTCCCCGCGGGTCAACGTGTCGTCGGGGCGGAACGAGGCGACGTCGGGGCCCATCAGGCCCGCCAGTACCACCGAGGCGATCTGCGGGGCGGCCCAGCTCTTCCCCTGCGCGACGGACGTCGCCTCGGCGAGCTGCGGCGCAGGGTCAGCCGCGAACGAGGGCGCGGCCAGTCCCAGCGCCGCAACGGCCGTCAGGAGCACACCGACGAGACGTCCACCACCCATGCTCGACATATCGGACGGCTTCGGCGCCTGCTTGATCGAGAGCGAACGGAATCCGAACATTCGTCATCGGTCCGCTCTCGGCTAGAAAGTCGGCGTGGCGCGGCAGACGATCCGCGACTGGATCCGTTCCGTCGAGCGGGCGGAGCCGACCGACCAGTGGACGATGCTCTGCTTCTTCGCCGGGCGCAGCGTCGCGATCCACGAGGCCGAGCTGAGCGCCGCGATCCGCCGCGCGGAGCTGCTCCTCGCGGCCGGAGGCGACCCGCACCGGCCGCTCGACCCCTTCGGCCGCGCCGCCACGGCGCTCGCCGACGACCTCGACACCGACGAGCGACGCCTTCAGCTCCGCGGTGGGCTCGAGTCCCTCGCCGGCGAGGTGGCGAGCCTCCGCGGCGCGCGCGAGGCGCTCCACATCCTGCTCTCGGACGCCGACCTCGCGTGGAAGGCGTACGCGACGTCGCTGCTCGCCGAGGCCTTGGCGGAGGAGTAGCGCGACGTGTCTGGTGTCCGACTTCGACGTCGGACACCGGACGTCAGGCGGCCAGGCGGGCGATCAGCTTGAGCGGCGCGCGCGCGACGCCGCGGGCGTCCGCCGGGTGGGCGACGTCCCCGCAGAGAAGGCCGGCCACCACGTTGAAGACGCCCGGCGCGCGGGCCGCGGCGAAGACCGTCCGCGGGTAGCGGTCGAAGGCGCGCTTCGCCGCCCACGAGGCTGCGGCGTGCCGGTCGAGCGACTCCGAGAGTGCGTCGGTGTAGTCCTCGAGGTCGCCCGCGACGATCGCGTCGGCGGCGAGGCGTGCGGAGACGAACGCCTCGTACATGCCGTCGCCGGACAGTGGGTCGACGAGACCCGCCGCGTCTCCGACGAGGAGAACGCGCCCTGCCCCTGCGGGCGTGCCGAGCCGCCGCATCGGGAGCCGATGGCCGCGGACGTCCGTCAACGACTCGGGTGACAACCCGTGCGCCGCGGCCAGCCGCGCGAGATGGCCGCGCAGCCGCGGCCCCTCGCGCCCCCACCCGCCGACGCCGAGGTTCGCGTGGTCGCTCTTCGGAAAGACCCAGCCGTAGCCGCCGGGAAGCACGGCGAGCTCGATCACGGCGGTCCGCTCGAGGTCGCCGGCGAGCGCCTCGAGCGGCACGTTTCCCTCGAGCGCGACGCCGCGCACGACCCCCTCCCCCAGCCGGGCCGAGCGGGCGACGACGCCGTTCGCACCGTCGGCGCCGACGACGACGTCCGCGCGTACGGCTTCGCCGCCGACCTGCGCCGTGACGCCGGCGTCGTCGACCTCGATCCCTTCGACCCGGCAGCCGTCGCGCACGACTGCGCCCACGCTCGCCGCGTGCTCGACGAGAAACGCGTCGAGACGGCGGCGCTGCGTCATCCTGATGAGCGGCTCGCCGTGGTCGCGCGCAAAGCTCGAGCCGTAGCGCAGCCGGAGCAGAAAGCGGTCGACGTCGCGCTCGACGACGGGCGACGGGTCGATCGGGATCCGCTTCAGCGCACGGCCGGTCAGACCGCCGCCGCAAGGCTTGTCGCGGGGAAAGCGCGCCTTGTCGGCCACGAGGACATGAGCGCCGGCGCGGGCGAGGTGGATCGCGGTCGACGATCCCGCCGGCCCCGCCCCGACGACGAGCGCGTCGAACCGCTGCACGCCGACGAGTGTAGGGAACGTCAGGCCCCGGTCGACGGCGGTCGGCGCGTGAGCTGCACCGTCGTCTCCGTCTCCGCGAACCCGAGCGAGCGGTAGATGCCGATCGCGTGGTAGTCGGGGTCGGCGACGATCGCCAGCTGCGTCGCACCCCCGTCGAGAGCCGTCTGCCCCGCGAGGTGGACGAGCGCGCTCGCCAGGCCGCGGCGACGCGCGACGGGATGCGTCTCGACCGCCTGGAAGCGGCTGAGCCCGGAGCCGGAGCCGTCCGACACGATGCCGAGCGACGAGAGCAGTGCTCCGTTCGCGAACGCGCCGAACCAGGTCGCGTGGCCGCGCTCGGTGAGCGACCGCGCCGCTGCGACCTGGCCGTCGAGGAACTCCTCCGTGACGGCCCCGTCCGCGGGATCCCCGCAGGCGACATGCAGCTCGAACGTCCGGCGCCAGTCGGCGTCTCCGCCGAGCGGACGCAGCTCGGCGTCGACCGCGCGCGGCGGCGGCCGTAGCTCGCTCGCGGTCAGCACGGTGTCGCGGCCCACCTCGAAACCCGCGGCGACGAGCGCCTCCTCGTCGCCTGCCGTGCCGTCCGTCGAGTCGATGCCCCAGGCGACGTGCCCTGCACTCGGGAACGCGTCCGCGAAGAGCTCGAGTCGGCCGGTCAGCTCCGCCGCGCCGACCGGATCGGCGAAGAGGATGAAGTTGCCCCACCAATACGTCGGGTTGGCCGGCGTGCGCACGACGACGTGCCGCTCGTGCCGCTCGATCTCGCTGCCGCCGAGCCCGAGCACCATCAGATCGGTGCGGAACCCGAGTGACGCGATCTCCATCGGATGAGTCTCTCAGCACGGTCTCGCGAGCGCCAGCCACGCAATGGCGGCGCGCCGCGGCAGGCGGAGGGCGCGCAGGGCCCGGCTACAATCGCGTCCCCGCAGGGATTCCCGAGTGGCCAAAGGGGGCGGGCTGTAAACCCGCTGGCTCAGCCTTCGGAGGTTCGAATCCTCCTCCCTGCATTGGCGGGGGGAACCCCATGGTTCCCCATGTGCCCCCTCCTTCTCCGGTCGCTCACGGACGCCGCGGATTTGGCCTCCCGGCCGGCAAAGCCGGTCTCCGGCCGCCGAGCCCGCACGGACGCTGCGTGGCAAGTCCGTCGTTCCCCTACGGCCCGTTCCTCCTCGTCGGTTCATGGAAGCCCCGCCGACTGGCCCCCAGCGGGTATGCACGGACGTCTGCGCGGCGTCATCCGACGCTGTGGAGCGATCGGCACGAACGCGACGCCGAATCGGCGCACAGTCGGCACTCTCTCCCCGCTACCGTGCGTGCCCCGGAATGGGTGGGGCGTTTGGGATGGGACCGGCCAGCATCCTGGCGGCGCTACCCCGCCAATGCCACCGCCCGCGCCAGCTTCACGCGCTCGCCACGAGCTCCGGCTCGGCCACGAGCCGCTCCGCACGTTCCTTGATGCCGCGCAGCATCTTCCGCTCCATCACGAGCGACCCCGGCTCCATCACCGCCATGCCGATCCGGTCGCCGAGCGATCGATCCGGCATCGCGATCCGATTGCGGCTCAGGAGCCGCGTGTGGCCGCCGAGATCGTCGAGGACAAAGGCCCAGACCCACTTGCCGTCCTCGGAGCGGGTCACGAGGGCACGCTCGGGCTCGAGCACCTCGACGCGCATGCCCTGGAGGCTGGCCTTGCCCGGGATCACGTCACCGACGGCAAGGTCCTGCCACTCGCGATGGATCGTGTCCACGCTCCGCATCTCGAGCCCGAAGAGGTTCTCGATCCAGTCGTAGGTGTACGCACCGGCGCGGCCCGAGCCCATCTGGACGAGCCACGGCCAGACCGCAGAGGGCGGCGCCCCGATCGTGATCGCCCGCGTCGAGACGACGTCCGCGTCCTCGAGCAGCTCGTCGCCGGGCAAGCGGCGCGCTGCCTCCTCGTCCGTCGCCCCCCACGTCAGGACGGGAGTACGCACCAGCCGCCGCGTCGTCTCGAGCGCCACGGCCGTGCCCGCCGCCGTCGTCAGCACCTTCGTCGCCGTTCTCATCGCCGATCGCCTCCGATCTCTCGTCGCTCCGAGCGTGCCGCGGGCGGTGGCGAGACGCATCGGGGAAGACCCGGAATTGGCCTTCCCGACACATCCGAATCGGCGGCCTAGCCGTAGTCGTAGCCGCCACCACCGCCGGACGGTGTGCTCTCGGTCGGCGGCGGAGGCGACGCGGCCGGCGGGGCCGCTGGCGCCGCTGCGGCTCGCTTGACGATCTTCCCGGTCGGCGCGATGACAAACCACGCCTTGAAGAGGCCCTGCCCCTTCAGGTCGCCGGCCTTCTCGTCGGGCGCGTAGCGGTACAGCCCGAGGCCGTTGTACGTCACCTGGATGCCGCCGTCGGGCCGCTTGACCGTCCCGAGCTTCGACGCCGCGAGGCCGGCGCCGGTCGTCGGCTTCGTGCCCGCCTTGACGAGGAGCGGCGGCCAGAGCTTGGCGCACGCGCCCTTGCAGTCGACCTTGCCGCGCGCCTCGTCCGTGTAGTGGTAGAGCGTCAGCCCGCGTGAGGTGGCGAGCACCTTCCCGTAGTCGGCCGTCTTCACGAGCTTCACCGTGGCCGTCTTCTGGGTGCCGGCTCCTCCGGCGAGCGCGGCGCCCGCTGCCACGGCGCTCGCGACGGCCACCACGAGGAGCAGTGCGAGGCGTCGTCCGCGTGTCCGTTTCATGTGGAGCTCCTTCTCCGAGAATCCAAGGGTCGACCAGGACTACGGACGGGCAGCCCGCGCGGTTTTCAGAGCGAGGCGAGCAGCTCGTCGGCGATCCGCTCTCCGACGACGACCGCCGGGACGTTCGTGTTTGCACGGGGCACGACGGGCATCAACGAGCAGTCCGCGACGGCGACGCGGTGGACGCCGTGCAGCCGGCCGCCCGCGTCGCAAACTGCGAGCTCGTCGTCGGCGGGCCCGAGCGCGCAGGTCCCGACCGGGTGGTAGTAGTGGATGTGCGTCCGGCGGATCGCGTCCTCGAGGTCGACGTCCCGGACGAGCTCGTAGCCGACAAGCGACCGGAGCGGCCCGGTCGTCGCCAGCTCGCGTGCGCGCTCGATGCCCTCGAGGAGCACGGCCACGTCGTGCGGGTCGGAGAGGTAGCCGTGGTCCATCACGGGCGGGACGCCGGGGTCGGCGCTCGCGAGCGTCAGTCGCCCGCGCGAGCGCGGCTCCATCGCGCCGACTGCGAGGATCGTGCGACCGGCGAGGAGGCTGTGCTCCGGAGCGGCGACGGGAACGAGGTGGAGGTCGTACGGGCCGCTCGCGCGGGTCGAGCGCAGCTTTCCGAGCGTCTGCTCCTCTGGCACGAAGCGCTCCGCGGCGGCCGCTGAGAGCGCTTCGCGGAGGCGATCGCTACCGGAGAAGTCGAGCTCGACGAGGGGATGGTCGTGGAGGTTGCGACCGACGCCGCGCAGCTCGTGCACGACCCGGATGCCGTGCGCCGCGAGCGCAGCCGGATCGCCGATGCCCGAACGCAGAAGCACCGCCGGCGACCCGTACGAGCCGGCCGCGAGCACGGCCAGCTCTGCGTGCACGCGAAGCTCGCCGCCGTCGCGGCGGACGATCACCTCGACCCCGTCCGCCCGGGGGACGAGCCGGTCGCAGAGCGCACGGTCGACCACGTGCAGGTTCGGCCGCGAGCGCGCCGGGTCGAGGTACGCGAACGCGGTGTTGACGCGCACCCCGCCGTCGACGTTCACCGGCTCGATCCCGAAGCCGACGCCGCCGTCGAGGTCGCTGAGATCGTCGGCGCGCGGCAGCCCGAGTGCGGCCGCCGCCTCGATGCAGGCGCGGTGGAACGGCCCGACCTCGTCCTCGGCGTAGTAGCGCACGCGAAGGCGGTCGAGCCCCCGCGCGAAGAGCGGACGCAGCGCGTCGGCGCTCCAGCGGGCGTCGCCTGCGATCCGTGCCCAGCCGTCGTAGTCCTCCGCACAGCCGACGGCCGCAATGCAGCCGTTGTGGGCCGAGCAGCCCCCGATCACCCGTGCGCGCGGCAGCTCGACCGGTCCGCGCAGCGGATGCAGGTCTCCCGTCCCGTACCCCCACGAGTGCGACGAGACGAGGGCACCTCCGTCGAGCAGGTCGGCCGGCCAGCGGCCCGAGTTGCGCGGGCCGTAGTCGGGCCCGGCCTCGAGCACGACGACCTCCGCCTCGCTCTCGGCAGCGAGCCTGCCCGCGACGACGCAGCCCGCCGTTCCTCCACCGACGACGACGACGTCGCACGAGAGCCGCTCCATCGCGCGAGTATCCAGTTCGGCGCGGCCGTAGGATCGGGCCCGTGCCGACCTTCTTCGTCGTCGAGCGGCGCTCCGGGCCCGAGTGGGACCCAGCTCGTCCGCTCGAGGAGCAGAGCGGCTGGCGCGCGCACGCAGCGTTCATGGACGCGCTCGTGGACGCCGGCTTCGTCGTGCTCGGCGGGCCGCTCGCCGACGAGCACCGCGTCATCCTCGTCGTCGAGGCGGAGTCCGAGCACGACGTCCGGGCGACCCTCGACCGCGACCCGTGGAGCAGCTCGCACCTCGTCGTCGCCTCGGTCGACCGGTGGACGATCCGGCTGGACGGCCGGCGATCCGGCTAACCGCTCTTCGCGACGCACCGTGCCCGCTCAGCCCGTGGTCGTGACCGTGGAGTTCGCCCCCGCACCCGTCTGGAAGTGCCAGAGCCGCGTGCCGTCGCTCGCGTCGTACGCCTCGAGCTCGCCGCCGTTCCGCCCGACGAACACGAGCCCGCCTGCGGTCAAGACCGAGCCGGAGTAGCACGACTCCGGCCACTTCTTCTGCCAGACGGTCTTCCCCGTGCGCGGGTCCCAGGCGCCGAAGTAGCCCGTCTGGGTGCCCAACCCCGTGGTCGTGAAGACGCTCCCGAGGTCGGCAGCCAGGCCTTGCTTCGCGGCGGGGAGCTTCTCGCCGCTCCGCGTGTAGCCGGAGACCGCCCGCATCGCCACACGTAGAGGTAGCCCGTGTCCGGGCTGTAGCTCATCGGCTGCCAGTTCGTGCCGCCCTGCGGCCCAGGTGCGGCACGACATCTGGGACTACGACTCCCCGAGCCCGGTCGTCCTGTTCGATGCGGAGATCGACGGGACGGAGCGAAAGGCGATCGCGGAGACGAGCAAGACCGGCTGGACGTACGTCCTCGACCGTGAGACCGGCTGCCGGAAGTGCCACTTACTTGCGGGTCTTCGCGTCGACCGCGACGATCGACGCCGCGAAGAGGTTGTCGCCCTCTCGCCCCGAGCCGTCGAGATCCGGCGACGCGTTCCCCGTCGAGAAGTAGAGAAGGCCGAGCTCGGGGTCGACCGCGGGCGTCTACCCACGTCTCTGCCCCTCCGGCCAGCTGTCGTGACCCGTCTCGCGCGGCCCGGGGATCGTGTAGAAGCGCCAGACGAGCTTGCCCGTCTCGGCGTCATAGGCCTGCACGCGTCCGCGGATCGAGAACTCGCCGCCCGAGACGCCCGTGATCACCATTCCGTCGTAGTAGAGAGGCGCGGCCGTGATCGTGTACCCCTGTCGCCAGCTTCCGACCTGCGTCTTCCAGTCGACCTTGCCGGTGTCCTGGTCGAGCGCCACGAGCTTGCCGTCGAGCTGCCCGATGTAGACCCTCCCCTCCCCGATCGCGACACCGCGGCTGAGCCAGCCGCAGCAGATCGTGTTGATCTTCTGCGAGATGTGCGACTCGTACTTCCAGCGGATCTTCCCTGTGGCGACGTCGACGGCGAAGACGTCGTCCTAGCCCGTCGGCACGTAGAGGACGCTGTTGCAGAAGATCGGCTGTGCCTCGGCCGAGTACTTCGCCGCCGTCCCCGAGTCGACGCACGCGGCGAGGATCACGCCCGCGACGACGACGAGGAACCCCGCGAGCCGGCCGCCGAGTGCCTCCATCGCTGGGGGCTACCGGCGGCCGACCCACAAAACGCGGAGGGCGCCCTTTCAGGGGGTCCAGCCGCCCGACAGCGGCTCGCCGATCTGGAGGCCGAAGCGCTCGAAGAGGCCGGGTACCGTCTCGGGCTGCATCTCGAGGCCGTAGCGCGCGTTCAGCGCCGCGAGCTCCTCCGGGTCGGCCTTGATGGCGCCACCGAGACCGTCGAGCTCACGGAAGAACCGCTCGAAGCCGGCCGGCGCGATGATCTCGAGGATCCGGCACGGCTCCTCGCCGGCGTTCCAGAACGTGTGCCACTGGTTGCGGGGCTTGAACACGAGGTCGCCCGGGCCGGCCTCGACGACGTCGTCGCCGAGCAGCGCGCCCATGCGACCTTCGAGCACGTAGCTGTACTCGTCCTCGCGCGTGTGCAGGTGCAGCGGCGCCGCGAGCGCGCGCGGTGACATCGGGTGCTCGACGAGCGAGAACCGCTCGGCCGCGTCGGGCCCGTCGATCATGAACCGGACACCGATGCTGCCCAGGAAGCCCTCGACTCCGTCGCCGGGGCGGATGATCCTCGCGCTTGTCGCTGTCGCTTCCATCACTGTCTCCTTTGATCGGACATCTATGTCGCGTGAAAATCTAGCGCAGCGAACTTGCGTCTGTCAATATTCAGAGGACGCCTATGTCTGATCAAAAACGTCCCTACCGGATGAAGCGCCGCGCCGAGAGCGAGGCGCGCACGCGCCTCCGGATCACGCAGAGCGCCGTCGCGCTCCACGAGGAGGTCGGGCCCGCGCGGACGACGATCGGCGCGATCGCCGATCGCGCCGGCGTCCGCCGCTCGACCGTCTACCGTCACTTCCGCGACGAGGAGGAGCTCTTCGCCGCCTGCTCGTCCCACTGGCGCGCAGCGAACCCGCCGCCCGACGTCGCCGCGTGGGCGTCGATCGCCGACCCGACCGAGCGCACCGACGCGGCGCTGCGCGAGCTCTACGCCTTCTACGCCCGCACGCGCGGCATGTACGAGAGCCTCCTGCGCGACGAGGAGCTCGTTCCCGCCGTCCGCCGCCGGCTGCGCGACTTCCACGACTACCTCCGCCGGGCCCAAGACGTCCTCATGGCCGGCCGCGGCCTCCGCGGCCGCGCCGCCCAGCGCACGCGCGCCGCGATCGGCCACGCCGTCGCGTTCCCGACGTGGCACTCGCTGACCCAGGAGCAGCGCCTGACCGAAGCCGACGCCGTGGCGCTGATGTGCCGGCTCGTCGAGGATGCCGGCGACGCGCAGAGCACCAAGAGCGAACGCGCTACCCTTCCCGCTCCGCCCTCTTAGCTCAGTCGGTAGAGCACCTCCATGGTAAGGAGGGGGTCGACGGTTCGAGTCCGTCAGAGGGCTTGAAATACCTGCTAATAGGCGACTTTTGATGTCTAATTAGGTCCACCTGGCCCCCTTCTGGAACGAGAAAGGGGTCAATGTTCACTCCGCGCGCGACCAGCTCGTCCCGAAGTTTTCCGAGCAGTACGGGCTCGCCGCTGCGCACACCCGGCACGCGCCGACTGGACGGACGCGACGTGCTGTGGACCGAGCTGGCCGCGACGGCGGCCCTGCAGGCGCTGCTGGCTGTCACCTTCGCCTCGACCCTCACCGGCATCACGGCCACTTGGCCCGAGGTTGCCGTCGCCGGCGTGACCGTCGTGTGCGACCATCACCTACGCGCGCAGCGAGCGCCTGACGCTCGAGCGGGCCGCCTCCGGGCTCGCCTTCCTCCTGTGCACAACGTGGGCCTGTCTACCTCGCCAACCGGTGGATCGACCGGGGCGAGCCGCTGCGGTCAGCAGCAGCCGGTCTTCGCCGCCGGCTGTACGACGGGCAGCCCCATCTTCTCGGGCTCGTGCGTCTTGACCGCCTTGACGATCGCTCCGTGCATGCCGTCTGCGACGTCGTGCGTGAACTCGACACTGACCTCTTCGAAGCCGGCCGCCTCCAAGCCGGCGACGTACTCGCTCTTCGAGAGCGCCCCCGCGATGCAGCCGACGTAGGAACCGCGCTCGGCACGGTCCTCGGCGGCGAGGCGGTCCTCGGCGACGATGTCGCTCACCCCGACCCGCCCTCCGGGCTTGAGGACGCGGGCGATCTCGGTCAGCACAGCCGGCTTGTCGACCGAGAGGTTGATCACGCAGTTCGAGATCACGACGTCGACCGAGTCCGCAGGGAGCGGAATCTGCTCGATCACACCCTTCAGGAAGTGCACGTTCGCCACGCCGGCGTCGCTCGCGTTCTTACGGGCGAGCGCGAGCATCTCGTCCGTCATGTCGAGCCCATAGGCAGTGCCGGTGGGACCGACCCGCTTGGCGGAGAGAATCACGTCGATCCCGCCGCCCGAGCCGAGATCGAGCACGACCTCGCCCTCGTGGAGGTCGGCGACCGCGGTGGGATTGCCGCAACCGAGCGAGGCGAGCACGGCCGCGTCGGGAAGCTCGAGGCGCTGCTCGGAGTCGTAGAGCAGCTCACCGAACTTCGCCTCCGCCCCGACCTGCTCGTCGGAGCAGCACGACCCGCTCCCGCACCCACAGCCGCCCGACGCCTCGCTCACCGCACGCGCGGACTCGGCGTAGCGCCGCCGCACCTCCTCGCGGAGCTCATCAGCCGTCGCAGACATCAGCAACACACTCCTTTCAGGTCGGCGACGGCGGCCAGCTTCTCGACCGCGTCGCGCCGCAACGAGAAATACGCCCACTTGCCGCGCTGCTCGCGCTCGAGCAGGCCCGCATCAGTCAGCTTCTTCAGATGATGGGAGACCGTCGGCTGCGACAAGCCGAGTGGCTCGTACAACTCACATGCACAAACCGGCTCGCCCGCCGTAGCCAGCACGTTCACGATCCGCACCCGTGCGGGGTCCGCGAGCGACTTGAAAAGCTCCGAGGTCGCCGCCGCCTCGTGCTCGTTCAATGCAGGCGCCGCAAGGGGCGCACAACACGCCACCGGCGCCCCCACCTCAACCGTCGTTGTCATCGCACCAGCCTCATATCGACTAGTCTCAATATATCGACGTTCCTCAATGTGTCAAGCGCGGTGGTCTGGTAGGCCTCCGCCATGGCCACGGAGCTGAGCACCGGCCGGCGGATTCCCCCGCTGCAGCGCGAGTTCTTCGCCCGCCACGGCGGCGGGGTCGACCCATCTCGCTGTTGCGGCCCGAGCCGACACTCCAGAGATCTAGCTCGAGCGACTACAACTCAACCGTCAGCCGGGCGTCGTGGTCGTCGAGGACGAACTGCGCGGTGGCGCTGGCGCGGTAGAGCCGGAACTCGCCCGACGGAAGCACCTCGGCGCGCGACCAGGAGCGCAGTCCCTGCGCCTCTGATACCCGGTTGAAGGCCTCGAGCGCGTCGTCGACGTCCCCGAGCTCCTCCGCGACGGCGTCCATGTAGAAGGCGGTCCAGCTGCCCGGTCGATGCGAGTCGTAGATCGCGATCGCGACCTGCGGACGCTCGGCGACGTTGCGCGAGTGCCTCGTCCCGGGGCGTGAGACCCAGATGTACTCGCGATAGGAGAGCGGGGCGTACCACACGGGCGACACCCACGGCGTCCCGCGCCGGTCGGCGGTGCCGAGCGCCATGAACCGGTTCGTATCGACGATCGACCGGGCGATCGCAGCTAGCTCCTGTCCCTCCGACACATTCACTCCTTCCATGAGATCAGCGCTCTGAGTTGTAGAGCGAGGACATCTCACGTGCGGCCGATCGCACGGGCCGGTGCGGGATGGCGCAGGCGAGTGCGAGGAGGGCGAGGAACACCCAGAAGTAGAGCGCGACCCAGGCGCCGCGCGCGGTGTCGAGCGCCAGCCCGGACCCGCCCACCGACGTCGCGCTCAGCGCCCAGAGTGGATCGGCGCGAGCGCGACGAGCCCGGCGACCAACCGTGCCGAGCGGGCTCCGCTACCGGAGAGCCACCGACCATGCCGAAGAGCGGCACGGCGATGGCGCCGCCCCGACGCCGTCCTGGAACAGGCCGGCTGGGTCGGTGGGCGCGCTGAGGAGCACGCCGGCGAACACGAGCGGTGACAGGGCGAGCCAGCGCCAGCCCCGCCGCCCTCCCGTCCGCCGGATGGGCTCCGCCCAGGCCAGCAGCACACCGACGACGATCCCCGGGAGGAGCAGCCAGACGAACGTCAGCACCCAGTCGACGTCCGAGTCCTCACCGGCGACCTCCGACATCATCCCACGGAGTCCGGCCGCCCACGCGAGGCCGCAGGCGGCGCCGAGGACGAGCATCGGGACCGACCCGCTCTGGCGACTCCCGGGCCCGCCGGCCGCGGACCGTGCCTGTGTTCCTGGCGGATGTGAGCTCGAGTCTTCGAGCTTCACGCCGTGGCGGGCTCCGGGTTGCCGAGGCGGATCACCATGAAGACGCTGAGCGGGAGAACGAACAGCGTCGAGCAACTCGCGTAGCGGTCGACGATCCCACGGCCGCATCCGAGACCCCGGCGAGGGCGGGTAGCGACGCTTGCTGGCTAGGCATGGCGTTGCTGTTTTCGGGCTTCCATTGGGGGAGTGCGCAGCGAGCGCGTCCCCGACTGGGCGAGGGCGACAGCGAGCAGCAACACGACCAGCGCGAAGAGCCCGTGCAGGCCGTTGATCCAGCTGCCGCTGGCGTCGGTGTCTCCGATGAGCAGCACCTGGATCGTCCCGATCACCGGTAGAAGAAGTGCCAGCCCGACGCGCTTCCAGGCGCCCCAGTAACCGATGAGCGCTGCGAGGAACACGATGATCTCGAGGCTGTGGGTGACGAACCCGCCGGTCTCGTGCATCTCGAGCGCGTCGGGGCCGGCGCCGCGGACGTAGGCGGCGATCGAGAACGCCTGCAGCAGCACGCCCGCGGCGACGAGCAGGGCCGTGAGCACGTACAGCCAGACGAACCCGCGCCGAACGCGCTTCAGGGCGCGCCGGGCGCGGCCGAAGCGCGGGGGCGCGAGCTCGATCGGCGCCGCAGTGGCGTGCAGACGCGCCGGCAGCTCGCTTTTCGCCATTGCCGCCTCCGTTTCGAGGAACTTCGGATCCTCGGCCGACGGTAGGGCGAGACGGCGGACGCGTCATCGGCGCGAACGCGACGTGTGTGTCAGCGCTGGCACTGATTCACGGCGCAGTACGAGCTCGGTTGGCGTCCGCGAAGTGCGCTGGGACAATGCCAGCAATGAGGAACAGGCAGTTGCGGCCGCTCCCGGTCGTCCTGTTCGGCCTGACGCTCGCGGTCGAGCTCGCCGCTGTGGCGCTGTCGTGGCGGCTCGAGTCGGGCTACGACACGCTGCTTTATGCCCTGTACTCGGTGAGCCTTGCCGGCGCTGGCACGCTCATCGCCTCGCGGCAGCCGAGCAATCCGATCGGGTGGCTGTTCTGCTTCCTCGCGCTGTTGAACGCTTTGGCGGCGGACGCAGCGCAGGGCTGGGCGTTGCGCGCAACCGACGACGGCTGGCCCGGAAGCGATGCGGGCGTGGCAGTGGCGGATGTGAGCCGGCAGCTGATCGGCTTGGGCTGGATCGTGGCTCTCCTCCTCTTCCCGGACGGCCGCCTTCTCGGCCGGACGTGGCGGGTTGTGATCTGGACGGCTGCGGCGGGGACGGTCCTCGCCATCGCCGGCTGGTCGGCAAGCCCCGACCGAGGTGGAGAGTTTCCGAGCGGGCGGAACCCGTTGGGGGTCGAAGGGCTGCCGTCGGATGCGCTGTTCGCGATCGGCGCCAGCCTCGGGATCGCGGCGCTGCTCGCCTCGGCGGGCTCGCTGGTGCTTCGATTCCGCCGCGCAGAGCGCAGCGAACGCCAGCAGCTGAAGTGGTTCGCGTTCGGTGCGGTCGTCGCCGCGCTCCTCCTCCCGCTGGGATTCGCACTCTGGTTCGTGAGCCCGTTGGGAGGCGTACTGGTGGCGTCGGCGCTGACGGCGCTGCCCGTCGCCGCGTGCGTCGCGATCCTCCGCTACCGCCTCTACGACGTGGATGTCGTCATCAGCCGGACACTCGTCTACGGCGCGCTGACCGTGCTCCTCGCCGCGGGCTTCGCCGTAACCGCGTTCGTGCTCGGCGTCGCGTTCGGCCGTGGCTCCGCCTGGGCAACCGCAGGCGCGACCGTCGTCGTCGCGGCAGCGTTCGTACCGCTGCGACGGCGGACTCAGGACATCGTGGATCGACGTTTCAATCGGGCCCGCTACGACGCGGTACGCCGCATGACGGACTTCCACGAGGATCTGCACACGGGGCGCGCAGCGCCCGAGGCGATCGAAGAGGTCCTCCGCGAAGCACTCGCCGACCCGCGGCTCGAGCTGCGCTTCTACCTGCCCGAGAGCGAGCTGTACGTCGACAGGTACGGCACGCCGGCGACCGACTCTCCGGCTGACGACCGCCGGCGGGTACCGCTCGAGCGCGCCGGCCAGCCGCTCGGGATGGTGTTCCACGATCCCTCCACCGTCCAGGATCCGACCCTCCTGGCCAGGGTGGTGCAGGCGGGAGGGCTCGGGTTCGAGATCGCGCGGCTGCGCGTCGAGCTGCGCCGTCAGCTCAAGCAGGTCGAGGCGTCACGCGCTCGGATCCTCCTTGCCGGCGACGAGGAGCGACGCCGAATCGAACGCGACCTCCACGACGGCGCGCAACAACGCCTCGTCTCGGTGGGACTCGCGCTGCGCCACGCACAGCACGAGCTCGATACCGGCGCCACGCGGCACGCGCGCGCGACGCTCGACGATGCCGTGGCGGAGATCGAGGGCACGGTCGACGACCTGCGCGAGCTCGCGCGCGGCCTGCGTCCAGCTCAGCTCGACGCCGGTCTGGCGGCCGCACTCCGCGAGCTGGCGCGGCG
>JBKPNM010000074.1:0-15567 GCA_046732615.1 Actinomycetota bacterium | reverse complement strand
CACCCGGGCCGCGCCGAGCGCGTGGCGGATGAGGGACCGTACGGCGGAGAGCCGGCGCGCAATGGTGGTCGGCGCGAGCCCTCGACGTGCGCGCCCGAGCTCGGACGTGTATTCGGCGAGCGACCGGACGTCGACGTCGTCGAGCCGGAGCCGCTGGTCGCGCAGCCAGGTCGAGAAGTCGCGCAGGTCGGCGGCGTACGCCCGTCGCGTCGCGTCCGACAGCGCGGGGCTGGCGAGAAACCGGTCGATCGCTGCGTCGGTGTCCACGACTACCGTTTCTCGCCCGTCCCCGCCACGCCTCCCGATGCGACTCTTCCTCGCTCTCGTCCTCGCCATCGCCGTCGGCGTCGCCGCGTATGCCGTGCTGCGGGACGACGACGCAGCCGTGCACGACAGCGGCTCGGTCACGCTCGTCGGCGACTCGCTCAACGTCGGCATCGAATCGCAGCTTGCGCGGCACCTGCCCGCCTGGGAGATCGATACCCACGACCTGGTCGGACGCGCCACCCCGGAAGGCATCGAGGAGCTGCGCCGTCTCGGAGAGGCTCTCTCCCCGGTCGTCGTCGTCAGCCTCGGCACGAACGATCCCGACGGCTCCGAGGCCGAGTTCCGGCGGCTCGTCCACGAGGCGATCGCCGCCGTCGGGCCGGTGCGCTGCGTCGTCTGGGCGACGATCGTCCGTGACGGGACGCCGCGCAGCGGCTTCAACCGGGTGCTCCAGGAGGCGCGCTCCGCGCATCCGAACGTCCGGCTCGTCGACTGGGCGGCGCTCGTCGGTCAGGAGAGCAGACTGCTCGCCGCGGACCTCGTGCACGGGACAGCGGAGGGGTACGCGCGACGCGCCGAGGAGACCGCACGGGCGATCCGGAGCTGCCCGGCGTCGTGACCCTCTACCGCGGGATCCGGGTGGTCGTCGCGCCGCTCCTGCGGCTCGTATGGCGTCTCGAAGTCGTCGGGGCGGAGAACATGCCGACCGGCCGGGCGATTGTCGTCGCGAACCACGACTCGCTCTCCGACCCGCTCTTCCTGGGTGCCGCGCTCGAGCGGCCGTTGCACTTCCTCGCGAAGCGCGAGCTCTGGTCGAACCGGATCGTCGGCCGGCTGCTGGACGCGCTCGGAGGAATTCCCGTCGAGCGTCGACGCGGGGACCTCACGGCGGTCGCTGCGCTCGCGCGCGTGCTCGATCGCGGCGACGCGGTTGCGATCTTCCCGCAGGGGACGGTGCTCGGAGGCGACGAGCGGCCGTGGCAGCGCGGCGCAGCGCGACTGGCGTTGACGACCGGTGCGCCGCTCGTGCCGGTCGCGATCGTCGGGGCGGCAGACGCATTGCGGCCGGGGACACGCAGGCCGCGCCTCGCGCGTGTCCGGGTCGTCGTCGGCGAGCCGATCGCCGTCACGCCTGCTCCACCGACGATCCCTGCGGGCCGCGAGTTGACCGCTCGCGTCCGCGACGCCGTGGCGGCGCTGCCACAGGGCTAGGCACACTCGATCCGTGCCGGGACGCCGCTTCGACTCCTTCGGCCTCGGGGAGATGCCCGAGCGGCCCGCTGATCCGGCCGTCCGCAAGGCGAACCTCCGGCGCATCATCCGCCTCTTCCGGCCGTACCGTCCGCGGCTCGGCCTCGTCGGTGGACTGATCGTCGTCTCGGCGGGTCTCGGCGTCGTGTCGCCGTTCCTGCTCCGTGCCGTGCTCGACACCGCGATCCAGGTCGACCCGTCGACCGGCGAGGCCACCGTCCGGTTAGGGCTCCTGACGGGGCTCGTGGCGGGCATGGTCGCGATACCGATCGTGACGGGCGTTCTGGGCGTCTGGCAGACGCTCCTTTCGAACCTCGTCGGACAGGCCGTGATGCACGACCTGCGCACGTCGGTCTACCGCCACCTCCAGCGCCTGTCGCTCGCGTTCTTCACCCGAACGCGCACCGGGGAGGTGCAGAGCCGGATCGCGAACGACATCGGCGGGATCGAGAACGTCGTCACGACGACCGCGACGTCGGTGCTGTCGAACGTCACGACGGTCGTCGCGACCGTCATCGCGATGGTGCTCCTCGACTGGCGCCTCGCCGCGTTCGCGCTCGCGCTCCTCCCGCTCTTCGTGTGGCTGACGAAGCGGGTGGGGGAGCAGCGCAAGAAGGTCACCGCCGAGCGGCAGGCGTCCCTCGCCGACGTCTCGTCGATCGTGCAGGAATCGCTCTCGGTCTCGGGGATCCTGCTCGGGAAGACGATGGGCCGCGCGACCGACCTGGCAACGCGGTTCGAGACGGAGTCGGAGCGCCTCGCGGGGCTCGAGGTGCGCAGCCGCATGACCGGCCGCTGGATGATGGCGGCGATCCAGACGACGTTCGCTGTCATGCCCGCGCTCGTCTACCTCTTCGCGGGCTGGACGATCGACCGCGGCTCGACGTCGATCACGATCGGGACGCTCGTCGCGTTCACCACCTTGCAGACGCGGCTCTTCTTCCCGATCGGCGGGCTCCTCGGCGTCCAGCTCGAGGTTCAGAGCTCGCTCGCGCTGTTCGACCGCATCTTCGAGTACCTCGACCAGCCGGTCGACATCGCGGAGGGCACGCGGGAGATCCACCGCCCGCGCGGCGATGTTGCCTTCGACGACGTCTGGTTCCGCTACGAGCAGGACGCGTGGACGCTCGAGGACGTGTCGTTCTCGGTGCCGGCGGGCACGAAGACGGCTCTCGTGGGCGAGACCGGCTCGGGGAAGACGACGTGCGCCTACCTCGTCGCGCGCCTCTACGACGCGACGCGCGGCACGGTGTCGATCGACGGGATCGACGTGCGCGAGCTGACGTTCCCCTCGCTGACCGCGGCGGTCGGCGTCGTCTCGCAGGAGACGTACCTCTTCCACGCCTCGGTGCGTGAGAACCTCCGCTTCGCCAAGCCGGACGCCACCGACGAGGAGGTCGAGGACGCAGCGCGCGCCGGGCAGATCCACGATCTCATCGCCTCGCTACCCGAGGGCTACGAGACCGTCGTCGGTGAGCGCGGCTACCGGTTCTCCGGCGGCGAGAAGCAGCGGATCGCGATCGCGCGGACGATCCTCCGCAATCCGCCGATCCTCGTCCTCGACGAGGCGACCTCCGCGCTCGACACGCAAACGGAGCGCGCAGTCCAGGCAGCGCTCGAGCGGCTGGCCGAGGGACGCACCGTGATCGCGATCGCGCACCGCTTGTCGACGGTGCGCGACTCGGACCTGATCGTGGTCCTCGACCGCGGCCGCATCGTCGAGCACGGCACGCACGACGAGCTGCTCGCCCTCGGCGGCCGTTATGCGTCGCTCGTCGCGCGTGACGCCGACGTCGGCGAGGTCGTCCCGACGCCGAGCTGAGACGCCTAACCCGCGTCGCGCCGATTCCGACTACCGTTTGCCGGTGCTCGCGTGCGAGCACACCACCGACATGACGGCCACCACGACCCCGACGTTTCTCGACGAGCACGGCCTCTCGCCGCGTGGCCGCGTGATCCACAACCCGACCACCGCGCAGCTCTACACCCATGCTCTCGCGCGGGGCGACGGCAAGCTGGCGCACGGCGGCGCGCTCGTCGTCGACACGGGGCGGTTCACGGGCCGCTCGCCGCAGGACAAGTTCGTCGTCGACGAGCCCGGCTCGACAGAGCGGATCTGGTGGGGGGACGTCAACCACGCGCTGTCCGAGCCGCACTTCGAGGGGCTCCGCGCGAAGGTCGTCGAGCACCTGGCCGGCCAGGAGACGCTCTACGTCGTCGACCACTTCGCAGGCGCGAACCCGGAACACCGGATCGGTGTGCGGGTCGTCACCGCGAGCCCTTACCACGCTCTCTTCGCGAAGACGATGTTCATCGTTCCGAGCGCCCGCGAGCTCGCACAGTTCGAGGTCGGCTCGCTCGTCCTCCACGCGCCGGAGGTCGAAGCCGAGCCCGAGGAGGACGGCACGCGCACCGGCACGTTCGTCGTTCTGCATCCGTCGCGCAGCGAGGTCCTGATCGGCGGAACGTTCTACGCCGGCGAGATCAAGAAGTCGATCTTCACCGTGATGAACGACCGGCTCCCGCTCGAGGGCGTGCTTCCCATGCACTGCTCCGCCAACGTCGGCGAGGACGGTCGGGTAGCCGTGTTCTTCGGGCTTTCGGGCACGGGGAAGACGACGCTGTCGGCCGATCCGGACCGTGCGCTGATCGGCGACGACGAGCACGGCTGGAGCGGGAGCGGAGTCTCCAACATCGAGGGCGGTTGCTACGCGAAGGTGATCCGGCTCTCGGCCGAGGCGGAACCGCAGATCTGGCGCACGACGCGGACGTTCGGGACGATCCTCGAGAACGTCGCGGTCGACGAGCGCGGCGTGATCGACCTCGACGACGACTCGAAGACGGAGAACACCCGGGCCGCGTACAAGCTCGAGCGCATCGCCAACGCACTCCCGACGAAACGCGCGGGTCACCCCAGCTCCGTCGTCTTCCTTGCCGCGGACGCGTTCGCCGTCCTGCCGCCGATTGCACGACTCTCGCGCGACCAGGCGATGTACTGGTTCCTGTCGGGCTTCACCGCGAAGCTCGCCGGCACGGAGCTCGGCGTGACGGAGCCGCAGCCGACGTTCTCGGCGTGCTTCGGCGCACCCTTCCTCCCTCAACCACCCGCGACGTACGCGCGGATGCTCGGCGAGAAGCTCGACCGCCACGGCGCGTCGGTCTGGCTCGTCAACACCGGGTGGACGGGAGGGCCGTTCGGCGTCGGCCATCGGATGCCGATCGCTGCGACGCGCGGACTGCTGAACGCAGCCCTCTCCGGCGCGCTCGACGAGACGGCGTTCCGAATCGACCCCGTCTTCGGCTTCGAGGTCCCGGTCTCGGTGCCGGGCGTCGACCGGAAGCTGCTCGACCCTCGTTCGACCTGGGCCGACCCGCGGGCCTACGACCGCAAGGCAGACGAGCTCGCCGAGATGTTCCGTGAGAACTTCGCTGTGAAGTTCGCGGCCGAGGTCGATTCGTCGATCGCGGCGGCGGGCCCGCGCGAGGAGTGAGCGTCCGGCAGCTCCGCGTGGTCGTCACGGCCGACGACCACGACGACGCCGTCCGCTTCTACCGCGACGTGCTTCGACTGCCCGAGCTGGGGTCGTTCTCGGGTGAGCAGGGCCGGGTGACGATTCTCGATGCCGGGCGCGCGACGCTCGAGCTCTCGGACCCCGCACATACGGAGTACATCGACGAGGTCGAGGTCGGCTCCCGTGTCGCCGGTCACATCCGCATCGCGCTCGAGGTCGAGGACGCGGCCGAGACGACGAGGACGCTCGCGGACGCCGGAGCGACCGTGCTGGCCGAGCCGACGAGGACGCCGTGGGGCTCGCTCAATTCGCGGCTCGAAGCTCCGGCCGGCCTGCAGCTCACGTTGTTCGAGGAGCCGTCGGGCGGCGAGCGTTTCGTCGAGTGACGTTGCGCAGTTAGCCCCTCGTTAGCCGTCGCGGCGAACCTCTTGCGCAGGACGCGGCACCCGTGCCGTGCCGGAGAGAAGGAGGTCGTCGTGCCCACGTACTCGAACGAACGGAACACGCGTCGAGCGCGGATACCGGTGCCGTTGCTCATCATCGCGGCCGCGGCGGTGATCGCCTCCGGTTCGGCGCTCGCGGCGAACATCATCGGAACGCCTCGCGGTGAGGTCATCCGAGGCACGGCCAAGGCGGACAGGCTGTACGGCCGTGGTGGCGACGACCGACTCTTTGGTCTTGCTGGGAACGACTACCTCGCAGGCGGCGCCGGACTCGACCGGATCTCGTGCGGTCCCGGACGCGACCGCGTGCTCGCGGACCCCCGGGACAAGGTCGCCAAGGACTGCGAGTCAGTGGTGAGGACCGGGACGGCACCGCCGACTGCTCCGCCACCCGAGACGACGCCGCCACCCGCGACCGCGGTGCCTCCGCCTCCGCCTCCGCCGCCACCGCCGACCCAGCTCGCCAAGCCGGGCTTCTTCGGCGGCTTCGCGAGCACGGGCGGAAGCGTCAATTTCGTCGTCGGTGCAGACAGGCGCAGCTTCTCGCAGTTCGCGTTCAGTTACCAGGCCGAATGTCAGCCGCCCGGCAGGCTGAGCGCTGCGCTGACCTACAGCGGAACGATTCCCATCGCCGCCGACCGGACGTTCGCGGCCGACGGAACGACGTCGACGGGCGTGACGGTGAAGTTCAACGGCTCGTTCGACGCGTCCGGCGCGTCGGCGTCGGGACGCTTTCAGGTGCACGTCACGCACGAGGAGGACGGCACGCACTACGACTGCGACTCGGGCGGTGCCGACTGGTCAGCCAAGTGGCAGGGGTAGACGAAACGGCCGTACGGCCAGCTGATTCGAGGCGGGCCGCACACCGGGTACGGGACGGGTCGGGGCCGGCATCCGATAGGTTCCAAGCAGATGGACGGCCCCTTCGACGTCCTCGTGGTTGGTGCCGGCTGCGCCGGCATGCGCGCCGCGATAGAGGCCCACGATGCCGGGGCCCGGGTCGCCGTCGTCTCGAAGCTCCACCCGACGCGGAGCCACTCAGGGGCGGCGGAAGGAGGCATCAATGCGGCGCTCGGGAACAAGGCCGACGATGATCCCGAGACGCACGCCTTCGACACCGTCAAGGGCTCCGACTACCTCGGCGACCAGGATGCGATCGAGATCTTCACGCGCGAGGCCCCCGGCGACATCTACCAGCTCGAGGGTTGGGGCTGCGTCTTCTCGCGGAACTCCGAGGGCAAGCTCGACCAGCGGCCGTTCGGGGCAGCCGGCTCGCCGCGGACGGTGTACTCGGCGGACATCACCGGGCACGTCCTCATCCAGGTGCTCTACGAGCAGCTCCAGAAGCGGATGGACGCGGGGCTCGTCGTCCTCGAGGAGTACTTCGCGTTCCGGCTCGTCGAGGACGCCGGCCGCTGCGTCGGCGTCGTCTGCTGGGACCTCCTGAACGGAGGGGTCAAGGCCGTCACGGGGGCGGCGACAATCCTCGCGACGGGCGGTGCGGGCCGCCTCTATCGGGCGACGACGAACGCCTACGCGTGCACCGGCGACGGCATGGCGATGGCGCTGCGCGCGGGCTTGCCGCTGAAGGACATGGAGTTCATGCAATTCCACCCGACGACGATGTATCCGTCGGGGATCCTCATCACGGAGGGCTGCCGCGGCGAGGGGGGCTACCTGATCAACAAGGACGGCGAGCGCTTCATGAAGCGGTACGCGCCGAACGCGCTCGAGCTCGCCTCGCGCGACGTCGTCTCGCGATCGGAGACGACCGAGATCGAGGCCGGCCGGGGTCTCAACGGATCGGTGATGCTCGACCTCCGCCATCTCGGCCCGGAGAAGATCCTCTCGAAGCTGCCCGGCTCGCGGGAGCTCGCGATGACCTATGCGGGCGTCGACCCGATCTTCGCCCCGATTCCGGTCCGGCCCGGCGCCCACTACCACATGGGCGGCGTCGAGACCGACGAATGGGGCCTGACCGCGCTCGAGGGGCTGTATGCGGCCGGCGAGGTGGCGTGCGTCTCTGTACACGGCGCCAACCGGCTCGGAGGCAACTCACTGATGGAGACGATCACCTTCGGCCGCCGTTCCGGCCGTCACGCGGCCGAGTACGCGCTCGGTCGTGCCGCACCGACGAACGGCGGCGTCGAGGCCGCTCGCGCCGACGCGGAGACCTGGGTGCAAGGTCTGCTCGACGTCTCGACGGGCGAGCGGCCGTGGCAGATCCGCGACGAGCTCGGCCAGTCGATGCTGGAGAACTTCGGTGTCTTCCGCTACCCCGACCGGATGGAGAAGCAGGTCGGGATCATCGACGGGCTTCGCGAGCGGTACGCGCGAGGCATCGTGGTCGAGGACAAGGGAACCGTCTTCAACAGTGACCTCACGCAGGCGATCGAGCTCGGCTACCTGCTCGACCTCGGCGCGTGCATGCTTCAGGCAGGGCTCGCACGGAAGGAGTCGCGCGGGGCGCACTCGCGGCCCTCCGACTTTCCCGAGCGCGACGACGAGCAGTTCCTCAAGCACTCGATCACGGAGTGGGCCGACGGCGGGCCGAAGCTCTCCCACCGCGAGGTGCGCATGACCAGGTGGGAGCCGATGGTGAGGTCGTACTGATGACCGAGAGTTGGGACAGAGTTGACGCAGTGACGTTGCACGTTTTGGCAACTCGTCCGATAGAATTGGCAGTGGGTGGTGGGTTGGGGTGCCCCGAAGAAGGCGCCCGAAAAATTCGGAGCGCGGCACCGTGAAGGTCGAGCTCAAGATCTGGCGCTACGACGCGTCCACGGGCGACCGCGCCCTCGAGCCCTACGAGGTCGACGTCTCGGACGAGGCGACGCTGCTGGACACACTCGACGTGGTCAAGGACAAGGTCGACGGCACGCTCGCGTACCGGAAGAGCTGCCGCATGATGATCTGCGGCTCGTGCGGGATGCGGATCGACGGTGCCGCAGTCCTGGCCTGCAAGACCCGGATCGCCGACGTCGTCGCCGACGGCCACGTCCCTGTGATCTCGGCGATGGGCAACCTCCCGATCGTCAAGGACCTCGTGGTCGACATGGATCCGTTCTGGCAGAAGATGCGCGCGGTCCAGCCGTACCTCTCGCCGAGGCTCGACCGCGCGACGGAGAAGGAGAACGTCGTCCCGCAGGAGCAGATGGACGTGATCCACAAGGAGTCGCTCTGCATCAACTGCGGCGCCTGCGTCTCCGAGTGCAACTCGATGGAGTCGGACCCCGACTTCCTCGGACCTGCGGCGCTTGCAAAGGGTTTCCGCTTCGTCGGCGACGCCCGCGACGGCGCGACGATCGAGCGCCTCGAGCGCTACAGCGAGGAGCACGGCATCTGGGACTGCACCCGCTGCTATTTCTGCAACGAGCGCTGCCCGAAGGGCGTCGACCCGCGCGACGCGATCGCGAAGCTCGGCGCGGAGGCGATGAAGGCCGGCATCGATCGCGACATGGGCGCGAAGCACGCGAAGTGGTTCGTCACGTCCGCGAAGACGACCGGCTGGCTGCGCGAGACGGAGCTCGTCCCCAAGACGCAGGGGATCGTCAAAGCGATCAAGGAGATCAAGTTCGCGATGTCACTCCTGCCGAAGGGGAAGGTTCCGCCGCCGTTCCCGCCGCACGTCGCGGCGGACGTCGACGAGTCGCGCGCCCTCTTCAACCTCGTCAAGGACCAGGGGAGGGATGGAGCGGCCGGCATCGTGCAGGGGGAGAAGGCGCTCCAGCACCTCGCTCACCACGGCGAGAGCGTCGACGGCCCGAGCCACCCGTATGACGACCCGCGGTCGTTCCCGAAGCCCTATCTCCCCGAGGAGGAGCCGGTCACGTGAAGCAGGTCGCCTACTACAAGGGGTGTCTCGCGAGCCTCTCCGCGAAGGAGCTCGATACCTCCACGCGCGCACTCGCGCCGAAGGTCGGCTACGAGCTGATCGAGCTCGAGTCGGTCACCTGCTGCGGCGCCGGCGACATCCACGAGGCCGAGCCCGATTACTACCTCCACCTCAATGCGCGAATTCTCTCGTACGCCGCGGCGACCGGGGCCGACACGTTGATGACCGTCTGCAACGTCTGCACGCTCAACCTCCGGCAGGCGAACTACCAGCTCCTCGGCGACGCTGCGCTGCGCGAGCGGGTCAACGACAACCTCGAGACGGTCGGTGTGCCGCGCTACGAGAAGGACGTGGACTGCGTCCACTTCCTCTGGCTCGTCGCCGGCGAGAGCTTCGGGACGCTCCAGCAGGTCGCCCACAAGGGTCTCCGCGGCCTCAAGATCGCGCCGTTCTACGGCTGCCAGATCCTGCGGCCCTCCAAGCTCATGGGTTTCGACGACCCCGACAACCCCGACTCCCTCGAGCGGATCATCGCCGCCTGCGGCGGCGAGGCGATCGACTATCCGGCCAAGGTCAAGTGCTGCGGCTTCCCGATCATCCAGGCACGCGAGGACACTGCGCTCGGCGAGCTGATCCAGCCGATCGAGCAGGCGACGGAGGCCGGTGCCGACGCGATCGTCACGCCGTGCCCGCTCTGCCACCTGTCGTTGGATGCGTGGCAGTCGAAGCTCAAGAAGCAGACGGGGAAGGACTACGCAATGCCGATCCTCCACCTCTCGCAGCTGATCGGCGTCGCCGCGGGTTTGACCGACGCAGAGCTCCGCTTCAAGCGACACGTCGTCTCGATGCAGCCCGTGCTCGAGAAGCTCGCGCTGTAGTCGTCCTCGAGACCGCGCGCCGCCGAAGCGCCTCCTCCCAGAGGCGAGCGCGGTGAGCGACGAGCCCAGCGCCTCCCGGCGCTCCGTCGCCAGATCCAGGCGGCGACACGCGCGACGCATGCCCCTCACCGGTCCCCAGCCAAGACTGGGTTCCCTCGAAGTGCCTCTAGGGTGCTGAGATGCGCCCCGTCTTCGTCGCCGCCTCTGTCGGTGCCGTCGGCGTGCTCTACGCCTGGCTCGAGGCGGGCTGGCTCAGACGGCGGATCCTCGAGGTTGCGCTTCCGGGACTGCCCGAGCCCCTCGAGGGGCTCCGCATCGGCCATCTCTCCGACCTCCACCTGGGTGCGCCCCTTTCCCTTGGAAACCGCGCGAGCGCGCGGGCCGCTGCTTGGATCGCGGGACGCCGGCCGGACGTCGTCTGTATCACTGGGGACCTCGTCTCGCACCCGCGAGGGGAGGCGCGGCTTCGTAAGGTCCTCGCCGCGCTCGACCACCCGTACGTCGTGTTGGGCAACCACGACGTCGCAGTCACGCGCGACCCTTTCTCCCGCGCCGCCGAGCTGCGTGACCTCGAGCGGACGAGGCTGCTCTCCGACGACTCGGAAACGCGCATCCTGCGCGGTGAGCCCGTCTCGTTCGTCGGCGTCGATCCGACCTCGTACCGCGCACGGCGCTCGCGCCCGGACGAACTGGTGGATCCGGACGCCGCACTCCGCGTTCTCCTGTGCCATTTTCCCGGGATCGCCGAGCGGATTCCACCGAGGTCGTTCCACGTCATCCTCACCGGCCATCTGCACGCGGGCCAGATCTGCCTCCCGCTCCCTAGACGTCGGGTCGCGCTCGCCCACGCGCGAGCTCCGCGCGTCTCCGGGGTGTACGAGACATCCGCAGGGACGATGCACATATCCCCGGGCACGGGCACGACATTCGTCCCGTTCCGATTCTTCGCTCGCCCCGAGGTGACAGAGCTCGTCCTGCGGCGGCGACACTAGACTGGCCTCGTGGAGGGTCACGCCGTTATCTCCCATACCGTGCTGGCCTCGTACGCGGCGGACGCTGCTCTCGCTGTCGACGGCGTTCATGCGCTCGTCGACGGCCCGCGCCGGCAACGAGGCGTCCGCGTGACGGAGCACGCCGCTGCCACGACGGTCGACATCCAGATCTCGGTCGAGTGGGGTGCAACCGCTCCCGACGTCGCATCAGGCGTTCAGACGCGCGTTGCCGACTACCTCCGGCGTACGGCGCGTCTGCCCGCCGTCGCGGTCGACGTCGTCGTCGCGGGCGTTCCGGCCGGAAGCTGATGCCCGGCGGCGTCGCGGGGTTGACCCGGCTCACGATCGACTCGGCGGCACCCGTGTGCCGGGACTGCGTGTGGTGGCAATCGCGTGGCAACCGCACCGCTTCCAAGGAGCGATGGATGGAGCGGGCGGAGGACGATTGGGGGGAATGGGGGACCATCTACCTGGACGACGGCGGCCGGCTCCTCGGCTGTATGCAGTACGGGCCTTCGTACCTTTTTCCCCGTGCCGCCGATCTCCCGGCGGGTCCCGCCTCGGACGACGCAGTACTGGTGACGTGTTCGTACCTCCTGAGGTACGGCGCGGAATGGGTCGAGAAGTCGCTGTTCCTGGCCGCGATCGGCGAGGCGCGTGACCGCGGTCAGAAGGCGCTCGAGGCGTTTGCCTATCGCTATCCAGAAGGCGAGTCGGTCGAGGAGCGATTTCTCGTGCACCGCACCGTCTTCCCGCGCGACTTCCTGGACGAGTTCGGCTTCGTCACCATCCGCTCCCAGGGGCGCGTCGAGCTGTGCCGACTCGAGGTCGGCGGGCTCGTCTCGGTGGAAGAGGGGCGGCGCGCGAAGGTGTTGCGCGTCGTCCAGGAGGCGTTCACGCCGACCCCGGCGCCGGTGCCGCGGCCGTGAACGGCCCTGACCGCCGTCTGCCGACCGAGCCCTGAACGGTGGCGCCGCGGCTCGACCGCCGCACGGTGACGTCAAGCCGCCGTCGGAGGATCCGCCCGCCGCAGCGATGCTCCGCGCCAGAACGGATACAGCTCGCGCCGACAGAGCCATGGACGCGTCGCACTCTTCCCCGTGCACAGGAGGCCCCTCGAGCTCGGCCGGTCCTCGGAAGACGGTGTTGCCTTCCAACAGGCCGTCCCATCACCGTCAACACCGGTGGACCGCCCAAGCCGTCGAGCCCCGTCCTCTGGCATGTGCCGCCAGCCTGACTAGCATGCGACGCGTGCACGCCGCGACCGAGCAGCTAGTTCCATTCGTCGATCTGAGACCCGCGAACGCACAAGTCGAGGCTGCGGTGCTCGCCGATATCGCCGAGATCATCGAGACGTCGCGGTTCATCGGCGGAAAGAACGTCTCCGAATTCGAGAAGACATTTGCCGAGTACGTCGGGACGACGGAGGCAGTTGGCGTGGCGAGTGGCCTCGACGCTCTCAGGCTCGGCCTCGCCACGCTCGACGTTGGCCCTGGCGCGGAGGTCGTCGTGCCGGCGATGACGTTTTTCGCCACCTGGGAGGCCGTCACCCAAGTCGGTGCCGTCCCGGTTCCGGTCGACGTCTCGGAAAACGACCTCGGGATCGACGCCGCTGCCGTCGAGGCGTCGATCAACGATCGCACGGCGGCGATCATGCCGGTGCACCTCTACGGTCAACTCGTCGACGTGGACGCTGTGTCGAGCCTTTCGGATCGCCACGCAATTCCCGTGATCGAGGACGCTGCGCAGGCACACGGCGCTACACGAGCAGGGATGCGTGCAGGTGCGGTGGGCGTCGTGGCCGGCTTCAGCTTCTATCCCGGGAAGAATCTCGGGGCGATGGGTGACGCTGGGGCGCTGGTGACCCGTGACCCGGAGATCGCGGCGCGTGCGCGTGCACTGCGCGAGCATGGGCAACGCCGCAAGTACCACCACGACGAGATCGGTTGGACCGCGAGGCTGGACGCCGTTCAGGCGGCCGTGCTCGCGCGCAAGCTGCCGCACCTCGACGGCTGGAACGACGCTCGGCGTGGGATCGCCGGGCTTTACCTCGAGGCCCTGGCGGGGCTCGGTGACCTCGTGCTTCCCCCCATTGCCCCGGAGAGCGACCCCGTCTGGCATCTCTTTGTAATCAGAACGGGCGACCCCGGCGGGCTCTCGGAGCATCTTTCCCGGGATGGCATCGCAACCGCCCGCCACTACCCTGAGCCACCACATCTGAGCCGCGCTTACGCATCGCTGGGATATGACGAAGGAAGCTTTCCTGTCGCGGAGGCAATCGCGCGCGAGTGTCTCTCACTGCCGATCTTCCCAGGGATGACGGAGACCCAAGTGTCGCGGGTCGTCGAGTCGGTCGGATCGTGGTTTGCGGGTGGCTGACGGGCCGGCAAACGACGCGCCTTACAGGCTCATCGACGACGTCGCTTTTGGCGAGCGCGTCACCGTTTACTCCTTCACGAACCTCTACGGCTGCGAGATCGGCGATGACACGAGAATCGGGACATTCGTCGAAATCCAGCGCGGCGCCGTGATCGGCGCGCGGTGCAAGATCCAGAGCCACAGCTTTATCTGCGACGGCGTCACGATCGAGGACGAGGTCTTCGTCGGGCACGGAGTGATGTTCGTGAACGACAAGTCACCAAGAGCCACCTCGAGCTCCGGCTTGCTCCAGACAACCGATGACTGGAAGATGCTGCAGACCGTGGTCGAGCGCGGGGCGTCTATTGGTTCCGGTGCGATCATCTTGGGAGGCATTCGTGTCGGCGCGTCGGCACTCGTGGGGGCAGGTGCCGTCGTGACACGTGACGTCGCTCCCGGAGTGGTGGTGAGGGGCGTTCCCGCGCTCGAGCGGCCAGGGTCGTGACTGAACCGCACCATCGCGTGGGGGCTGCTGCCTGAAGACCCTTTCCAAACACCAGCTCTGCGAGTAGTCTCATGGTAAGGCCGCGGTGGTTTCGGGAACACCACGACCGACGTTGCTGGGAGGAAAATCGGGGGAACAGGGGGAGAGGTTGGCTGTCGTCGAAACCAGCGAAGCTGGCGTGGCCACGATGCAGGCCGCGGATGCTTTTCGAAGTGTGCTGGCCCGGCATCACGAGCGTGTGAGCGACAACCACGGTCGACGTGGGTGGCTCGTTCGTCGGGCATTGATCGCCGCGGACACGCTCGGAATCTCGTTCGCGTTCGCGTTGTCGTCGGTCCTCGTCGCGACGGCGGTGGCCGACCGGATCCGGCCCGGCGGCGAAGCTCTCGTCTTCGTCGCAACGTTGCCGGTGTGGCTCCTTCTGGCGAAGCTCCAGGGAATGTACGAACGGGACGAGGAACGTGCCGACCACTCGACTGTCGACGAGCTGACTGGCGTTCTGGTCGTCGTTACGCTCGGGACGTGGTTCTTTCAGGCTCTCTCGTGGATGACTGGCCTGGCGTCGCCGCAGCTCCAGCGGCTGGTGGTGTTCTGGATCCTGGCCATCGGCTTCGTCACCATCGCGCGCGCTGTCGCGAGAACACTCACCCGTCGGTCAGGCGCATACGTGATGCGCACTGTCGTCGTCGGTGCAGGCGAGATAGGACAGCTCGTTGCGCGCAAGATCGGCCAACACCCCGAGTACGGGCTCGATCTCGTAGGCTTCGTCGACGCGGATCCGCTCGACGACAGGGCCGAGACGCGCGGCGTGACGAAGCTCGGCGGGCTCGACGCGCTTCAGGAACTGGTAGCGGAGCATCGAGTCGACCGCGTGATCGTCGCGTTCTCGAATGAGCCCGATGCCCAAACCATGGACGTCGTGCGCTCGTTGCGTGACCGCGACGTCATCGTCGACGTCGTTCCTCGCCTGTTCGAGTTGATCGGGCCTCGGGCAAGTATGCACTCGCTCGAGGGCATGCCGCTCGTGTGTGTGCCGCCGGCCCGGCTCTCGCGATCGTCGTTCGTGCTCAAACGCGTTGTCGACGTGGTCATCGCCGCACTCAGTCTCCTCTGGGCAGCGCCGCTGTTCGCGTACGCCGCAATCCGCATCAAGCTCGACTCTCCGGGTCCGGTGTTCTTCCGCCAGCAGCGGCTCGGGCTCGACATGAAGCCATTTACGTGCCTCAAGTTCCGGACCATGCGCGCCGACACCGACCCGGAGGCGCACCGCGCGTATATCGAGTCGATTACCAGCGCCTCAGCAAGTTTGAACGAGCACGGAATGTACAAGCTGGAACGGAGCGATTCGGTGACGCCGTTCGGACGTTGGCTCCGAAAGACGAGCCTCGACGAGCTCCCACAGCTGATCAACGTTGTCAAGGGTGACATGTCGCTGGTGGGGCCGCGCCCATGCATCCCTTACGAGGTGGAATACTTCCGTCCGCACCACGTCGAGCGCTTCCTCGTCCCCCAGGGCATCACCGGTC
>JBKPNM010000073.1:0-4900 GCA_046732615.1 Actinomycetota bacterium | reverse complement strand
ACGAGCGCGCGGGCGGTGGAGTCGCTGGTCGCCGGACGGTCGAGTCGCTCGTCCGTGGGCGGCGCGGTCATCCATCCCTTGTAGCAGGCGGGAATCCGCTTCTGCGGATTCCCGCCTTGCGAACGAGTGGGAACGTGCACTTGCGGCGCCGAAGGCGACGCCTTTGGGGATCTGCCCCCGCCATGGGCGGGGGATCCGAGCCGCCTTGCGAACGAGTGAGAACGTGCAGTTGCGGCGCCGAAGGCGACGCCTTTGGGGATCTGCCCCCGCCGTGGGCGGGGGATCCGACGGCGGGAATCCGCTTCTGCGGATTCCCGCCTTGCGAACAGGTACTAGTCCAGGACGAAGCTCACGCGCATCGTCACGCGGAACTCGGTCACCGCGTTGTTCTCGACCACGACGCTCTCCTCGGAGACCCACGCGCCCTTGATGCCGTGGACGGTCTCGGAGGCCTTCGCGATCCCTTCCTTCACCGCCTCGGCGAAGCTCGTCGGCGACGACGCGGTGATCTCGATCACCTTGGCGACGGACATCGGCTACCTCCTCGAGTCGGATGCGGGCACCGATTCTCCTACCCCCGCGGGGCCTCGGGCAAGCGCTCGGTCGTCGACCGGGCGAGGCCGAAGCCACGCCCGGCGCGCAGGCACGGCGTACGCTACTCCCGCATGCCGAGCCGGCCGCGCACCGAGCCGACCGCCGGCGAGGCGACCGACGCCGCCGCGTGGCGCGAGCGCCTCGTCGAGCTGATGGCGGCGCATCGCGTGCCCGGCGCGACGCTCGGGATCCTCCACGACGGGGTGGTCACGGTCGCCGGCGCAGGCGTCCTGAGCAAGGCGACCGCGGTCGAGGTGACGCCGGACTCGCTCTTCCAGGTCGGCTCGATCACGAAGGTGTGGACGGCCACGCTCGTCCTGCAGCTCGTCGACGACGGCCGCCTCGATCTCGACGCTCCCGTCGCCGACGTCTTGCCGGGGTTCCGGGTGGCCGACCCCGACGTGACGCGGACGGTGACGACGCGGCACCTCCTCACGCACACGAGCGGGATCGACGGCGACGTCTTCACCGACACCGGGCGCGGCGACGAGTGCATCGCGCGCTACGTGGACGGCCTCGGGGACGTGGGGCAGAACCATCCGCTCGGCGCGACCTGGTCGTACTGCAACGCCGGCTTCGTCGTCTGCGGGCGGATCGTCGAGCACCTGACGGGGCACACGTGGGATGCGGCGCTCCGCGAGCGCCTCTGCGCCCCGCTGGGGCTGGAGCGCACCGTGACACTGCCGGAGGACGCCTTGCTGCACCGCGCCGCGGTCGGTCACGTCGGCGAGCCGGACGAGGACCCCGTGCCGACGACGACCTGGGTCCTCGCGCGGTCGATGGGCCCGGCGGGCCTGATCACGGCGAGCGCCGAGGACGTCCTCGCCTTCGTGCGGATGCATCTGGACGGCGGCGTCGCCGCGGACGACACGCGCGTGCTGTCGAGCGCCTCGTGCGAGGCGATGGCGGCGAAGGAGGCCGAGCTGCCCGACACGCACACGCTCGGCGACTCGTGGGGCCTCGGCTGGATCCGGTACGGCTGGGACGGCGAGCGGCTCGTCGGCCACGACGGCAACACGATCGGCCAGGCGGCCTTCCTGCGGCTGTTGCCCTCACGCGGTCTGGCAGTCACCCTGCTCACGAACGGCGGCAACACGCGGGACCTCTTCGAAGATCTCTTTCGGGAAGTCTTCCGCGCGGCGGCCGGTGTCGAGATGCCTCGACCGCTCGAGCCGCCGACGGTGCCTGCTGCGCTCGAGCTCGAACCGTACGTCGGACGCTACGAGCGCGCCGCGATGACGACGGAGGTCTTCGCCGGCGACGACGGTCTCCGGCTGCGGGCCACGACCACCGGCCCGCTCGCGGAGGTGATGCCCGAGCCGGTGCACGAGTTCGACCTCGTCCCGGTCGAGGCAGGTCTGTTCGCATTGCGCTCACCGGGAGAGTCGACCTGGACGGCCGTGACGTTCTACGAGCTCGAGGACGGCTCGCGCTACGTCCACTACGGCGCCCGGGCGAACCCGCTCGTCGAGGGCTAGGCGCGGTCGAGGAGCTCGTCGACGGTCGCGGCGACGACGAGCTTGAACCCCGGACGGCCGGCTCCGACCGGCTCGCGGTCACCGGTCGGGCGAAACCCGGCCCGGATGTAGAGCGCCCGTCCGGGTGCGTTCGCCTCCTGGACGAAGAGGACGACGCGCCGGGCGCCGCGGTCGCGCGCCCACGACGCGACGGCACGGATCAGCAAGCGGGCGACGCCGTGGCCGCGAGCGCGGGGGTCGACCCAGAGCGAGACGAGCTGCACCTCGAGCGGGTCGAGTCGGCGGAACCCACCGACCACGCCCAGCAGGCTGCCGTCGTCCTCCGCGAGGAAGAGCACCTTGTCGATCCCCTCCGCGGCCTCCGCCGCCCGGGCCTGCCACACCTTCTGCGGCTCGCGGACGGCGTCTTCGTAGCGGGTCGAGAAGTACGTTGCCTCTTCGCGCAACATACGTAGGCGCGCCTCGCGCCAGCGCCGCCACTCGTCGGGCCTGATGGGGCGGATCTCCACCCGGCGAGGCTATCGCCGGGCGCCGCTCAGGTTCGGCAGTCGCCCGTGAGGCCCTCGCAGCAGCCGACCTTGAACCGGCAGCGCGGGCACTGGAACGTGCCGTGCCGCCACTCCATCGCGGCGCCGCACCTGAGGCACGGCTCCGTCTGCCGTTCCGTTTCGGATGGTCGAAGTGTCACCATCCGGACGCTAGTGCCGCGCCCGGACGGGGCGAGCCGCCCCCCGCACGGGGTGGGCGCGCCACCCCCTGGAGCACCCCACCCCGTGCGCGGGCGACGCTGAAGCGCCGCCCGGCTTCGAGATCCGCTCGACTACCCGCGCAGGTTGACCGGGAAGGAGACGAGCCGGCGGGTCGAGATACCGCCGAGGAGGTTGCCGCCCGGGCCACGGGCCCGGACGAACATGACGAGCAACTGCTGCTTCGGCGTCGCCGGGAAGCCGCGCTGCCGGTTCATGCGCAGCTCCGCCCAACCGTCGGCCCCCGTCGTGGCCTCGGGCGGAACGGAGAACATGTTGTACGGCACCGCCGTGACGTATACGAGCGCGCCCTGCACCGGCTTGCCGTTACAGGCGGAGATGCGGAAGCGCGCCACGATTTCCTGCGTCGAGCCGACGACCACGCTGGGGCTGACCTGCTGACCGGCGACCAGAAGCCGCTCGGGCGGCTTCAGCTCGCTCGCGACCGGAGGGTTCTTGTCGCACGCGTTCGCCGCAGGCGGAGGCGTCGTCGGCGCCTCGCGGATCACGGCGGTCGGAACCGTCGTGACGTTCGTCCGCCCGTCCGCGTTCTGCGCCGTGACGGTCACGCGAATCGTGTTGTCCTGGTCGACCTTCTTCAGGAGGTACGTCTTCTCGTTCGCGCCGCTGATCAGGGAACAACTTCCACCGTCCGAGTCACACCGTCGCCAGGCGTAGTCGAAGTCGGTCGGATTGCCCGTCCACGTTCCCTCCTTGGCGGTCAGGGTCGACCCGACCTCCGGGGTGCCCTGGATCGTCGGTGGCGTCTGGTTCGTCGGCCTCGCCTGCGTGGCCGCGGACCCGAGCCCCGTTCCGCCGAGCATCGCTCCTGCGAAAGCTGCCGTGACTGCGAGGAGCCCCATTGTCAGAAGACCACGTCTGTGGCGTTTCATGGGTTCTCACCCTTTCGCGTCGGTCGTGGTGACGGCACAACGGGCGGGGAGTACCCGAGGCCGCGGGGCGCAAATCGCGCTGACGGGCGGCCTCACGTTTCCCTTACAGGCGCGCCGAGAGGAAGAGGCGACGAGCGGATTCGAACCGCTGTACGAGGCTTTGCAGGCCTCTGCCTAACCACTCGGCCACGTCGCCAGGAGGACGCATCGTAGCCCCGGCACCTCGCGCCATCCCCCGCCGCGCGCTGGGTTGCGCTTGCAACGGGTTGCGTCCATCTGACACGATAGGCGCTCGGCGCGCGGGGGGCGTGCCTGCTGCGGTAGCTAACGGGAGGGAGACGGAAGCATGAAGCGCGCGCGTTGGCGTCTGGGGGTTGCATGTTTGGCAGTCGTTGCCGCCGCGTTTGCGGTGTCCGGTGGGAGCGCCGGCAACCGCGATGGCGCCCCCGATCTGTTCGTCGTCCCCGGCCCCGCTGCGGTGACCTACGGGGAGAACATCGCGTACACGGCGACGTTCTACAACAACACCAAGTCGATGTTCACCCAGGTCCGGTTCGAGATGGCGCCTCCGTCTGGCCCGGGAGCGACCGGCGCGGCAAGTCCGGTCCGTGCACTTTGTGACACGCTCGGTAACCCGTTCGAAGGGACGTTCGACCCCGTCACCAACGTCTTGACGTGCAGCTTCGGGCAACTGCCTCCTGGAGACGCCAATACGAACAAGCTGACCGTCAGCGTCGTCTGGAAAGCACCGGCGGGCGCGACAAAGGAGAGTTGCGCGGCGTGCTTCGCGGCGACCGGGACGTGGTTCATCAAGGAGGGCAAGGAGACCAACCTCAACGAGACCTTCTCGAAGACCGTCAACGCCGCGCTCCTCGGCACGAGCAACGACTCGAACCTCAGCAACCGGAACAACGCGGGCGGCTACGAGCTCCAGGGATGCTCGGCGACAGGTGAGACGAATCTCACAACCGGCGGAGTGCTCGACCCCACGACCAACCCCGTCATGACGTCGTTCTGCCTCCCTGCGTCGTTCAAGTCCCCGACCGCCGCAGACGGCGTCGCGAGCACGATCACCGAGCCCTCGGGCGGAGCGAACTTCGCCCGGCAATCGCTGATCTGTATCGCAAAGTCCGGCGAGAACTGCCCTGACGGCACGCCGGCGACGTTCGACGACGAGTTCATCACGTTC
>JBKPNM010000072.1:0-13315 GCA_046732615.1 Actinomycetota bacterium | reverse complement strand
CACGACGCGCGAGGGCACGCGACGGCTCACGAGTGCGCTCGAGGCGCTCGACCGCGCACGCGACGGCCTCGCCACTGCGATCGACGAGCTGAACGCGGCGCTCCCGCGCGCGCAGGGTAGGAGATAGCCGGCGGGGGCGTCGAAGCGTTTGCCGTCCGCGCAGCGGGGCTACGGAGCTGTCGTGTCTCCGCGCAGCCAACGACCGGCGGCCGCTCTCGCCGATGCCCGACGCGAGGCGGCCGGCTGCCGGCGCTGCGACCTCTGGCGGAACGCAACGCAGGTCGTCTTCGGCGAGGGCACGACGCGTGCCCGCGCGATGCTCGTCGGCGAGCAGCCGGGCGACGTGGAGGACGAGGAGGGACGTCCGTTCGTCGGCCCCGCGGGGGTTCTCCTGCGGCGGGTGCTCGAGGAGGTCGGTCTCGACGAGCGGGAGCTCTACCTGACGAACGCCGTCAAGCACTTCAAGTGGCGCCCCAAGGGCACCCGCCGCATCCACGACAAGCCGAACTGGACCGAGATCCGTGCCTGCGACGTCTGGCTCCGGCTCGAGCTCGCCGAGGTGGCGCCGGAGCTCCTCGTCTGCCTGGGCGCCACGGCGACGCATGCCCTCCTCGGGCGCGGCGCGAAGGTGACGGCGCTCCGGGGCCGCGTGATGGAGGTTCCCGAGCTCGAGCCGCCCGTGATCGTGACGCTCCACCCGTCGGCCGTCCTGCGGGCCGGCGACCGCCGCGATGAGCGGCGCGCGGAGCTGACCCACGACCTCGCGCTCGTGCGGACGACGCTCGAGGCGAAAGGTGTCGCGACCGGCGCACGCGGGTAGGTCTCCCGTACACCACCACGAGGAGGACACATGGATCGCGATCGCATCGAAGGCGAGAAGAAGCAGCAGGAGGGGAAGCTCCAGGAGACCTGGGGTGAGGCAAAGGACAAGGTGCGCGACGTCAAGGACGACGTCGAGGACGCGCTCGACCGCGACGAGGACGACGAGCTCGTCGAGGACCGCAGCTAGCACGGGCGTGCGCGGAGGTGGCAAGTGACACTGTCTCACTTGCCACCTCCCGCCTCGCCGGGAGGACGACCGAGAAGGAGGTTCGGGCAATGCCCCCACGGGGAGTGAAGAAGGGCTCGAAGAGGGGCCGGCAGTACGAGCACATCAAGGACTCACTCGAGAAGCGCGGCACCTCCGAGCCCAAGGCCGAGGAGATCGCGGCACGCACGGTGAACAAGGAGCGCGCGAGGCACGGCGAGGCGAAGGAGTCGTCGCGGCTCTCCCGCGAGGACATCTCGTCCGGCCGCCGCGGCGGGCTTCGCGCAAACCGCAAGGGCCCACGGGGCCGGACGCGCGACCAGCTGTACGAGGAGGCTAAGGACAAGAACGTCAAGGGACGCTCCAAGATGAGCAAGGCGGAGCTCGCCCGGGCGGTCGGCCGCTCGTGAGACGGACGCGCGGTACGGCGACTCGTGCCGCGAAGCGTCGACTAGGTTTCGGCCCACGCATCGGGGGGTACACGACGCGCGCAGCCTGTCATGGGATGGAATGAGCGAAACCGAGTCGACTGACTTCGACGTCGAGACGATCGACGAAGGGGATCCCGTCGTCGTCATCGCGGTTCACGGCCAGGCAGACCTGCACACGGCGCCGGAGCTGCGCAACGCGATCACGGCCGCCCTCGACGGCGGCGCGACGGGTCTCGTCGTCGACCTCTCGGAGGCGACGTTCATCGACTCGATGACGCTCGGCGTGCTGCTCGGCGCCGTGAAGCGGCTGCGTCCATCGGGCGGCAAGGTCAGCATCGTCTGCGTCGACCCGCACATCCGGCGGATCTTCGAGATCACGCTCCTCGACCGGGTGTTCTCACTGCACACCTCGCTCGAGGCCGCGCGGGCCGTCGGGTACGGCAACGCGTGAGCGCCCCCGATCCGGCGGGCGCAGCCCGGACAACCGTCGAGTTCCCGGCCGGCGAGCAGTACCGCAGCGTCCCTCGCCTCGTGCTCGGCGGCGTCGCGTCGCGCTTCGAGCTCCCGATCGACCGGGTCGACGACCTCCTTCTCGCCGTCGAGAGCCTCCTCATGCAGGAGACCGTCGGCGACACCCTTCGCCTCGAGGCCGAGGCGACGCCCTCCGGCCTGCTCGTGCGGCTCGGGTCGTTTCGCCCGGGACAGCTCGACGACGCCGGGCTGCGCCGCGTCCTGACGCCTCTCGTCGAGAGCGTCGACGAGCACCGCGACGGCGACTCCGCGCGGATCGCGCTCGTCGTCGCCGCCGCCTACCGCCCGGACGCCGCGTGAGCCCCGCCACGCCGGACGTCGACTTCGTCGCGCTGATCGACGCGTACCACGCGGGCGACGAGGAGGCGCGCGACCGGCTCGTCGAGCGCTATATGCCGCTCGTCCGCAGCCTCGCGGCGCGCTACGCGGGGCGCGGCGAGCCGCAAGAGGACCTCGTCCAGGTCGCCTCGATCGGCCTCCTCCTCTCGATCGAGCGGTTCGACACGAGCCGCGAGGTGCAGTTCACGACCTATGCGGTGCCGACGATCGTCGGCGAGATCCAGCGCCACTTCCGCGACCGCGCCTGGGCCGTGCACGTTCCGCGACGGATGAAGGAGCTGAGCGTCCGCCTCACCCGGGCGATCGAGTCGAAGACCGCGGAGCTCGGTCGCGCGCCGACGATCGCCGAGCTCGCCGAGGCCACGGGGGCAGCGGAAGACGAGGTCGTCGAGGCGCTCCACAGCTCAGAGGCGTACTCGACCCGCTCGCTCAGCCAGCCGCTCGGCCGCGACGCCGACGACGAGACAATGCAAGACGTCCTCGGAGTGGAGGACGCAGGCTTCGGCGAGGTCGAGGACAGCGTGCTCGTGGAGGCCGGCCTCGACGCGCTCGACGAGCGCGAGCGCCGGATCGTCGAGCTCCGCTTCTTCGAGGGTCTCACGCAGTCCGAGATCGCCGCGCGGATCGGCATCTCGCAGATGCACGTTTCCCGCCTGCTGCGTCGGGCTCTCCATGTCATGCGCGGAAGATTGGAAGAGGCAATGAAAGAGGAGGAGCCGTGAGTCGCGACGTCGTCACGCTCGTCATCCCCGCGAGGACGGAGTACCTCATCGTCGCGCGGCTCGCGCTCGCCGGCATTGCGCGCGGCACGCCCATCGACGAGGGCGCGCTCGCCGACCTCAAGCTCGCGGTGACGGAGGCGTGCGGCAACGCGGTCCGACACGCCCACCCGTCGGAGCACGGTGTCGTGCGGGTCGACTTCGACCTCGGGGACGGCACGATCGAGATCCGCGTGGCGGACGCGGGCCCGGGGATCGTCGCGCTCCCGGACGACGAGCGCGACGAGCTCGCCGAGAGCGGCATGGGCCTCGCGATCATCCGGGCGCTCGTGGACGACTTCGAGATCCGCGACGGCGACGGCGGCCGCGGCACGGTCGTCCGGATGCGGAAGCGCCTCGCGGTGGCCTGAGGCGCCCGGACTAGCGCGACCGGGCGACGTGCTCGGGCACGTCCGCACCGGGGGGATGGAGGAGGTTCTCGACCTCGCGGACGCCAACCACGTCGCGCACGCGACGCTCGAGCTCGTCGACGAGGGCCGGATCGGCGACCTCCCCCCGGAGGACGACCCGCCCGGCCTCGACGTTGAGGTTGACGGCGCCCTTCGGGAGCGCCGGGTCGCGGAACACCTCGCTGCGCACCTTGTCGGCGAGCGTCTCGTCGCTCCAGTCCTTGCGCCGCTCGCGCAGGTGCATCCCCTTCGCCGCCAGGGCGCCCGAGCGGGCGCGGACGAGGCCGGCCTTGCGGGCGAAGCGGCGCCCCAGCCGCCTCGGGACGGCGGCCAGGCGATCACGGAGGACATGCCGTCGCCGTCTGCCGCGCTGCGGGTCGAAGAAGTACATCCCGAGCGCGCCGAGCGCCAGCCACCGAAGCCTTGTCATCACATGCCTCCCACGTCGCCGTTCGGATCCCGCAGGTCGGCGCCCGCCTCGGCCTCGGGCGCGTCGAGGAGCGTCTGGTACAGGCCTCGCAGCTCCGCGGCCGCCTGGAACGCGTCGTCGTTGCCGACCTCCGCTCCCGCCTCGCGTCGGGCAACCGCCTCACGGGCGCGCTCGAGGACGACGCCGACCTCCGGCTCGTCCGTCGCGCCGGGAACGCCGTCCTCGTAGCCCGCCGCAGCCAGCATCCGCTCCACCAGGTCGAGCAGCTCCGGCAGCGCCTCGGCAGGGTCGGTACGGAGGTCTTCGGTCAGGCCTTCGTACTCCGTCTCCCAGGCGTGGCGGTCGTCGCCCTGGACTGCCTCGGACATGAGAGACGCGTACCGCGCGATCAGGCCCGCGAAACACCGATGCCATGGCAGGCTGTCGCGGTGTCGGGCGGGATGCGAGACGAGCCGGAGCGCGGCACGCTCGACAACGCCGCGCTCGCCGAGCGCCTCGAGGCGTTCGCCACGCTGCTCGAGCTCGCGGGCTCGAGTCCGTACGCGAGCCGCGCCTTCCGCCGAGCCGCCCAGACCGTGCGCGAGACGCGGGTCTCGGTGGCCGAGCTCGCGCTCGCCGGCCGGGTCGACGAGCTGCGCGGGATCGGGCCCGGAATCGCGGTGCGGCTGCGCGAGCTCGCGGAGACCGGGAAGCTGGCCGAGCTGGACGAGCTCGAGCGCGCCGTCCAGCCGGAGCTCGTCGCTCTCGGCCGCTACCTCGGCGTCGGCGCGAGGCGGATGCTCGAGATCTCCGCGGCGCTCGGCGTCACGACGGCGGACGAGTTCCGCGCCGCGGCCCGCGAGGGACGGCTCCGCTCCGTCCGCGGGATCGGCGCGAAGACCGAGGCGCGGCTACTCGCGAACCTCGACCGCCGTCCTCAGGAGCAGCGGCGCGCGGCGACCGTCGACCGGGCGCGAGGGCTCGTGGGCGCCATCGCAGAGGCGCTCGGCGGCGTCATCGCGGGCGACCCGCGCAGGTGGGCCGACGAGTGCTTCGCGCTTCGCGTGGTCGTCGCCGCGGACGAGCCGGGCGACGTCGTCGAAGCGTTCGCGCACCTACCCACGGTGGTCGCGGTCGTCGAGCGCCGCGACCGCAGCGCGGTCGGCGTGAGCGTCGACGGGACGTCCGTGGAGCTGCTCGTCCCTTCGCCGGAAGCCTTCGGCACGGAGCTTCTGCGCGCAACCGGATCGAGCGCGTACGTCGACGCGCTCGGCCCGCTGCCGCTCGGCGGATCCGAGGAGGAGGTCTACGCGGCCCTCGGGCTGCCGTGGTGCCCGCCGGAGCTCCGCGAGGAGCCGTTCGCAGGCATTCCCCCGGCGCTCGTCGAGCTCGCCGACGTCCGCGGCGACCTCCACTGCCACACGACCTGGTCGGACGGGCGCGCCTCGGTGCTCGAGCTCGGGCGCGCGGCGCGCGACCTCGGCTACCAGTACGTGGCGGTCTGCGACCACACGCGGAACGTCCGCGTCGTTCCTGGCCTCGACGCCGACGACGTCCGCCGCCAGGGTGAGGAGATCGCTGCGGCAAACGACGAGCTCGCGCCGTTTCGGATTCTCCGCGGGATCGAGGCCGACATCCTCCCCGACGGCTCGCTCGACCTCCCGGACGACGTCCTGGTCGAGCTCGAGTGGGTGCAGGTCAGCCTCCACGCGGGCCAGCGGGAGCCGCGCGACCGGCTGACGAAGCGTGTCCTGGAGGCACTGCGGCACCCCGCCGCTTCCTGTCTCAGCCATCCGAAGGGGCGGATCGTCAACCACCGGCAGCCGAACGCGCTCGACCTCGACGCCGTGTTCGAGGTGGCCGTCGAGACGGGTGTCGCGGTGGAGACGAACGGGCTCCCCGACCGCCTGGACCTCCGCGGCGACGAGGTCCGCGCCGCCGTCGCCGCCGGGGTGCCCGTCGTCGCCTCGACCGACGCCCACTCGCTCCGCGGCCTCGGCAACATGCGCCTCGCCGTCGCCACCGCGCGCCGCGGTTGGGCGACCGCAGACGACGTCCTCAACACCCGCCCGCTCGACGCGGTGCTCGGCCGGCGTCGGACGGCCTGAGCCGCGTCCACCTCGTTTTGCGGTCGCCGAGCGGGGTACCAGCCGCTTCGCGAGCGACGGAAGGAGCGACGATGGACGACCGGCGAGGCTCGGAGATCCTCGAGGGCTGGCCCGACGAGTCGAAGGAGGCGGCGAAGCTCGTGCTCGAGAAGTACGGCGAGCCGCAGGAGGCGACGGAGTCGCAGCTCGTCTGGCACCGCGTCGGCCCGTGGAAGCGCATCGTCGCCTCGAAGACGTTCTGGAAGCACGACTTCCCCGCGCCGCACTACGACTCGGTCGAGAGCGTCATCGACTTCCGCGTCGCGCCCGAGCACTTCACCGCCCTCGCCGAGTTCGACGGCAGCGTGATCGCCGAGCGGACCGCCGGCGAGGTCTCGGCACGGTGCCACGACGAGGAGGCCAACAGCCTCGCGCTGAACCTTGCGCGCGACATCGTCACCGGAGAGAAGACGGTCGAGGAAGCGCGCGCGTACTACGCGAAGGAGTTCCTCGACTACCGGCGCGGCCTCCCGACGCCGTACATGGACGAGCTCCGCTTCGAGCCGCGGCGCGACACGCCCGATCCGGACGAGCGCGTCCTCTCCGACGAGGATCTCGCGGATGCGGAGGCCGCCGGGAGCGCCACGCGCTGACCCGGCGGCCGGCGACTCGAGTCGAGCTCAGTACCAGCGTCCGCGCGCGAAGCCGCCGAAGGCGACCAGCCCGATCAGGGCGATGACGATGCCCAGCCAGACGCTCCAGACGATCGCGACGATGATTCCGATGATCACGAGGATTCCGCCGAGGCCGATCCCCGCTGCGCCACGACCCGCTGTTCCGTCCGCCATCTCGTGCTCCTCCTCGATGGGTTCGCGCAGCGTACCCAGTCGACGCTGCGCCGTCGTCCTACCCCGAAACCGGCGATCGCAACCAAGCGAGGCGGTTGAAAAGCCGAGCGCGCGGGTACCCGATCCTCTCGACGAATCCCCCGCGAAGGAGAAGCTCCGTGAGCGAGTCGCCGACACCCGAACAGCCCGACGGACCACCGCCGGACGTCCCGGCGCCCGCGCCGAGCCCCGATCCGGTGCCGAGCCCGCAGCCGCCGCCCGGCACGCCGAACCCCGGCCCCGGTGGAGAGGACGAGCACCCGCTCGAGGCCGAGTATGCGGACGCCGAGGACGCGAGCGAGCAACGGGCCTGACGTGTCGTCCCGGGCGCATCGCACGGAGGGGCCGTCGGGCCCCTATCCCGAGCTCGACGAGCCGAAGCGCGCCGACCCGGGGCTCCGTGACCTTTCCTTGGCCGACTGGCGCGCCGTCGTCGTCCGCGCGGGGAAGGAGACGATCGACGACAACGTGCCGATGATGGCATCCGCGCTGGCGTACAGCGCGTTCTTCGCGATCCCGTCGGTCCTACTCCTCGTGCTCGGCGTCTTCACGCTCGTCGCCGACGCGAGCACGATCGACGAAATAGTCGACAAGCTCACGGCGGTCGCGCCGCAGGACGTGGCGAACCTCTTCGGCGAGAGCCTCCAGCGGCTGAGCGAGCGGCCGTCCGCCGGGATTCTGCTCACCGTCGTCGGCCTCGTCCTCGCGCTGTGGTCGCTGAGCAGTGCAATGAGCACTGTGATGACGGCGCTCAACATCGCCTACGACCGCGAGGACCGCCGGGGCTTCGCGCGCAAGCGGCTGACCGCGCTGGGCCTCGGGATCGCGGTCGGCGCGGCCGTGCTGCTCGCAGGGACGCTGCTCGTGATGGGCCCGCATCTGCAGTCCTGGCTGGGAGAGGCACTCGGCGCGCAAACGGCGGTCGCCTTCGTCTGGTGGATCGGCCAGTGGCCGATCCTCCTGGTCGCGCTGCTCGTCGCCTTCGCCCTCGTCCTCTTCCTCGCGCCGGACGTCGACCACCCGCGCTGGCAGATCATCACGCCGGGCTCGATCGTCGCCGTCGCCGTCTGGCTGCTCGTCTCGGGCGCGTTCTCGCTCTATACGGCGTGGTTCGGGTCGTATGACAAGACGTGGGGGACGATCGGCGCCGTCATCGTGACCATGACCTGGCTGTGGCTCGGCGGGATGGCCCTCCTCTTCGGCGGCGAGCTGAACGCCGAGACCGAACGGAGCCGCGAGCTGCGCGAGCGGTCGGCGCCGACGCCGGACGCCGCGTCTCCGCCGCGCCGCTCCGACTGACAGCCGACCCGGCTGAACTCCGACTGAGAACCGAGCCGCCTGGGACAGACACCGGGCCGCGTGGCTCCACGCGGCCCGGTCCTCGTGTCGCTCAGGCGTACGCCTTCGCGCTCTCGTTCGCGACGCGGGTCGAGATCTTCTCGACCAGGCGCAGCGCCTCCTTCTCCTCGGCGAGGTTCTTGTCGAGGAGCTCGACCGCCTTCTCCTCGCCCATCGCCTTCGCCATCCGGCGGAGGCCCTCGTACGCCGCGATCTCGTAGTTCTCCGTGCGGGCTGCCGCTCCGAGGTCGACGGAGTCGATCAGTTCGGTGGACGTCTCCTCGAGGAGCTTGTCGTGCTCGGACTTCAGGCCCTCGAAGCCGATGCACTCCTCCGGCTGCGGCGTCTCGCCGAGCTCCTCGAACACCTTCTCGACGTTGCGGAGATGGCCCTTCGTCTGCTCGAGGTGCTCCTCCAGGGCCGTGCGGAACTCCTCGTCCTTCACCTCCGAGATGAGCTTCGGCAGCACCTCTTTCGCGAGGGCGTCCTCGACGTACATGATGTCGCCGAGCTCGTGGAGGAAGAGCTCGCGCGGGGTCGTGATCTGCGACACGGTGCCTCCCTTTCGCTGGTCGTGGGCTGATGCCGGAGATACCCGCGAAGGCCACGCGCACAAACCCTGGGACGCGCCGATCGGCTCGTTTGCGCACGCGCCAGAGCGGTCAGACCCAGGCCCATGGACGCGGCCCGAGATCCGACGCGCCCTCTCGAGGGACGTCTCTCGGACATCTGGGGGCAGCGCACGCCGTACGGCCGGGGCGAGGTCTGGCCTGCACGCGTCGACGAGCTCCTCGATCCCACTGTCGACGGGTCGGCCGTCGAGTGGGTCCAGTCGGCATGCGTCCTCTGCTCGAACGGCTGCGGCCTCGACATCGCCGTCAGCGACGGTCGCATGGTCGGCGTCCGCGGCCGGGAGCACGACCGCGTCAACCGCGGCCGCCTCGGCCCGAAGGGGCTCCACGGCTGGAAGGCGAACAACGCGCCCGACCGCCTGACGACACCGCTCGTCCGGCACGAGGGCTCGCTCGAGCCGGCCGGCTGGGACGCCGCGCTCGACCTCGTCGTCGACCGCTCGCGCAAGATCCTCGCCGAGCACGGCCCGCTCGCGATGGCGTTCTACAACTCCGGCCAGCTCTTCCTGGAGGACTACTACACCCTCGCGCTCCTCGTGCGTGCCGGGATCGGGACGCCTCACCTCGACGGCAACACGCGCCTCTGTACGGCGACGGCCGACGCTGCGCTCAAGGAGAGCTTCGGCTCCGACGGCGACCCGGGGTCGATCACGGACGTCGACGAGTGCGACACGCTCTTCCTCGTCGGGCACAACATGGCCGAGACGCAGACCGTTCTCTGGGCACGCGTACTCGACCGGCTCGCGGGCCCCGACCCGCCGAGGCTCGTCGTCGTCGATCCGCGGCGGACGAAGGTGGCGGAGCGGGCGACCGTGCACCTTCCGATCCGCGGTGGGACGAACCTGCCGCTCCTCGACGCGATCCAGCACGAGCTGATCGCGAACGGCTGGATCGACCGGGAGTTCGTCGAGGCGCACACGATCGGCTTCGAGCGGCTTCGCGAGACCGTGGCCGCCTACCCGCCCGAGCGCGCCGCCGAGCTCTGCGGCGTCGACGCGGAGGACATCCGAGAGGCGGCGCGCGTCGTCGGCACCTCGGAGCGGCTCGTCTCGACGTGCCTCCAGGGCGTGTACCAGGCGCACCAGGCGACGGCGTCGGCGGTCCAGGTCAACAACATCCATCTCCTGCGCGGGATGATCGGGAAGCCCGGCTGCGCCCCGTTCCAGATGAACGGCCAGCCGACCGCGCAGAACACGCGCGAGACGGGGGCCGACGGCGACCTTGCCGGCGTCCGCAACTGGCAGAACGAGGCGCACATCCGCGAGCTCGCGCGGCTCTGGAACGTCGAGCCGGAGAGGATCCCGAGCTGGGCGCCGCCGACGCACGTGATGCAGATCTTCCGCCACGCGGAAGAGGGCTCCGTCCGCTTCCTCTGGATCATCGGGACGAACCCCGCCGTATCGCTGCCGGACCTCGGCCGGATCCGGTCGATCCTCGCCGACGAGCGCCTCTTCGTCGTCGTCAGCGACGCGTTCCTCAACGAGACGGGCGAGCTGGCCGACGTCGTGCTGCCGACGGCGCTCTGGGGCGAGAAGACGGGCACGTTCACGAACCACGACCGCACCGTCCATCTCTCCGAGAAGGCCGTCGATCCGCCCGGCACCGCGAGGCCCGACCTCGACATCCTCGTCGAGTACGCCCGTCGGCTCGACCTCCGGGACCGCGACGGCGCCCCGCTGATCCCGTGGAGCGCGGCCGAGGAGTGCTTCGACGCGTTCCGCGAGATGACGCGGGGCCGGCTCTGCGACTACAGCGGCCTCTCGTACGCGCTGCTCCGGGGATCGGGCGGGATCCAGTGGCCGTGCAACGAGCTCCACCCGGAGGGCGCGGAGAGGCTCTACACCGACCACGTGTTCAACACGTTCGCCGACGAGTGCGAGGACTACGGCCACGACCTCGTCACCGGGGCTGCGCACGAGCGCAAGGACTTCCCCGCGCTCGAGAAGCCCGGCCGCGGCGTCCTCCACGCCGTCGACTACGTACCTCCGGCCGAGGCGACGCGGGACGAGTACCCGCTCCAGCTCACGACGGGGCGCACCGTCTACCACTGGCACACGCGGACGAAGACGGGTCGGGTGAGCGAGCTGAACGCTGCCGCGCCGGACGTCTGGATCGAGCTCGCGCCGTCGGACGCCGCGCCGCTCGACGTCGGCGAGGGCGACGTCGTGCGGGTCGAGTCGCCGCGCGGCGGCGTGGTCGGCCGAGCGCGCCTGAGCGGCGGCCGTCCAGGCGTCGTCTTCGTCCCCTTCCACTACGGCTCGTGGGACGGCGACGGAAGCGACGACGAGCACGAGCGCGCCGCGAACGAGCTGACGATCGTCGCATGGGACCCCGTCTCGAAGCAGCCACTCCTCAAGTCGGCGGCCGTCCGGGTCGAGAAGGTCGCCCCGTCCGAGGGCATCCCGTCACCGGCGCCGACGACGACGGCCTCCGAGCCGGCGCCGCCGCGCGTCGAGGTGCCGTGAAGCTCGATCACGCGATCGAGCTCGTGCAGGACGTGGAGGCGGCTCTCGCCGACGAGCTCCGGACGCTCGGCGAACGCCATGCGGCGGAGGCCGACGTGTACCACACGGCGCACGTGCTGGCGGCACGTTGCACCGAGCAGCTCGAGCGGCTGCTGCCCCACGCGCAGCGGTACTCCGCGCCCGAGCGGAGCGACGCCGGTCACAGTCCGGGCGTGCTCGAGCGCACGCGCCGTCTCTCGTCCGAGTTGCTCGGCGGCAGGCCGGAGCCCGCGATGCTGCTCCTCCACGACCTCCGCGAGACGTACGGCTCGGCACACGAGGCGGAGATCGCCTGGGTGATCCTCGGTCAGGCGGCGAAGGCCGCGCGCGACACGGACCTCGTCACGACCGTCGCGGAAGGGCTCGAGGAGGCGGAGCGGCGCTGGAAGTGGCTCCGGACGAAGCTCAAGGACGCGTCGCCGCAGCCTCTCGTGGCGGGCTGACCGCCCGCCCGCTCCGGGGACGGAGCGCGGCCCGAGTGCCGCTCGCGTTGACGTGGGCCGCGTGGGCTCCCGCGGTCGGCGCGCGGCGCACGCGCCGACGCTCAGGGCCCCGCGGTGCGCTCGAGCGCCGCCGCGCGCGACGGATGGACGTCGAGAACGTCGTCGAGGCCCGTGATCTCGAAGATGCGCCGCGCGGCGCTGTCCGGGAGCACGATGCGGAGCTCGCCGTCGACCTCGCGGACACGGCGGACCGCACCGACGAGAGTGCCGAGCGCGGTCGAGTCGAGAAACGCCACGCCCGTCAGGTCGACGACCAGACGCGGCCGGGTTGCGCCCTCGACCTCTGCGACAGCGGCGGCGAACAGCTCACGGAGGCGAGGCGCGTCGTGCGCGTCGAGCTCTCCGCGGAGGGTGACGACCGCCGTCTCACCCCCGTCGTGCGTCTCGAAGAGATCGTGCATCGCGCCCATCATGCCCGGAGGCGCCACTGGGGCGCCTCCGGGAGACGGATCCGTGCGGTGGATCAGCGTTCGACGACCCGTTCGCCGTCGCGGACGATGGTCGTGTCACGGCCCCCGAACCCACCCCAGCTCGACCAGAACACGAGGGAGATGAGCGCACCGGCGGCTCCGACGACCATCAGGATCACGCCCACCGTCTGCAGGTCGACGCCGGACACATCGGCCGAGACGGCCCACGTGAGGATCGCACCGACCGCGATCAGGATGAGACTGACACCAATGCCCATGTTCCTTCCTCTCGGAGTCGTGTTGCGGAACGCGTTCTCGAACTCGGATCGCGTTTCGGACGTCAGCGGGATACCCCCTGCACACGGAGCCGAAACCGACGGTAGGGGTACGCGCTCGTTTCCGGAGCGCGACGCTCTGGGTACCTCGGCGGAACGGTGAACGACGCTCTCCTCCTCGTCGACGTCGTCAACGACTTCCGCCACGAGAACGGCGAGCTGCTGCTCGCGTCGTTCCGGGCCCGGCATCGCGCCCTCGTGGCTGAGCTCGAGCGCGCCCGCGGGTCGATGCCCGTGGTCTACGCCAACGACGACTGGGGCAGGTGGGACGCCAACGCGCCCGGGCTCGTGCGGAGCGCGATCGAGCACGGCCGCGGCGGCGACCTCGTCGCGGCGCTCGCGCCGCGCGACGGAGACCGCGTCGTCCTCAAGCCCCGTTACTCGGCGTTCGACTCGACGCCGCTCGAGATCCTGCTCCGCCAGCTCGAGGTCGAGCGCCTGCGGCTCGCGGGTATGGCGACCGAGATGTGCGTCACGCAGACGGCGATCGCCGCGCGCGAGCTCGGGTTCAAGGTGACGGTCCTCCCCGACGCCTGCGCCTGCGTCGACGAGCGGCTCGAGCGGATCGCGCTCGAGTACCTCCGCGACGTCGTCGGCGTCCGCATGGAGCGGTAGCTCAGCCCGCGCGCTGCAGGACGAGCAGGGCGACGTCGTCCTGCAGCAGGCGATCGCCGATCAGGTCGCCGAGCAGCAGGTCGAGCAGCTCCTCCGGGT
>JBKPNM010000071.1:0-14266 GCA_046732615.1 Actinomycetota bacterium | reverse complement strand
TCAACGAATGAGGAGGATCGACTCGGCTTGGTGAACTGCCTTTGAGACCGCGGCGTCGTCCCGAGGACAGGACGCGTCCCGTCGTCCAGCAGGATCGGATCAACGAGCAGATCCGCGTGCCGCGGGTCAGGCTCGTCGGCGAGGATGGGGAGCAGATCGGGATCAAGGACACGAAGGAGGCGCTCGAGTACGCCTACTCGAAGAACCTCGACCTCGTGGAGGTGGCGAAGGACGCGGACCCGCCCGTGGCGCGCGTCATGGACTACGGGAAGTGGCGCTACGAGCAGGAGCAGCGGGCGAAACAGGCGAGGAAGCACCAGTCGACGATCAACATCAAGGAGATCAAGTTCAGGCCGAAGATCGGCGTTCACGACTACGAGACGAAGAAGGGCCACGTCGTCCGCTTTCTCAACCAGCGGGCGAAGGTCAAGGTCACGATCATGTTCCGGGGGCGGGAGAACCTCCATCCGGAGCGCGGTCGGACGCTTCTCGAGCGTCTCGCAGAGGACGTCAAGGAGCTCGGGCAGGTCGAGCAGCAGCCGACGCTCGACGGCCGGAACATGGTGATGGTGCTGGGGCCGACGAAGAACGCAGGAGTGAGACGAGATGCCGAAGGTGAAGACGGCGAGCGGGGCGAAGAAGCGGTTCAAGGTGAGCGCGGCGGGGAAGCTGCTGCGCCGGCGGCGCCACCGGACGGCGCCCCCGGGCCACGTGATCAAGAGCCGTCCGGGGAAGCGGAAGCGCGCGCGGGAGACCGCGTCGGTCGCGTCTAGCGACCAGAAGTCCGTCAAGAAGCTGCTGGGGAGGGGCTGACATGGCTCGCGTCAAGCGATCGGTCGCCGCGCGCAAGAAGCGCCGCAAGGTGCTCGAGCAGGCCAAGGGCTACTACGGCCGCAAGAGCACGCACTACAAGTACGCGAAGGAGCAGGTCGAGCACTCGCTCGTGTACGCCTACCGCGACCGCCGCAACAAGAAACGCAACTTCCGGTCGCTCTGGATCGTCCGCATCAACGCGGCGGCTCGCGCGAACGGCCTCTCCTACTACCAGTTCATGAACGGCGTCCACAAAGCGGGCATCGAGCTCGACCGGAAGTCGCTCGCCGACCTCGCAGTCGCCGACCCGGCGGCCTTCACGGCCGTCGCGGAGAAGGCGAAGGCCGCCGTCGCGTCGGGCGACGACGCGAAGTCCCGAGCCGCCTGAGCGAGCTCGCCCACGCCTTCCGCGCACAGGCGGAGCACTTCGAGGCGCTCGGCTCGCCGCTCTACGCCCGGCTGGCCGAGCGTCTCGCCGACGACCCCACTCCGGCACGACCGCTCGTCGGGGTCGACGAGCGGTGGGACGTCCCCCTCCGGCTCTTCGCGGCCGTGCACTACCTCGTCCTCTCGGGGGCGGCGCCCGATGCCCTGAGCGGCCGGTTCGAGGACTTCGCCGCTGCACTCGCGGAGCACGAAGCCGAGCTCCGCCCACGCGTCGAGACGCACGGTGTGCAGACGAACGAGGTGCAGCGCTGCACGATGCTGCTGCCGGCGTTCCTTGCCGCGTCGGCCGAGACCGGCCTCCCGCTCGAGCTGATCGAGCTCGGCCCGAGCGCTGGGCTGAATCTCCTCGTCGACCGGTATCGCTACCGCTACGAGCACGGCGCGTGGGGGCCCTCCGACGCGCTCCTCGAGCTGACGACGGAGGAGAAGGCCGGCGGCTCGGTCCCCGGGTCGCTCCTCTCGCGCGAGCTCGTCGTCCGTCGCCGGCGCGGGATCGACCTCGTGCCGATCGACGCCACCACAGCGGAGGGCTACCTGCTGCTGCGGAGCTTCGTGTGGCCGGGGCTCGACGAGCGCGTCGCCCGCCTCGACGCTGCGGTGGAGACGCTGCGCCGGATGCCGGAGCGGCCGGAGCTCGTCGCCGGCGACTACACCGCGATGCTACCGGGGCTCCTCGCCGACCGCCCCGCGGACGCACTGACGGTCGTCTTCGAGACGTTCTCGACGATCTACCTCCCCGGGACAGTGGCACTCGAGCTGGCCGAGGAGCTCGAAACGGCCGGTGGAGACGGACGGCCGCTCGCCTGGGTCTCGGTGCGGCGCTGGGAGCTCGGCGCGGGGACGGACGCGGCGTTCGAGCTCGAGCTCCGCGTCTGGCCGGGGCCGGCACAGGTCGTCGCTCGGGTCGACCCGCACGGCAACACCTTGGACTGGCGCGCGTGATCACCTCGAGCGACAACGACACGCTCAAGCTGGTGCGGAAGCTCCTCGGGCAGCGAAAGCACCGGGACGAGACGGGGCTCTTCGCCGTCGAAGGCGAGGATCTCGTCGAGGCGGCGCGCACCGCCGGGATCGAGCCGGTGCATCTCCTGGTCGCCGGTGAGACCGTGGAGGAGGAGATCCTCGCGCGAGTGTCGACGCTGCCGCATCCTGCGCGCGCGATCGGCGTCTACCGGCGCGCCGACCTGCCGGCCGCGGCCCGCGAGACATGTCTCGCGCTCTGGAGGCTCGCCGACCCGGGCAACGTGGGGACCCTCCTACGCACCGCCGACGCCTTCGGCGCCGGTGTCGCGCTGTCAGACGGGTGCGCCGATCCGCTGTCGCCGAAGGCGCTCCGCGCGTCGGCGGGTGCGATCTTCCGCGTGCCGCTCGTCGACTGGGACGCGTGTCCGGGCCACTGCGTCGCGCTCGTCGCCCACGGCGGGGTGCCGCTGTCTCAGGTGGAGCTGTCGCCGCCGGTCACGTTCCTCCTCGGGGCCGAGCGCGCGGGCCTGCCCGACGAGCAAGTGACACAGTGTCACAAGGCCGGCATCCTGCTGCCGGGCGAGGCCGAGTCCCTCAACGTGGCCGCGGCCGGGGCGATTGCGCTCTACGAAGCGTCGCGCGGCTCGAGCGCCGCTAGCTCGGTGTAGACGCGTCGAGCACCTCGTCCGCACGCTGGCGCCATATCGCGGCAGGGCGCCCCTGCTGCGGGCGAGCTCGGCAAAGCCGTGTTCGACGTGGAGGCAGTCTGCCGTGCGACGATCCTCGACCGTAGCCCGTGGATCTCCGTCGAGAGCGACGTGATCGGGCTGCCCGACGGCCGCGCGGTGGAGCCTGAGTGTCGCTCGTCGAGTCGGCGGACCAGGGGCCCGGCCGGTGCTCAGGGTCAGCCGAATCCGCCTCCGCCACCGCCACCGCCGCCTCCGCCTCCGCCGGAGAAGCCGCCGCCGAAGCCGCCGGAGCCCGACGAGGGCGGGGAGAGGGCCGAGCCGAAGCCGGAGGCGAGGTCGCCGATCGACATCGCCGACGCGCCGCTGCCGAGGTTCCCCTGGCCCGAGATCCAGTAGACGGAGCTCGCCTGCGCGAGCGCCTCGGGCATGGCGATGTGCGCGGCCTGCAGGACGCGGTCAGCGATTCCGAAGGCGATCCCGTACACGAGCAGCCGCTCCCAGAGCTGGAGCGTGGCGGGCGGCGCCTCCTGGAGCCGCGGGAAGTCCTGCAGGTAGCGCCGGAAGGCGTCCCAGCGCTCCGCCTCGACGGCCGCCGGGCCGGACCGCCGGCGCCAGAGCTTACGGCGCGTCGTCGCGCCGAGTAGCACCGCCGCGTTGACGAACGCCGCGACGCCGAGCGCGAGCAGCACGACGTCGCTCCAGCGCGGGTAGACCATGCGCCAGCCTTCGATCGCGATGAACGCGAGCAGCGCCCCGAGCCCGACGAAGGAGACGATGCCGAGGATCAGCGGCACGAGGCCGATCGAGCGGAACCAGCCACGGTTCGTCACCTCGCCCTCGACCGCCGCCTTGAAGCCGTCGAAGCGCGGCGCCATCGTGGAGCGCTCGTCCTCGATCTCGCCGCGGAACTCCGACAGGCGCCTGCTGCCGCCGTCGAGCACGTGGTCGACGACGGTGGTGACCGACTTCTCCCAGGGGGTCAGCTCGACGGGCGTTCCGCGGGACAGGTCGAGGTCGGCGACGCGCTCGTGGCGCAGGCCGCCCCAAAGGCTCCGTTCCGTCGTCACCTGCTCCGCCGAGTAGTGCCCTCGCCGGATGAGGTCGAAGAGCGTTGCGGTGAACTCGAACGAGCCGGCTTCGCCGCCCTGCCGGAGCAGTGTGGGCACGAGGGCGGGCTCGGTGTCGGTGGGCGGCTCCTGCTCGTACTCGCGGTCGTAACCGGTCTCGACCTCGCGGCCGAACCGCCAGAACACGAACGTCGAGATGAGGAGCGCCGGGGCGACCCCGAGGGCGAGGAGGATCAGTGCCGTCCGCCAGGGATGGGCGATCGCGTCGTCGATGCGCTCCTTGTCGCGCTCGTACGCCCGGGCGTCGGCAAGCTCCTCGGCGGCGATCTTCTCGAGCCCGTTTCCCCCCTCGACCTTCATGCCCGTCGTCGACGTGAAGGACTGCCGCGGGTAGAGGGTGCGCAGCTCGACGAACTGGCCGGCGTCGACGTCGAGCGCCCGAAGCAGCGCCGAGCGACCGTTCAGCGTGACGTCGCCGCGGACCCAGACGGGATGTCCCCACGCCCTGACGACGTCGCCGGGACCCGTCATCGTCGCCGTGAGGCGGCCGAGGCGCTGTTCCCACTCGTCGCCCCACACCTTCAGGTTCACGTCGACGACGTCGTCGTAGCCGACCGCGAGGCCCGTGAAGCGGTAGTGAATGCTGAACGTCCGCTGCTGGAAGCCGTCCGCCTGAAAGCGCCAGACGACGCGGATGCGCTTGCCGAGGTCGGCGACGCCGAAGGTGCCCGCTGGTCCGCCCGGCTCGAGCTCGGTCGGCGAGCCGGGCCCGAACGCCCTGCCGTTCTCCGAGACTCCGATCTCGTCGATCCGTTCGCCCGAGCGGAGCGGGATCTCGCGGAAGCCGTACGTGAACGAGCCCGAGAACGCCACCGTGATCGCCTCGTCGACTGCGACCGAGCCGTCGGGCCTGACGTTCGCCCGGACGTCGCTCGAGACGAGCTCGTAACTCTGGGCCTGCGCGACGCCGGTGAGCGCGAGGGCGGCGGCAGCGGCCGCGAGCAGGACCGCGCTACGACGCGGGCGGCTCACTCGGCGCGTCGGCGGACGGTGTCGCCGGTGCCGCGGGAGGAGACACCGACGGTGCGGCCGGCCGAGCGCCGGGAGAGAAGTCGACACGGGGCGCCTCGCGCTGCGTCTCGTCGGTCTCGAAGAACTCGCGCTTCGCGAACCCGAACGGCCCCGCGAGGACGACCCCGGGGAACGTCTGGATCGCGTTGTTGTACGTCAGCACGGTGTCGTTGTAGACCTGACGCGAGACCGCGATCCGGTTCTCCGTCTCCGACAGCTCGGTCTGCAGCTGGCGGAAGTTCTCGTCGGCCTGGAGCTCCGGGTACGCCTCCGCAACGGCGAACAGGCGGCCGAGCGCCTGGCCGAGGATGCCCTCGGCGGCGGCTGTCTCTGCCGGCCCCTGGGCCCGCTGGGCGTTCGCGCGAGCCTCGGTGACGGCCTCGAACGTGCCGCGCTCGTGCTCGGCGTAGCCGCGCACCGTCTCGACGAGGTTCGGGATCAGATCCCAGCGCCGCTTGAGCTGGACCTCGATCTGCGCCCAGGAGTTGTCGACGCGATTCCGCAGCCGGACAAAGCGGTTGTAGAGCGCGATCAGCGCGAGAACGATCAGCGCCACGATCACGAGCAGGACGACGATGACCCAGACCATCGCGGGCGATCCTATGCCCGCCGCGGGGTCGCGTCCACCCGCCTCGATAGCATCGCCGCCGAGATGACCGACGCCCGCGTCTCGCGCATCAACGTCACGCCGGTGAAGAGCCTTCGTCTCCACCATCCGGACGCCGTCGAGCTCGGGCCCGACGGCGCGCGCGACGACCGGCGGTTCCTCCTGGTCGACGACGGCCTCCGGCTCTACAACGGCAAGCGCGACACGTCGCTCGTCCGCGCCACGGCCTCGTGGGACGTCGGCGCGCGCGTGCTCGGCGTGCGCCTGCCGGGCGGCGAGCTCGTCGAGGGCGAGGCCGTTCGCACACGCGAGGTCGTGGTCGGCGTGTACTGGCGGGACGTTCGCGGGCACGTCGTCACCGGGCCGTGGGCCGACGCGCTGTCGGACCTCGTCGGCCGGTCGCTCACGCTCGTGGAGCGGACGAACGGCGCCTGGGCGACGGATTCACGCCCTGCCACGATGGTCTCGCGCGCCTCCGTCGGCCTGATCGACGGCGACGGCCGCCGGTTCCGCATGCTGCTCGAGCTCGACGGGCCGGACGCGCTCGGCGAGGAGGAGTGGGGCGACAGGCGGGTGCGGGCCGGGGACGCGCTCTTGCTCGTCGGGAGGCCGACCCCGAGATGCGCGGTTCCCTCGGCGAGCCCCGACACGGGCTGCCGCGACCGCGACGTCCTGCGCGAGCTCCTCGCCGCGCGCGCGGACGTCGACGGCGAGGCGTGCCTCGGGGTGTACGCAGAGGTGCTCGAGCCGGGCACCGTGCGCGTGGGCGACGAGGTCACGCCGGTCTGACTGCGCTCGGCGTCCGACTCGAAGTCGGACACAACACGTCAGCGCGGACGCCTGCAGATCCAGATCTGATCCTCGCCGCCCTCGTACGGCCGGCGGTCGAACCAGCCGTAGAGGTCCTCGACGACGAGGTCGGCCTGCTCGATCAGGTGGTGCCATTCGGGCGCGGACAGCCAGTGGAGCTCGAACGTCGTCGCCTCCTCTCCGCCGCGGACCGAGAGCGCGAGCGTCCGCGTTCGGAGATCCCAGTCGGCGCGCTCGAAGATCCCGGGCTCGCGCTCGAGCCACAGGCCGTCGGTCTCCTCGATGTCCTCGCGGCTCGGTGCGAAGACGTCGAAGACGAGCCGGCCGCCGGGGTGGAGCAGCGAGGCGGCCGCGCGGAGCGCTCGCAGCTTCTCGTCCTCGTCCGCCATGTGCAGCAGCGAGCGGAACGGAACGGTCACGAGCGGCACGCGCTCGTCGACGGGGGGCTCGCGCAGGTCGCCCTGGCGGAGGTCGACGAGCTCCGAGACCCCTTCCCGCTCCGCGTACTCGTGTGCGCGCGCGAGCATCGCCGAGGACTGGTCGACCCCGATCAGGCTGATTCCGGCCTTCGCGACCGGAACGGCGATCCGGCCCGTGCCGACGGCGAGCTCGACGACGGGGCCGCCGCTGGCGACTGCCTCGGAAACGTACAGCTCGACGTCCTCGGTCACGGATACCGACCAGGGGTCGTAGATGCCGGCGATCCGGTCGTAGAGGGCGTCGGCGCTCATGCGGGCCGCCGCGCGACGTAGACCGCCTCGCGGCTCGAGTCGTCGAACGGTCGGCGGTCGAACCAGCCGTACCGGGCCTCGACCTCGAGGCCGGAGTCGGCGACGAGCCGGTCCCACTCCTTCGGCTCGGCCCACCACAGCGGCACCGTCGGGCCTCCCGCGAGCGAAAGGTCGATCCGCCGGTCGTCGTAGTCGTAGTCGACGCGGTGGCGGACCCCGCCCTGCTCGCGCGACTGCCCGTCGAGCTCCGCTGCGAGCTCCGGGTCGAAGACGAAGGCGTTCCACGCGAAACGCCCGCCGGGGTGAAGCGCCTCGAAGACGGCCCGGAAGACGCGGAGCCGCTCGTCGTGGCCCGGGAGATGGAGGAGCGAGCGGAAGGGGCAGATGACGAGGTCGGTCCGCTCACCTAGATCGAGCTCCCGCATGTCGCCGAGCCGCAGGTCGAGCTCGACGCCGGCGGCGCGGGCGCGCTCCGACGCCCCCTCGAGCATCGCCGGCGAGAGGTCGATTCCGATCACGCGCCGGCCCGTGCGCCCCGCGATCGGCACGGCGACGCGTCCGTTCCCGACGGCGAGCTCGACGACGGGCCCCTCGGCCTCCGCGGCCAGCGAGACGTAGAAGTCGACGTCGTCCTCTCCGATCGGGCGCGTCCACTCGTCGTAGACGGCGGCAAACGCGTCGTACTCGCTCATGCGCCCGATTCAAGCACCAAGTTGCAATGTGTCACTTGCTAGCCTCGGACGTCCCATGGACGTCGAGGCGCTCGAGCAGGCGGCCCTCGCGGCGGCCGCCGCCGCCTCGACGACGGACGGGATCGAGGCCGTGCGCATCGAGTACCTCGGCCGGAAGAGTGAGCTCAAGCTGGCGCTCCGAGAGGTTCGCGACCGGGAGACCGGGATCAGGTTGAACGCCGTGCGCGAGCGGATCGAGACGGCGGTCGCCGACCGCGAGGCCGCGCTTTCCCGCGCCGAGCTCGACCGGCGCCTGAGCGAGGAGCGCGTCGACGTGACGCTCCCCGTCGGCGGGTACGAGCGCGGGCACCTGCACCTGATCACGCAGATCCGCCGCGAGGTCGAGGACGTGTTCCTCGGGCTCGGCTACCGGGTCGTCGACGGCCGCGAGGTGGAATCGACCCGATACAACTTCGACGGTCTCAACTTCCCGCCCGGACATCCCGCCCGCTCGCCCCTCGCGACGCTGTTCCTCGACGACGAGACGGTGCTGCGCACGGAGACCTCGCCGACGCAGATCCGGACGATGGAGGCCGAGCAGCCGCCGATCTACATCGTGACGCTCGGCCGCGTCTATCGCCGGGACACCCCGGACGCGACCCACACGCCGATCTTCCACCAGGTCGAGGGCCTCGCCGTCGACGAGGGGATCACCCTCGCCGATCTCACCGGAACGCTCGACTTCCTCTTCAAGGCGCTGTTCGGCCAGGAGCGGCGCACGGAGTTCCGCACGCACTACTTCCCGTTCACCGAGCCGTCGATCGAGGCGTACGTCTCGTGCCACGTCTGCGACGGCGCCGGCTGCCCCGTCTGCCGTCACTCCGGCTGGATCGAGGTCGGCGGGGCGGGGATGGTCGATCCGAAGCTCTTCGAGTTCGTCGGCTACGACCCGGAGCGCTACACCGGCTTCGCGTTCGGCTGGGGGCTCGAGCGCATCGCGATGCTCCGTCACGAGTTTCCGGACCTGCGGGAGCTGTGGCGCAACGACCTTCGCTTCTCGGGGCAGTTTTGAAGGTTCCCGTCTCATGGCTGCGCGAGTACGTCGAGACGACCGCGACCGCGGAGGCGATCGCGAGGCGGCTCTCGATCTCGTCGCTCGAGGTGGAGCGGGTGCTCGACGCCGGCGTGCCCGACGCGCCCGGGAACCTCGCGCACTTCCGCGTCGGCCGCGTCGTCTCCGCGGAGCCGCACCCGAACGCCGACCGGCTGCAGCTCTGCCAGGTCGACGTGGGGAACCGACATCCGCAGCAGATCGTCTGCGGCGCGTGGAACTTCGGCGCGGGCGCGACCGTCGCCGTCGGGCTGCCCGGAGCGCTGCTGCCCGGCTTCCCGGGGCCGCTCGAGGAACGGCCGCTTCGCGGCGAGGTGTCTCGGGGAATGATCCTCGCCGAGGACGAGATCGGCCTCGGAGCCGACCACGCCGGGATCATGCTGCTGCCGGACGGGCTCGAGCCGGGCACGCCGCTCGCCGACGTGCTGCCGCTCGTCGACCAGGTGCTCGACGTCCTTCCCACCATGAACCGGCCCGACCTCCTGTCGCTGGTCGGGATCGCGCGCGAGGTCGCCGGGCTGCTCGACGGGGAGCTGCGCCTGCCCGACCCGGTCGACCCGCCGGTGACCGGGACGCGCGAGGTCGACGTCGTCGTCGACGACTTCGAAGGCTGCCCGCGCTACATCGCCCGGGGCTTCTCGCGCGTCGCGGTAGGCCCGTCGCCGCAGTGGCTCCGCAGCCGGCTCCATCTCGCGGGGATGCGCTCGATCTCGAACGTCGTCGACATCACGAACTACGTGATGCACGTGTTCGGGAGCCCGCTCCACGCGTTCGATCGGTCGCTGCTCTCCGGCGGAGGGATCGTCGTCCGGCGCGCACGCGACGGGGAGACGCTCCGGACGCTCGACGGGACAGTGCGTCAGCTTCTCCCGAGCGACCTCCTGATCACGGACGGCGAGCGGCCCGTCGCGCTCGCGGCGATCATGGGAGGGCTCGAGTCCGAGGTCTCGGAGTCGACGACGGAGGTGCTGCTCGAGGCCGCGAACTTCGAGCCGATCGGCGTCCTCAAGACCTCCGAGCGGCTCGGCTTGCGGACCGAGGGGTCGAACAAGTGGGAGAAGGGCGTCGACCCGTACGCGGCGGAGCCCGCCGCCGTGCTCGCGAGCCGGCTGCTCGTCGACCTCACGGATGCCGAGCTCACCGGCTCGGTCGACGTCAAAGACGGCCTCCCCGATCGGCCCGTCGTCACCCTCCGGCCCGAGCGTGCGTCGGAGCTGATCGGCCTCGAGGTCGCGCCCGGCGAGCAGCGCTCGTTGCTCACGGGGCTCAGCTTCGAGGTCGGCGACGGCTGGCGGGTGACGGTGCCGACCTTCCGGGCGCGCGACGTGACCCGCGAGATCGACGTCGTCGAGGAGGTCGCGCGGGCAGTGCTCGACCGCGTTCCGCACACGATGCCGCTGCGCCGCTCGGTTGCGGGTCACCTCACGCCACTGCAGCGCTTCCGCCGGCTGCTCGAGGACGTGCTCGTCGGCGCGGGGTTCTCGGAGGCCTACACCTGGAGCCTCGTGGCCGCCGATCCGCATCCGCAGGCGCTGCGGCTGCCCGACCCGATGAGCGCCGAGCAGGCCGTGCTCCGAACGACGCTGCTCCACGGGCTGATCGACGCCGCACGGGTCAACGTCGACGCCGGGAACGAGTCGATCCGCCTCTTCGAGCTGGCGCACGTCTACCGGCCGACCGGTGACCCGCTCCCCGACGAGCCGTGGCTTGTCGCCGGGATCGCGGAGGGCGGCTTCGAGGCCGCGCGCCGGGCCGTCGAGGCGATCCATGCCGTGGCGCACGTGCCGCTCGAGCTCCGCCGAACGACCCACGACGCGCTCCATCCGGGCAAGGCGGCCGCGACGGAGGCGGGCTGGCTCGGCGAGCTCCATCCGACGTACCTCGATGGGTCGTGGGGCGTCTTCGAGCTCGACGTCGAGACGCTCGCCTCGCGGCGGCCGGAGCGCATCCTCTATGAGGACGTCGTCACGTACCCGGCGAACCGCCAGGACATCGCGGTCGCGGTCGCGGACGACGTCGAGGCCGGCTCGATCGTCGCCGCGGCCCGCGAGGCGGGCGGCGCGGAGCTCCGCGAGGCGCGCGTCTTCGACGTCTACCACGGCGACCAGATCGGGCCGGGACACAAGTCCGTGGCGCTCCATCTCGTCTTCCAGGCCCCCGACCGGACGCTGACCGACGAGGAGGCGGGCGTCGCGCGGGCCCGGATCGTCGACGCGCTGCGCGAGCGCTTCGGGGCCGAGCTCCGCGCGTGACCGCATCCGGAGATCCGATTCGGCCCGAGCTGCGTAAGGAGGGACCGTGAAGCGCCGTCACGGCATTGCCGGCATCGCGGTCGCAGCCCTCGTCGTCGCCGCGGCCGCCGGGGCGGAGGAGACGAAGCTCGCGGGAACCGTTGGGCCGGGCTTCTCGATCACGTTGAAGACGCCCGGCGGCGCCGACGTGAAGACGCTCCAGCCCGGCGAGGTCGAGATCGAGGTGAAGGACCTCTCCGAGGAGCACAACTTCCACCTGAGCGGCCCCGGCGTCGACCTGACGACCGGCGTCGAGACGATCGGCGACACGACCTTCCGCACGACGCTCGCGGACGGCCGCTACCGCTTCGTCTGCGACGTCCACCCCTCGCGGATGGTGGGGACGTTCGACGTCGGCGCGGCACCGCCGCCGACCACGACACCGCCCAAGCCACCCGCCCCGTCCGCAAACATCGGCGCCCGGCTGGCCCTCACCGTCGGCCCGGCGGCGAAGATCTCGCTGAAGACGACCGCGGGGAAGACGGTGACCACGCTTCGTCCCGGGCCCTACACGTTCGTCGTCCGCGACCGCTCGAAAGCGCACAACGCGCGGCTCCGCGGCGCCGGCGCCGCGAAGGCGACCGGCGTCGGGTTCGTCGGGACGCAGACCTGGCGGGTCACGCTCCGCAAGGGCACGCTCGTCGTCCAGTGCGACCCGCACCGCACGACGATGCGGACGAGCGTCAAGGTCGGCTGAGCGCGTCTAGAGGGCTTTGCCGCCCACGTACCAGACGGCGCCCTGCGTCGCGACGTTGTAGGTGTCCGACAGCACGCGCAGCACAGTCGCGCGGCCGTCGATGCCCTCCTCGTCGAGGCGCTCGAAGCAGCGGCGGGCCATCACCGGCGAGACGCCGTACCCGGCCCGGCTCGCGCAGCGGAACGTGAACGCAACCTTGTCGTGCTCGCGCGTCGGGTTGAGCGGCGCGCAGAGGAGCGCCGCACGGGCCAGTAACGCGCTCGAGCCAAGCTCGAGCCGGCAGAGGAGGTCGCTCCAGCCGGCGGGCAGCTGGGCGAGCGCGGCGTCCCACGACGCGACGACGGGCTCGCGCGGCGGCTCGACCGCGGCGCTCGGGTCGCTCTCGTCGACGTCGACGCCCTCCTGCTCGAGGATGCACCAGATGCGCGCGTCGTCGAGGCGCCCGAAGAGCCGCCGGGCAGCCTCTGGCCCCGAGCCGCCGCCCGCACGGCGGACGGTCAACACGAGCTCGTCGCCGGTGCGGCCGACGCTCATCGGGCCGAGGGTCCGGGCCGCCTCGGAGAGGTCCTCGGGCTGCTCGGTGCGCAGGCGGAGCGCGACGGTCTCCCAGTCGCCGGGGAGGCGCCGCTCGAGCGCGCCCCACTGATCCACCAGTTTCACGGCGGTCAGCATAATGACGCCCGTGAGCCGGGTCGAAGCCGAGCCGTGCGCCGGGACCACCCTCGTCGACGGCGTCGCCGGCACCTGATGCCGACCGACGTCAAGCTGCCGCGGCTCGGCCAGGGCATGGAGTCCGGCGTGATCGTCCGCTGGCTGAAGTCCGAGGGCGACGCGGTGAAGAAGGGCGAGCCGCTCTACGAGCTCGACACGGACAAGGTGACCCAGGAGGTCGAGGCGGAGGTCGAGGGAACGCTCGTCCGGATCGTCGTTCCCGAGGGCGAGGTCGAGGTCGGCGCCACGGTCGCCACCCTCGAGGGCAACGGTGCTGCGGTATCGGCCGACGTCGCAACCGCGAGCGTGGCGACCCGCGTCCGCGACGAACCGGCACCCGCCGCCGAGGAGACGCCTCGGGTCGAAGAGCCGACGAGCACTTCTGGCGTCCGACCGCCCGAGGGGCGAGCGGACGCCCGGGTCAAGGCCTCGCCGCTCGCGCGGCGGCTCGCGCGCGAGCGCGGCGTCGATCTCCACTCGTTGCAGGGGACGGGCCCCGAAGGGCGGATCCTCGCCGAGGACGTCGAGCGTGCCGCGGCCGGTGGCCCGGCCGCGCCCGTCGCGATGCCTCCGGAGGAGGTCGAGATCGTGCAGCTGACGTCGGTCCGGAAGACGATCGCGCGCCGCGTCACCGAGGCGTGGGCGGCGCCGGTCTTCCAGCTCGGCGTGAGCGCCGACATGAGCGAGGCGCTCGCGCTCCGGGAGACGCTCGTCGAGCGGCTCGCCGAGGGCGACGTCAAGCCGACGGTCAACGACCTCCTCGTCAAGCTGACGGCGGTCGCGCTGAACCGCCATCTGGCCGTCAACGCCACGTTCAGCGGCGACGAGATCCAGCGCCACTCCAGCGCGCACGTCGGGATCGCCGTGGCGGCACCCCAGGGCCTCGTCGTGCCGGTTGTCCGCGGCGCCGAGCGGCTCACTGTGCAGGAGATCGCGCGCGCGCGGGCCGACCTCGTGAGCCGCGCCAGAGACAACAAGCTGAAGCTGTCCGATCTCGAGGGCGGCACGTTCACGATCTCGAACCTCGGGATGTTCGGCGTCGAGTCGTTCACCGCCGTCCTCAATCCTCCGCAGGTGGCGATCCTCGCAGTCGCCACGGTGAGGGACGAGCCCGTTGTCCGCGACGGCGACTTCGACGTCGCGCCGATCGTGCGCCTGACGCTGACGTGCGACCACAGGGCGATCGACGGTGCCGACGGCGCGGCGTTCCTGCAGACGCTCGTCGCGCTTGTCGAGCAGCCGTCACTCGCGCTGTGAGCGGCGAGAGCGGGACGATCGTCGTCCGGAGAGGCGGCGCCCAGGACGTGCGCTTCCTGCGCGACATGCTCCACCACGCGTACTACTGGAAGGAGCGCGCGCCGGACACCGGCCCCGGGCCGGTCGCGCTGTACGTGAAGGCATGGGGCCGTCCCGGTGACACAGCCGTGATCGCGATCGACAAGGGCTTCCCCGTCGGCGCAGCCTGGTACCGGCTGTTCGATCACGAGCGGCCGGGGTACGGGTTCGTCGACGAGCGGACACCGGAGCTGGCGATCGCCGTCGTCCCGAACGCGCGTGGCAAGGGCGTCGGCACGGCGCTCCTCGAGG
>JBKPNM010000070.1:0-21441 GCA_046732615.1 Actinomycetota bacterium | reverse complement strand
GCGCGTCGTTCACGCTCGGCGTCGAGGAGCAGTACCGGAACATGCGCCCCGTGCTCGACCGCCACCCGGAGATCGTCGAGGCCGCCGAGGAGGCGATTCGCCGTGCGGGCGTCGAGCCCGTGCACAGCATCATCCGCGGGGGCACCGACGGCGCCCGGCTGACCGAGAAGGGGCTCCCGACGCCGAACCTCTTCACGGGTGGGCAGCACTACCACTCGGTGCGAGAGTGGGCATCCGTTCAGGACATGGCGGCCGCGGCGGCGACGTGCGTCGAGCTCGTCCGCGTGTGGGGAGAGCCTAGGCCGAATGCACTTCGCAGCCGAGCCACTCGTGCCCGAACCGGCGCATCTCGTCGATGATCGGCTTGAGCGCATCGCCCTTCTCGGTCAGCTCGTACTCGACCCGCGGCGGCGACTCGGCGTAGCTGCGACGGACGACGATTCCCTCCGCCTCGAGCCAGCGGAGCCGCTCGGCGAGCGTCCTCGGGCTGATCCCCGCGCACGCGTGCTCGAGCTCGGTGAACCGGCGCGGTCCCTCGGAGAGGTCGTGGACGATGAGCACCGTCCACTTCGACCCGACGATCTCACCGGTCGCCGCGACGGAACACTGCCCCGCTTGGTGGACGGGGAGCATCGTCCGCGGCGTCTCGGCTCGAGTGGCCATGTTCCGATTGTAGGGACTGTTCCCGGAGGTGCCGAGGGCGGTTTCCCGTAGTCCTGCGCCGAATCAGTCCCAGGGCGGTGGGTTGTGCACCCAGCGCCCGCCGACCATCGTCGCGACGACGTGCAGCTCGGGAAGCTCGTCGGCCGGAGTCGCGACCGGGTCGCGGTCGAGCACGACGACGTCGGCGAGGAACCCGGGGAGCAGCTTGCCGCGGCGGCGCTCGTCGCCGGCGAGCCACGCCGGTGCGACGGTCGACGCGTGGAGCGCCTGCTCTACCGTCAGCCCCTCGGCGGCACGCCAGCCGGGGCGCCCGTCGATGCTGCGACGCACCCCCGCGGCGATGCCCGCGAGAGGGTCCAGCTCCTCGACCGGCGCGTCGGAGCCGTTCGCGACGACCGCGCCGCTCTCGAGCAGCGTCCGGAATGCGTACGCGCCGTCGAGCCGGTCCGGCCAGAAGCGCTCGGCGAGGTCGCGGTCGGACGGCGCGTGGCTGAACTGGACGGAGCAGGCGACGCCGAGCGCGGCGAACCGCGGCACGTCCGCCGGGTCGAGGCACTGCGCGTGCTCGATCCGCTGGCGGAGCCCGAGCGGGTGCCACGCGTCGGCGGTCGCCTCGAACGCATCCAGCGCCTCGCGGTTCGCGCGGTCGCCGATCGCGTGGACAGCGACGGGCCAGCCGGCCGCGGCGGCGGCGCGGATGCCCTCTGCGAGCTGCTCGCCGTTCGTGATGCAAATGCCGCTGCCGTCGAGGAGCCACGCCGTCTGCGAGCCGAGCGTCCCGTCCATGAACGTCTTCAGGTAGCCGAGGCGGAGGAAGTCGTCGCCGAGCCTTGCGCGTAGGCCGAGCTCCGTGAGCCGGTCGACGTGGTCGAGCGGGAGCGACTGCCAGACCCGCAGCGTGAGGCCGGCGTGCTCGTGGATCCGGCCGAAGATCGTGTGGGCGCCGAGCCAGCCGTCCTTGTCGTGGATCGCGCCGACGCCGCGCTCGGCCGCGACGCGCAGGCCGTCGCGGGTGGCGGCGGCCCACTCCTCCTCCGTCACCTCGACGTACAGGTCGCGAAAGCGCCACGCCGACTCCTCGCGGAGCACACCGGTCGGCTCGCCGGCGTCGTCCCGCTCGACGACGCCGCCGGGAACCTGGAGGTCGCCGTTCGCCCGGGCGAGCCCCGCGCTGTTGACCCAGAGCGAGTGGTAGTCCTTCGACCAGAGGGCCGCCGGGGAGTCTCCCGTGACGGCGTCGAGCGCCTGCCGCGACGGATGCTCCGCCCATCGCGCGTCGCGCCAGCCGTGGCCGCGGATCCACTCGCCCCGGGCGCGGTGGGCGGCGACGCGCGCGAGCGCCTCGTCGAGCGACTCCACGCCCTCGAGCTGGACGTCGCTGCGCGCGAGCGACCAGGTGGGGAAGTGGACGTGCGAGTCGGTGAACGCCGGAAGGACGCAGCGGCCTCCGAGGTCGACGCGCTCGGGCGTCGGCAGCGCGTGCTCGTGCGTGCCGACGCCGCCGACGATCCGCTCGCCGGCGATTGCGAGCGCCGACGCCGTCGGGAGGGACGGATCCATCGTCCGGATGACGCCGTTCGAGAGAATCACGGGCGGAGCGTAGACAGCCGCGGCGCCCGTGCGCGGCGTCGTCGGAACGGGTGCCGGACGATACGATCGAGTCCCGACCGGAGGATCGATGAGCTTCGACCGTCCGCTGGCTCTCCTCTCGCTCGCCGCGCTCGCTGCGCTCGTGTGCGCGTACGGGCTTCTGTCGCGCCGCCGGCCGCCGTACGTCGTCCGCTACACGAACATCGACGTCCTCCGCGACGTCGCGCCGCGCACGTCGCGGCTTCGGCGGCACGCGGGCTCAGCGCTCCTCACGATCGCGCTCGTGCCGCTCTGCATCGCGGCCGCCGGGCCGCACGTCAACCGGTCGGCTCCGGTGGAGAACGCGACCGTCGTCCTCGTGCTCGACACATCGCGCTCCATGCTCTCGAACGACGTCAGGCCGACGCGGCTCGACGCCGCCAAGGCTGCCGCCCAGACGTTCCTCGAGCGCGCGCCCGAGAGGCTCCGCGTCGGCCTCGTGACGTTCGCCGGGGACGTGAGCGTCGCGGCGAGCCCGACCCACGACCGCGAGCGGGTCAGCCGCTCGGTCGCGGCGATCGACCAGTTCGCCTCCGGTGGCGGTACGGCGATCGGCGACGCGCTCGCCCGCTCGGTGGAGCTCGCGCGCGAAACCTTCTCGGAGCCCGGGACGTCGGCTCCGACGTCGGGGCCGATCCCGTCGCGCGGCGCCGTGACGATCCTGTTCCTCTCGGACGGCCGCCAGAACCGCGGGCTGATCCCCGCGGAGGAGGGCGCCTCGATCGCCGCCGACGCCGAGATCCCCGTGTTCACCGTGGCGCTCGGGACCGACCGCCCCGACGGCGCGGTCGGGAGCGGCAGGTTCAGCGGCTTCGGCGGGTTCAACCGCGTGCCCGACCGCGAGACCCTGAAGGCGATCTCGGAGCGGACGGGCGGCGAGTACTTCGCGGCGCGGTCGGCGCGCGCGCTCGAGTCCGCGTACGCGAACCTCGGCTCTCGCCTCGGTCGCGCCAGCCGGCCGACGGAGGTGTCGTTCGTCTTCGTCGCCGCTGCGGCCGTCGCGTTGGCGGGGGCGGCCGGGCTGTCGCTCGTCCGCCCCTCTGGCCTCCCGTGACGCCGCGGGAGGACCGGTCGCGCCGGTCCTCCCGCATGCGTCTCAGGCCCCCGACGGCAGGATGTTCTGGTTGACGCTGAAGACGTTCTCCGGGTCGTACGTCGCCTTGATCCGGGCGAGCCTCGCGTAGTTCGGGCCGTACGTCGCCTTCACCCGGCCCTGGCCCTCGTCGTCCATCATGAAGTTGACGTACGACGCGCCCGCGGTATACGGGATGATCGCCTCGTGGTAGCCGACCGTCCACTCCCGCACGGCAGAGGCGGAGGCGGGATCGGGGTCGCAGCCGATGAAGACCTGCGACCACGTGGCGTCGCGATAGCCGAACGCCGTGTCCTCGACCGCGACGTCGTTGACCGCGCCGTCCACGGGGTAGAAGTGGCTGCCGGCCTTGAACCCGGGCATCCGCTCGTTCCACTCACGGTTGACCGCGATCGCCTCGTCCGGGATCTCGCGGAGGAACGCGCCGCGCCAGTACCACTGGTCGCCCGGGGCGTAGAGCCCGTCGAACGCGCTGTTGAGCGCGGCGATCGGCATCCGCTGGACGCCGTGCAGCAGCGGCTCGGCCGCCGAGAGGAGGGGCGCCATCGCCTTCTCCGCCTCGTCGTCCGACGCGTCGATCGCCCACACGACGCCGCACACCTTCCGGAGGTGCAGCTCCTCGGGGAACGCCTCCTTCACGGGCGGGATCGTGTGGAAGTTGAAGAACCCCGTCACGTTCCGCGGCGCGGAGGGAAGCCACTCGCGGTAGATCCGCAGGAGCGCGTCGGCCTCCTCGATCGCCCAGAAGGTCGGTCCGCCGACGACGCTCTCGAGCGGGTGGGCGCGGAACGTGAACTCCGTGACCACGCCGAAGTTGCCGCCGCCGCCGCGGATCGCCCAGAAGAGGTCCGGGTTCTCGTCGGCGCTGACCGTCACCTGCGACCCGTCCGCCAGCACCATCCGCGCCGAGACGAGGTTGTCGATCGTGAGGCCGTGCCTGCGCGCCAGGTAGCCGTGGCCGCCGCCGAGCGTCAGCCCGCCCACGCCCGTGGTCGAGATGATCCCAGTCGGCACGGCGAGGTTGTGCTGGCCGGTCGCGGCGTCGACCTCGCCCCAGACGGCACCGCCCCCGACGCGCACGGTACGCGCCTGCGGGTCGACCGACACCGCGTTGAGCGGCGAGAGGTCGATCACGACCCCGTCCTCGACGCTGCCCAGGCCGCCGCCGTTGTGGCCGCCGCCCCGCACCGCGAGCTTGAGGTCGTGGTCGCGCGCGAAGCGAATCGCCGCCGCGACGTCGTCGGCGCTCGCGCAGCGCGCGATCAGCGCCGGCCGCCGGTCGATCATCGCGTTGAAGAGCGCCCGGGCATCGTCGTACGTCGGGTCGCTCGGCCCGATCAGCCGGTCGCCGAACGATGCGAGCTCGTCGCGTGCGCTGTCTACTGCCGGGACGGTCGTGCTCATCCGTTCCTCCTCGTCCGTGAATGCGTCGGTTCCCGAGGGTAGAAACCGTCTCGCGGCGTGTCATGACCGGTCCTGACCGAATTGCGCGCTGCACCGCGGCGTTCGTCATGATCAGATCTGACTATCGATGATCGCTGGCGCGCCGCTTCCGGGGCCGCTCCGGCTCTCGCCGACGTTCGCGTTCGCCGGACGCGTCCACGAGCTCGCCACGTTGCGGGCGCTCTTGCCGCGCGCAGCGGGCGAGGGGCGTCGCGCGGCCCTCGTCGCCGGCGAGCCCGGCAGCGGCAAGAGCCGGCTCGTCCGCGAGCTCGCCCGCGCCGCCGCGGACGAGGGCGCCGTCGTCCTCTACGGCGACTGCGACGCCGTCGTCGGCTTTCCGTACGGGCCGTTCGCGACCGCGCTCGAAGACCTCGTCGCGACGTTTCCGGGCGAGACGCTCGCGCGCCACCTCGGGCCTGGCGGGGGCGAGCTGACCCGCCTGCTACCCGGCCTCGCCGCGCGGATGGGAGACCTCGCCCCGCCCGCGCCGGCCGACGCGGACACCGAGCGCCACCGCCTGCACACGGCCGTCACCGACCTCCTCGTTGGCGCCTCGACCGAGGCACCGATCGTCCTCGTCGTCGAGGACGTCCACTGGGCCGACACGTCGACGCTGCAGCTGATGCGTCACCTCGTCCGCTCGGCCGCGGCGGCGCGCATGCTGCTCGTCGCGACGTTCCGGGATGCCGAGGCGGACGTCCCCGCAGAGCTCGGTGACGCGCTGGTCGACGTCACGCGCGCCGAGGGCGTGGTCCGGATCCGGCTCGGCGCCCTGTCGGCCGAGGAGGTTCGGGAGCTCGTCCGGCTGACCACGGGCGCCGAGCCGGCGCCCGAGCTCACGGCCGCGATCCACGAGCTCACGGGTGGCAACGCGTTTCTCGTCACCGAGCTCTGGCGCGAGCTGGTCGACTCCGGGGCGGTGGAGGTCGGTGCCCACGCCGCGCGGCTCACGCGGCCCGCGTCCGAGCTCGGCGTGCCGACGACGGTGCGGGAGGTCGTCAACCAGCGGCTCGCGCGCCTCTCCCCGGAGGCGAACGAGCTCCTCGAGGTGGGAGCCGTGACCGGGGCGGAGTTCGAGCTCGAGACCGCCCGTCGAGCCTCCGCCGTCGCGGACGAGGCGCTCGCCGATGCGATCGACGAGGCCGTCCGCAGCGGCCTGCTCGTCGATGCCGGAGGACGGCGCCTCGCGTATCGCTTCGCCCACGAGCTCGTGCGTCGCGCGGTGAGCGACCGCCTCCCCGCGCGACGGCGGGCGGAGCTCCACCTGCGCGTCGCCGAGGCGCTCGAGGCCGACGCCGACGGACAGGCGCGCCTCGCCGTGCTCGCGCACCACTTCGCCGAGGCCTCGCCGGTCGGCGGGCCCAAGCGGGCCGTCTCGTACAACCTCCGCGCGGCCGAGTCCGCCGTCCGCGCGCTCGCGTTCGACGAAGGCGTCGAGCACTACCGGACGGCGCTCGAGCTCGGGCTCCGAGACGGTCTCGAGCGCGCCGCGGTGACGCTCCGCCTCGGCGAGGCGTGCCATCGCGCCGGGCGCGCCGACGCCGCGCTCGAAGCCTTCGCCGAGACGGCCGAGCTCGCGCGGACGCTGGGCGACCCGGAGCTGCTCGCGCGCGCCGCGATCGGGTTCGAGGAGACGTGCTGGCGGCCGGCGTTCCACGAGCTCGGTGCCGTGGAGCTGCTCGAGGAGGCAGCCGTGGCGCTGCCGGCCGACGACTCCGAGCTCCGCGCGCGCGTCCTCGGCGGCCTCGCGCGGAGCCTCGAGCTGCAGGGCAACTCCGCCCGCGCGGCGCTCGCCCGCGACGAGTCGATCTCGATGTCGCGGCGCAGGGGCGACGGGCGCACGCTCGGGATGACGCTCGCCCAGTCGTACTGGTCGCGCGGCAGCTCCTCGAACGAGGACGTCAACCGCATGCTCGCCGAGGCGCGGGCGCTCGGCGAGGAGCTCGACGACGTCGACCTCCAGGGCGAGGCGCTCTCCTGGCTCGTCCCCTCATACGTCGTTCTCGGTGACCACGACGCGGCGAAGGAGCGGCTGGCCGAGCTTCTCGCCGTCGCAGGGCGTCAGAGCCAGCCGTTCCTCTCGCACGTCGCCGAGCACTACGCCGCGGCGCTCGCGCTCTGCGACGGCGATCTCGCGGGCGCCGAGGCTGCGGCCGCGCGCTCGCGCGAGTGGGCCGGGCTTCTCACCGGCCGCGACCCGTCCGGGACGCACGGCCTCCAGATGTTCTCGATCCGGCGCGAGCAGGGCCGGCTGGCGGAGCTTGCGCCGCTCGTCCGGCTGCTCGACGGTGCTGCGCGCGACGGCGCTTGGCGACCCGGCCTCGTCGCGCTTCTCGCCGAGGTCGGCATGAGGGACGAGGCCGAAGCGGAGCTCCGACGCCTCCTCGCCGGAGGGCTCGGGCAGTTCCGCGCGTCGCTGTGGCTCGCGTCGCTCGTCTACCTGACGGATGCTGCCGCGCTGCTCGACGACGCGAGGGCGGCCGAGGCGCTGTACCCGCAGCTCGCGCCGTACGCGGGGGCGAACGTCATGATCGGCCACCTCGTCGTCTGCTACGGATCGGCCGACCGCTACCTCGGCATGCTGGCGACGCTCCTCGGCGATTGGGAGCGTGCCGAGAGCCACTTCCGCGCCGCGCTTGCGTTCGACACCCGCCTCGGCGCCCGCACCTGGCTCGCGCACACAGCCTACGAGTACGCGCGAATGCTCCTCGCGCGCGGCGACGCCGAGGACGGCGCGAACGCCCAGGCGCAGCTCGGCGTCGCGCTCGGGCTCGCGCGCGCGATCGGTCTGCCGGCCCTCGACCTGCGCGCGAGCGAGCTGGGCGCGGACGTCGAGCCGACGGCCCACTTCCCGGACGGCCTCAGCGCCCGCGAGGTCGAGATCCTCGCCGAGCTCGCGCGCGGCCGCTCGAATCGCGAGATCGGTCGTGTGCTGCACATCAGCGAGCACACGGCGGCGAACCACGTCCGCTCGATACTGCGCAAGACGCGCTCGGCGAACCGCACCGAGGCGGCCGGCTACGCGCTACGTCGCGGCCTCGTCCCGACCGAGGGCCCGTAGTACCATCGGCGGATGCCCCTCTACGTCATCGAACGCAGCTTCGCCGAGCGGCTCGAGCTCCCCGAGGACGTCGTCCGCCGGATCGACGACGTCAACGCGGAGGAGGGCGTCAGCTGGCTCTTCTCCTTCATCACGGCCGACCGCCTCCGCACCTACTGCCTCTACGAGGCACCGTCGCCGGACGCGATCATGGAGGCCGCGCGGCGTGCCAACGTCCCCGCCGACGAGATCGTCGAGGTGAGCAAGTTCGTGCCCGCAGAGATGCTCGGCTGACCTTTCGCAAGGGGGAATCCGTGGAATCGGATTCCGCCGCTCGAATCCCCCGCCTGCGGCGGGGGCAGACCCCTGAAGGCGTCGCCTTGCGGCGCCGCAAGACCGCTCCGGCACAACTCAGGCTCGTACACTTCTCGCGTGCCCTGGGACGTCCTGAGCGACGAGCAGCGGGAGCTGCGCAACCTCGTCCGCACGCTCGCGCGCGAGCGGATCGCGCCGCGTGCGGCGGAGATCGACGCGACGCACGAGTTCCCCTGGGACGTCGTCGAGCTGTTCCGCGAGCAAGGCGTCTTCGGTCTCCTCTTCGACGAAGAGGTTGGCGGCACCGGCACCGGGACGCTGCTCTCGCTGATCGCGATCGAGGAGGTCTCGAAGGTCTGCGCGACGAGCGGCCTGATTCTCGCGGTGCAGGAGCTCGGCTCGCTGGGGCTGAAGCTCGGCGGCTCGGAGGAGCAGCGTTCGGCGTGGCTGCCGCGCCTCGCGTCCGGCGAGGTCCTCGGAGCGTACGCGCTGACCGAGGCCGGCTCGGGCTCCGACTCGGCGGCGATGCGCACGGTCGCGCGCCGCGACGACGGCGAATACGTACTCGACGGGACGAAGCGGTTCATCACGAACGCCGGCGTCGCCGGCCTCTACACCGTCTTCGCGAAGACCGATCCCGACGCCGGTCACGCGGGGATCTCGGCCTTCCTCGTCGAGCCCGACACGCCCGGCTTCGAGGTCGCCCGGCTCGAGGAGAAGATGGGTATCGCCGGCTCGACGACGGGCGAGCTCGTCTTCGACGGCTGCCGCGTCCCGGAGGCAAACCGGCTCGGCGACGAGCGAACGGGGTTCAAGCTCGCGATGCGGATCCTCGACCGCTCGCGACCGGGTGTCGCGGCGCAGGCGCTGGGGATCGCGCAGGGCGCGACGGACTATGCGCTGGAGTACGCGCGCAGCCGCGAGACGATGGGGAAGCCGATCGCACAGCACCAGCTGATCGCAGCGAAGCTCGCGGACATGGAGACGAAGACCGAGGCCGCGCGCGGCCTCCTCTACCGCTTCGCGCAGATGGCCGACGCGGGCGTGCCGGAGTCAGAGCTGACGAAGGCCTCGGCGATGGCGAAGCTGATGTGTGGCGACGTCGCGATGGAGGTGACGACCGAGGCCGTCCAGATCCTCGGCGGCTACGGCTACGTCAAGGAGTACCCAGTCGAGCGGTTCATGCGCGACGCGAAGATCACGCAGATCTACGAGGGCACGCAGGAGGTGCAGCGCCTCGTGATCGCGCGCGAGATGCTCAAGGAGTCGCGTGCGTTCCTCCTGGCCGGCGTGGCCTGACGCGGTCATGATCGAGAACCGCTCGCTGCCGACCGCAACCGTGATCCCGGTGCTCGTCTACCCGGACGTGCGTGCCGCCGTCGCGTGGCTCACCGAGGCGTTCGGGTTCGTCGAGCGGGTCCGTATCGGCGACCACCACCGCTCGCAGATGCGCGTCGGGGAGGACGGCGGCGTGATCGTCGCGGACGTCCACGGCGACCAGCAGGCCCCGCAGCCGGGTCACGTTACGCACATCCTGAAGGTGCGCGTGCCCGACGTCGATGCCGCCTTCGAGCGCGCCCGCTTGCACGGCGCGCGGGTCCTGCAGGAGCCGATGGAGTTCGAGTACGCCGAGCGCGAGTGCACCCTCGAGGACGCTGCCGGGCACCGCTGGCAGCTCACGCAGACGATCCGCGACGTCGCCCCGGAGGAGTGGGGCGGCGTCACGGTCGAGCGCTGAGCTCGGCTTTGGGGCTAGACGAGGGCGGGCGTGGCTGCCCCGCCGGCCTTGCTCTCCCAGTAGCGGTTCAGCGCGCCCTGGACCTTGAAGAACCAGACGAACGCCCCGATCAGCGGCAGGAGCAGCCAGAGGCCGGTCCAGCCGGTGAAGGGAGCCTCTCGTCCGTCGGCCCTGAACATCTTCCCGACCTCGGACGGGATCAGGAACCACGTCACGGGCGAGAGGACGATGTAGATCACGAGCCCGACGACGCCGCCGACGCCGATGCCGGTGTGCTCCTTCACCTCGTCCTGGGTCTTGAAGACCCAGTAGAGGGTGTAGATCCCGAGCGTCACGATCGCGAGCAGGATCGCGAAGCCGATGCCGCGCGGCTGCCCGAGCGGGCCGCTGGTGGAGGGTTGTGTGCTCATGGGGCTACGTTCTCGGTCTCGGCCGTGACGCCTGCATCCGCGGCGACGGTCGCCGGCGGCGTCGCCCGCGGGTACCGCTCGTGCAGCGCCTCGACGTAGCCCGCGAGCTCGTCCGCCACGCGGCGGTCCCGGACCTCGACGACGTTCTCGGCGTTCCGCTCGCCGGAGCGGGAGAAGTTGAACGAGCCGACGAACGCGACGTCGTCGCAGACGACGACCTTCGCGTGCATGAAGTCCTGCACGCCGTCGGGCCGCCACGGCGTCGACGGCTTGCCGGCGAACGCCGCCCGCTCGAGGATCGTCTCGAGCAGCGGGATCTTCCACGCGCTCATCGCGTTGCGGCTCCACTGACGGAAGACGTCGTCGAGCTGCGTGTCGTCGACGACGCCGACGACTGTGCAGCGGCGTTCGTTGACGACCTCGACGAGCGTCCCGAGGATCGGCCCGGCGGTCAGCACGGGCGACGCGATCCGGACGCGACGCTCCGCCCGCCCGATGTGCTTCGCCACGCGATGCGACAGCGCCTCGCCGTTCCCGGGCGTGAACCAAGGGCGCACGGTCGCGCCGCCGTCGAGCTCGACCGGGCGCGGCTCGACCGTGCCGGTTCCCGCGACGACGCCGCGCTGCCAGAGCTCCTCGAAGGCAAGCGTGAAGGCGAACCCGAGCCGCTCGCCGCCCAGGAGGCGGATGACGACGTTCTCCTGGCGTGTCCACGAGTCCTCCGTCCAGTTCATCGAGCCCGTCCAGACGTCGACTCCGTCCCGGACGCAGAACTTGTGGTGCATCAGGTCCGGGATGCCCGCGATCCCGCGCGTCTCGACGGGAAGCGCCTCGATCGCCTCGGGCCGGGTCTCGGGCGGCGGCGGCACGGCGATCGGGCCCGGGTGGTCGACGTTGTAGATCAGGCGCACGCGGACGCCCCGCTGGTGGGCCGCGAGCAGCGACGCGAGCACGAGCGCCCCGGCCTCCGTCTCGAGCCGGACGTCGTAGAGCGCGAGGTCGAGCGTCTCGCGCGCTGCCGTGAGGAACGCTGCGATCTCGGCCGCGACGCGCGAGGCCGGCTGGCCGCCGTCGGTGAGCGTCGTCAGCTCGGCCGGTGAGCTCGGCGATCGAGGAGCTCCTCCTTGGGTAGCTGCGCCCGGCATTCAGTACCCCACCTGGTTCGACGGCGACGTGTCCATCGTACGTCCGGCCCTCCGTCCGTTCGCGGCTCGCGAGGCGCGACCGTCTGGACATCGGTTGCAGGCTCCCTTAAACTCGTTCCCCCTTGAGGCGACGCCGTCTCATCGATTTCGAAGGGAGCCCTTCATGAGCAGGAGGAAGCTCGGTGTCGTCGTGGCTGCGGGGGCAGCAGTTCTCGGCCTCGTCTTCGCCTCGGCATCCGCGACGAGCACGTCTCAGGCGGCCGCGATCTACTTCGGGATGGACGCGCCGCTCACAGGCCCGACGCAGCTCGTCGGCCAGAGCGACCGCCAGGCCGTCGAGGCGGTCGTGGCGTACTGGAACTCGCGCGGCGGCATCAGAGGCAGGCGAGTCGTCGTGGATGTCCTCGACAACGCATCGAATCCGTCGCAGGCCGTCCAGAACGTCCAGAAGTTCATCAGCGACCCGAAGTACGTCGGCATCTTCGGCTCGGGCAACGCCGCCGCCGCCGTGGCGACCGGCGCGATCGCGAGCCAGGCGGGGATCCCGTTCATCGCGCTCTCGCCCCCGACGACCCTCGTCGAGCCGCCGCAGCCGTACGCCTACATCCTCACTGCGACGGCCCGGCTGTACGCATACAGCGAGGCGGCGTACCTCAAGAGCGTGGGCGTCAAGCGGGTGTGGCTCATGGGCGACAACGGTGGGTACGGGCGCGACGGCCCGACCCAGGTCTCGAAGCTCGCGAAGAAGTACGGCCTCGAGATCGTCGACACGACGATCTTCTCGCCGGCGTCGACGGACTTCTCGGCCGAGCTGACGCGGATCAAGAACTCCAACGCGCAGGCGCTGTGGCTCTGGACCGCGACGCCTGCGGGGCCGACGATCGTGAAGCAGTTCAAGCAGCTCCAGCTGCCCCAGCGGCTCGTCCTGACAGGCGCCAACGTCTCACCGCAGTTCCTCCAGGGGACGTGCGGCGACGTGAACGGCGCAATCGTCAACTCGTTCCTTGCGACTGCGTGGACGTTCCTCCCGAAGACGGACCCCGTACGCAGAGAGGCCGCGCTGCTCCGAAGCATCCTCAAGCGACCCGTCTCGAACTTCGACGGCGACGCTGCGGGCGCGCTCTGGGCGTTCAAGGCGGCGATCGAGAGAGGCGCGGCGACACGGACGGGCATCAACGGCGCGCTCGAGACGAAGCTGCGAGGCCTCGTGACCCCAGCCGGAAGGATCTTTCTCTCGCAGAAGAACCACCAGGGACTTCAGCTCGACTCGATGTGGGTGGGGAGGATCGAGAACTGCCAGGTGAGGCCGCTCTTCGGTTCCGCCTTTGCGAAGAAGAAGAAGTAACGATGCGAGCGCCGCGGACCGGTGTCGGCTGCCGACCGCGGCGCTCGTACGACTCGCGTGAGCCGTGCGGGCGATGTGACACGATGCCGCGATGACGAGCGCCGTCGGTGTCGAGCAGGCGAGGGCGCGCACGGAGCCCGGCGTCTCGTACGCCGTCGCCCGCCTTCATCAGCGACTGTTCGCGAGCATCACCGAGCGCGTCGCCCCGTACGGCCTCACGACGCTCCAGTTCACGACGCTCAGCGTGCTCAGTCGTCACGGTGCGCCGCTCTCGACGTCGCAGCTCGCGCGACGGGCGTTCATGACTCCGCAGTCGATGAGCGAGGTCATCCACGCGCTCGAGCGCAAGGGCCTGATCGAGAGGCACCCGGATCCGAAGCACCGCAGGACGCTGCCCGCGGCGATCACGGCGGACGGCAGTCGCGTGCTCGCCGCCTGCGACCAGGCGGTCGCCGAGTTCGAGGACTCGATGCTCGAGGGCTTCTCCGAGAAGGACCGTGCCGCGTTCCTCGAGATGGTCAAGGCCGCCGTCCGCAATCTCGGCGGCGGCTTTCCGTGTGAGTAGAAAGCATCGTTGTCCCGGGTGACCTGAACACGTGGCGGCCACTCTTCCGCCCGCAGCGGCCGCGGAGCCGCAGCTCGCCTGCGTGCTCACCGGGGTCACGAAGTCCTTCGGCGCGGTCAGGGCGGTCGACGACGTCTCGCTCGACGTCGCCGCCGGCTCGCTCACGTGCCTGATCGGCCCGAACGGCGCGGGCAAGTCCACTCTGCTGGGCTGCATCTCGGGGTTCCACCTCGTCGACACCGGCGTGGTGCGCATCGACGGGCACGAGGTCACGCGCTGGCCTCCGCATCGGCGTGCCCGCCACGGCTTGGCGACGGTGTTCCAGACGACGCGCCCACTCGCGGAGCTCGATGTGCTCGACAACGCCGCCGTCGGGGCGCACGTTCGCTCTCGCACGGGTTTCGTCGAGAGCATGCTTCGCCCGCCGTGGCAGTGGCGGGAGCAGCGGCGGGTACGGGAGGAGGCGCGCGAGGCCCTGGCGGTCATCGGTCTCGACCGGCGGGCGGACGACCCGGCCGCGGTCCTTCCGCTCGCTCAGCTCCGGCTCCTCGCCATCGCCCGCGCGCTCGCCCAGCGTCCGTCGGTGCTGCTGCTCGACGAGCCGGCTGCCGGCCTGCGCGCGGGCGAGAAGGCGCACCTCGTCGAGGCACTGCGGACGCTCTCGGGCCGCGGGCTCACGATGGTGCTCGTCGAGCACGACATGCAGTTCGTCGGGGCGCTCGCGGAACGCGTCGTCGTGCTGGATCGCGGGCGCGTCATCGCAGACGGCACGCCGGCCGAGGTTCGCGACGATCCGCAGGTCGTCGCTGCGTACCTCGGCTCGACGACGCTGTGACCGCGCTCCTCCAGGTCGACGACCTCGTCGTCCGCTACGGGCCGGCGGTGGCGCTCGACGGTGTCTCGCTGACGCTCGGAGCGGGCGAGCGGGTCGCGCTCATCGGCGCCAACGGTGCGGGCAAGTCCTCGCTCCTCAACGCCGTGTGTGGCGTCGTGCGGCCGGCGGAAGGAAGCGTGCGGGTCGCGGGCGACGACGTGACCGGACGGACGCCGAACCACGTCGTGCGCCGTGGCCTCACGCAGGTCCCCGAGGGCCGCCAGGTCTTCCCGAGCCTTCCCGTCGAGGCCAATCTCCTCCTCGGGGCATTCGGGGCCTCGTTCCGGACGGAGATCGCGACGTCGACCATCCGTTACCTCCGCCGGCGCGCCCGTGCGCGCGAGCGTCTGGAACGTGTCTACACGCTGCTACCGAAGCTGCACGAGCTCCGCGACCGACCCGCCGGACGAACGTCGGGCGGCGAGCAGCAGATGGTCGCGATCGGTCGAGCGCTGATGGCGGAGCCGCGGGCGCTCGCTATCGACGAGCTCTCGCTCGGCCTCGCGCCGATGATCGTCGAGCAGCTCGTCGAGTTCCTGCACCTGCTCAACCACGAGGAGCACGTCGCGATCCTGCTCGTCGAGCAGAACGCGCTGCTCGCCTTCGACCTCTGCGAGCGCGCGTACGTGCTCGAGACCGGCCGCGTCGTGCTCGAGGGCGAGAGCAGCCGGATCCGCGACCGCCCGGAGGTGCACAGCGCCTACCTCGGAGGCGGGCCGGGATGACGGAGTTCCTACAGCTCGTCGTCGTGGGGCTCTCGACCGGCTCCGCGTTCGCGCTCGTCGGCATGAGCCTCGTCCTCGTCTACCGGACGACGGGGATCGTGAACTTCGCGCAGGGCGTCTTCGCCGTGGTCGGCGGGCTGTTCACGTTCGAGCTCTCCGACGACATGCCGCTCGTGCTCGCGATGCTCGTCTCGGTCCTCCTCGCAGGCTTCCTGTCGTCGATCCTCGCCGTGGTCGCCGTCGGCTTTCGCGACCGGACCACGAGCCTCGCGAGCACGATCATCACCCTCGGCGCCGCCTTTCTGGCGCAGGCGCTGCTCCTGCTCGGGTTCGGCGACATCCCGCGCAGCTATCGGGGGATCTCGGACCGGGCATGGAACATCGGGGGCGTCCTCGTCCAGCCGCAGTACGTGCTGATCGCAGCCGTTGCCGTCCTGTGCGCCGTTGCGCTGACCGTCTTCCTCCGCCGGACGATCGTCGGACAGGCGCTCGTCGCGTGCTCCGACTCGCGGCGCGCCGCCGAGCTCGTCGGCCTGAACATCCGCTCGCTCGCCGTCGTCGCGTTTGCCGGCGCGGGCGCTCTCTGCGCGCTCGGCGGCGCGCTGCTCGCGCCGAGCAATCCGGTGACCTACAGCTCCGACGTCGCGATCACAGTCAACGGCTTCGCAGCGGCCGTCTTCGGCGGGCTGGGCTCGATCCGCCTCGCGTTGTTCGGAGGCTATGCGCTCGGGATCCTCGAGCAGTTCGTGGTCGGCTACGTCGATCCGCAGTACAGCCTGACCATCGCCCTGATCGTCATGCTCGTGCTCATCGGCTGGCGATCGCGGACGGAGATCGCGAGCGCGTCACATGGCGCGCACGCTGCGATCCGGCGTGCGCGCGTGCCGTGGCCGGCGCCCGTGCGGATCGGCCTGATCGTCGCCGGAGCCGTCTTCGCCTGCTGGCTTCCGTACCGGCTCTCCACGTTCGACGTGGCGCTGTACGACCGCATGGGCCTCTATGCCCTCGTGACGATCGGCCTCACGCTCCTGATGGGGTATGCCGGCCAGATCTCGCTCGGCCAGGGAGCCTTCTTCCTCATCGGCGCGTACACGTCGGCGATCCTCACCGTGGGCCTCGACCCGGACACGCGCCTCGTCGACCCCGATGCCGGCGTCTCGCCCGTGCTCGCCGTGCTCGCCGCGCCCGTCGCCGCGGCGATGCTGGCGGCCCTGATCGGCGTCCCGCTCCTCCGCCTCCATGGCCACTACCTCGCATTCGCAACGCTCGCGTTGCACCTGATCGCGTTCTCGGTTCTCTCCGCCTGGGACCGGTTCACCGGCGGCCAGTACGGAATCTCCGTCACGAAGCCGCTCACAGTGTTCGGTCACGACCTCCGCGGCCCCCTGCACGCGGCCGTCGTCTGGGGCGTCGTCGCGGCGGCGCTCCTCCTCGCGACGAACCTCGTCGACTCCCGGGTGGGCCGCGCGTTGCAGGCGATCGCCACGGACGAGGCGTCGGCGTCGGCGTCCGGCATTCCCGTCGCGAGCTACAAGCTGCGCCTGTTCGTCGTCGCTGCGGCTCTTGCGGGCCTCGGCGGAGGTCTGTTCACGTTCTCGTTCCTCATCGTCTCGCCCGAGGCGTTCCCGATCGTGCTCAGCATCGAGTTCGTCGTCATGGTCGCCGTGGGCGGTCTCGGGAACGTCTACGGCGCGGTCGCGGGCACGGTCGCCATCCTCTACCTCGAGCAGAAGCTCCGCGACCTCGGAACACGGCCGGACCTGTTCGGCTGGGACCTGCCGGACGCCGCCCCGACGGTGTTCTCGTTCGGCGTCTTCGGCCTGATCCTGATGGCGATCATGCTCTTCTTCCCACGCGGGCTCCTGCCCGCGCTCGGCGACGGATCAGCCGGCGTCCGGGACAGAGTCCGCCGGCCCCGGTAGAGGGCCGGCTCCCTCGAAGTCGTCTGCGCCCGCCGAACGGCCTTGTGGCGCGCTTTCGCCGACGTCACACCTCTTTGACTCTTGACGGCGACGAGCACCGGGGCCCAAGCCGCGGCCGTGTCACGTCGCGGGCCGCTGCGCATGCCTCCGTACCGCTGCGGCCCTGACTCCACCACGCGAAAGTGCGATGTCGGCGCCCGCCGTTCTTCGCCAGTCAGCGCACCGTGATTTCGGCGATCATCCCCTGCGCGACGTGCGGCGGACCGCCCTTGCGATTGCTGACGAAGCACAGCAGGGCGTACTTGCCCGGCTTGTCGAGAGCGAGCTCGGTGATCTGCTTTGTACCGCCGGCGATCCTGGCGGTGTAGGAGGTGTGCTCGAAGTCGAGCGGCGGCTCGGCGCCTCCCTCTCTCCTGAACGCCTTACGAACCTTGGCCAGTGTGGCGCCGGGCCTGTAGGGCACCGCGATCACGTGGTGCGGCTCCCTGCCGGTGTTAGAGAACTCGATCGTGTTCTTGCCAGCGGTCAGCCCCGACACCCTGAAGCCGTACTCATACGCCTCGATCTTCACCGCCGCTGTCGGCAGGTCGGCGCCGTCGTCGTCCTCGCCCTCGACCTTGAATGAGGCCACGCCGAATTTCAAGCCCTGACCCTCGTTCTGGAAAGGGGCGTCGTAGACGATGTAGCTACCCGGCCGCAACCGCTGTGTCGCCAAGCGCTTGCCACCCGGCGGCGCGGGACCGGTACCGCCTGCTGGGTGGATCCAGCCGGGGGTGGGTGCCCCTTCGGCGGCTATGACCTTTAGCGCGTCCTGCGGCGTGTGGCCTTGGTCGATGCGAATGAGCTGGGCCTCGTGAAACGCCTTGCCCCTGTTCGTCAGCGTCACGGTCACGACTCCCGCCGCCACCGACTTCGGGACAGAGAGACGCAACTGCTTGCCGGCCTCGGTCGCCGTGACGGCGAATCTCGTCGGCGCCGCCTGCTTGTCCCCGACGTCGTTGCCGCGGGCCGTGGGGCCGACCGAGGCGGCGACGATCAGAACGAGCGCCGGCCCGCTGAGACTGCGTTTGAGGTTGTGTCTCATCGTCTTCTCCTCTTGGGTTCGCGTGCAAGAAGCGCCTGCTCGGGGTACGAGCAGCTCTCGATATGCGCAGTGCTGGGCCGAGCCGGCCGCGCTCGCCGATCGCGGCGACCGCCATCCGTGACCAGCGGTGGGTAGCGGTCGAATTGGTCCGACGCGGCTCAGTCGAGTGCTGCGACGAGCATGAAGGCGGCGAACCAGAGGACGGGTACCGCGGCGATGGCGATCGCAATCGTCGCCTCGCGTCCTTCGCCCTTGCGTCGTGCGGCGAGGCCGAGGACGATCGCGCCGAGCCCGACGAGCGGCCCGATGATCCAGAAGATCCCGCCCACGGTGAAGCCACCGCCGACGAAGAGCAGCAGCGAGACGACCGCGACTATCAGTGCCGTGCGACCCTGTCCGCCTCCTGCACGTGTGACTGCCAGATCGCTCATGTCCGCTCCTCTTGTGGCTCGTCGGCGTCAGTGCGCCGGTCGGTGACGACGGTACGACCACGGTGCGTCCCAGTGCCAGGGGGCAGTGTCCCGGGTTGGTCCCGATCCTCGTCACGGATCGACGCTCATCGCTGGCCGGGCACCGAAAACCCGTCTACGCTCGATCGATGGCGCGGATCAACGGGTTCGTGTGATGGACACCCTGGCGACGCCAGGGGTCGTCGTCCCGACCCTCCGTGCCGGCCGTGGGGCGAGGCTCGGGTGGGCCGTATTCGCCCTGACGTCCGCCGGGTTCGTCGTCGCGCTCGTGCTCGACGTGCACACGGGCACGTACAAGACGCTCATCTATCTCGGAGGCAACGTCGTTCTCGCGCTGATCGGGGTCCTGCTGACGACGCGCAGGCCCGAGCATCCGATCTCCTGGGTGCTGGCGATCATGGCCCTCTGGGGGACGATCGGGAGCCTCATGTACGCGTACGCCGTCGAGGCGCTCGTCGCGGACCCCGGCTCGCTCCCGGGTGGTCTCGCCGCAGCGTGGTTCGACAACTGGTGGTGGCTGCCGGCGCTCGCGTTGCCCCTGAGCGCGTTGCTGCTGCTCATGCCGGACGGCACTCTCGCGTCGCGTCGATGGTGGCCCGTTCCTGCCGCGGTGATGGCCGGAACGGTGCTTGCGTCGGTCGCCGTTTCGACTTCTCCGACGTTCGAGCTCGGCGCTGCCACGCCGATCGAGAACCCGTTCGCGCGCGCAGGCGGCGCAGCGATCGTCGTGGCGGGCGTGGTAGGTGTGATCCTGGTCGTCGCCGGCCTCGCTGCGTCGCTTGCGGCCTTCGTCATCCGCTACCGCAACTCCGGAGGTGACCAGCGGCAACAGCTGCGCTGGGTGGGCGTGTCGCTCTGCCTCGCCGTGCCGCTCTTCGTCGTGGGCGCCCCGTTGTGGGGCGTCGTACCGGGAGCGGAGGTGTTGCCGGTGCTGGCGTTCCTTCTACCGCCCGCCGGCATCGCCGTCGCCGTTCTCAAGTACCGGCTCTACGAGATCGACCTGGTCGTCAATCGCGCTCTCGTCTACGGCACGTTGACCGTCGGCGTCGTCGCCGGCTACGTCGCGGTCGTCGGATTGGTGGGCGCGACACTGTCGTCCCGCGGCGACCTTCTCGTCTCGCTCGTCGTCACCGGCATCGTCGCCGTCTGCTTCCAACCCGTGCGTGAGAGCGTGCAGCATTTCGTCAATCGGCTGATGTACGGCGACCGGGACGACCCATATGCCGCGATTGCCGGCCTCGGCCGAACGCTCGCTAGCTCGCTGCGACCAGATACCGTGTTCCCCACCGTCGTCCAGACGATCGGGAGAACGCTAGCCCTGCAGTACGTCGGTCTCGCCGTCGCAGCCGACGCTCCACGGGAAGCGAGGGTCGCCGCCGAGTACGGCACGCCGGGGGCCGACGTCCTCGCCTTTCCGCTCGTCCACCAAGGCATCGAGGTCGGCGAGCTCTTGCTCTCACCACGAGCTGGCGAGCGCCTGCGGGAACGCGACCACCGCCTGATCGTCGACCTCGTACCGCAGGTCGCCGCCGCGGTCCATGCGGTCGGTCTCTCGCAGGAGTTGCAGTCGGCGCGGCAGCGCATCGTCCAGCTGCGCGAGGAAGAGAGGAGGCGGATCCGGCGCGACCTGCACGACGGCCTCGGGCCCGCCCTGGCCGGTCTCACGTTCACGCTCGAGGCAGTCCGGAACCTGGCGGACTCGGATCTCGAGCGCGCCGACGAGCTCCTCGTTTCGGCCACTCAGCAGGTGCAGACGATGATCGGAGACGTCCGCCGGCTGATCTACGGACTTCGCCCGCCGGCGCTCGACCAGCTCGGGCTCGCGGCCTCGCTCCGGGGACTGTCCGCGCAGGAATCCTCGCCCGGGACCTCTGTCAGCATCGAAGCTCCGAGCGCGCTGCCCGCTCTCCCGGCCGCCGTCGAGGTGGCCGCCTTCTGGATTGCGCAGGAGGCGCTGACGAACGTCAAACGCCATGCTCACGCCCGGACCTGCAACGTTCGCGTGGCCGTCGAGCCGACGGCACTACGGCTCGAGATCACGGACGACGGAGGCGGTCTCTCACGTGGCTCGGCCGGTATCGGGCTCCACACGATGAGGGAGCGGGCCGAAGAGATCGGTGGCACCTGCGAGATCAGCTCCAGAGCCGGCGGTGGGACCCTCGTGGCGGCGTGGCTCCCAAGGCATGCGATGGATGAGACTGCCGCATGAGCCGACCGATCCGGATCCTCATCGCCGACGATCACCCGCTCTTCCGGGCCGGCCTCCGTGCCCTGCTCGAGTCGATTCCCGACACCGAGGTCGCGGGTGAGGCCGCGACCGGCGAGGAGGCCGTGGAGGTTGCGCTGGCGATCGTTCCGGACGTCGTCGTCATGGACATCAACATGCCCGGGCTCAACGGCATCGACGCAACGCGCCGCATCGTCGACGCATCGCAAGACGTCAAGGTGCTGGTGATGACGATGCACGACGACGACGAGGCCGTGTTCGCCGCCATCCGGGCGGGCGCGCGCGGCTACCAGCTCAAGGGCGCCGCCCAGGACGAGACGCTCCGGGCGATCCGGTCTGTCGCGAACGGCGAGGCCATCTTCGGGCCGGGGATCGCCGACCGGCTGCAGCGATTCCTCGCAGCGACGCCGGCACTCGACCCGAGCCAAGCATTCCCGCAGCTCACCGACCGAGAGCTGGAGATACTGCAACTACTCGCCGCGCGCCGGACGAACGCAGAGATCGCCGCGCAGCTCTTCCTCAGCCAGAAGACCGTCCGCAACTATGTGTCGGCCATCTTCGCAAAGCTCCAGGTCGCCGACCGCGCCGAGGCCGGCCTCGTAGCGCGAGCCGCCGGGCTCGGAGAGCAAGAGTAACTCACCACCCACAGGGCGGTGGCGAGCATTCCTTGGCTCTCCGCCTCCCATTCACCAAAGGTGCCGTGGGCGCGCCGTTGGAGCTGTCTCTTATACACATCTGACGCTGCCGACGAAA
>JBKPNM010000069.1:0-24276 GCA_046732615.1 Actinomycetota bacterium | reverse complement strand
CGTCGAGGCCTCTCGTCGGCTGGGCCGCGATGAGGACGCGCGGGTCGCGGTCGATCTCGCGTGCGAGGATGACCTTCTGCTGGTTCCCGCCCGAGAGGCCGCCCGCGGGCGTCTTCGGGCCTCCGCCGCGGACGTCGAACTCCTGGATCAGCCGACGGGCCCGCTCGATCAGGCGGGCGGGCGAGAGCCAGCCGAAGCGGGAGTCCGGCGCGCTGCGGTAGTCGTGGACGGCGAGGTTCTCCGCGATCGAGAACTCGAGTACGAGCCCGCGGCGCTGCCGGTCTTCGGGGATGTGGCCGAGGCCGGAGTCGAAATGGTCCTGCACGCCGAGGCCCGTGACGTCCCGGCCCTCGACGACGACCGTGCCGCTGTCGACGTGCCGAAGCCCCGTCATGGCGTCGATCAGCTCCGTCTGGCCGTTGCCGTCGATGCCCGCGATGCCGACGATCTCCCCGGCGCGCACCTCGAACGAGACGCCGCGCACCTTCTCGATCCCGCGGTCGTCGAAGACGCGGAGATCCTGCACCGAGAGCAGCGGCTCGCCCGGGGTGCCCGCGGTCTTGTCGACCCGGAGCAGCACCTCGCGACCGACCATCAGGCGCGCGAGGCTCGCCTCGGTGGCGCCCTCGGCGGGGAGCGTCTCGACGAGCTTCCCCCGTCGCAGGACGGTGATCCGGTCGGCAATCTCCGCCACCTCGTTGAGCTTGTGGCTGATGAAGATGATCGACGTCCCCTGCTCCGTCAGCCCCCGCACGATCTCGAACAGCTCGCGTGCCTCCTGCGGGGTGAGCACGGCCGTCGGCTCGTCGAGCGCGAGGATCTCCGCGTTGCGGTAGAGCGCCTTCAGGATCTCGACCCGCTGCTGCTGTCCGACCGTGGTCTCGTCGATGCGCGAGCGTGGGTCGACCTCGAGCCCGAAGCGCTCCGAGAGCTCCCTGACGCGTTCCTCGGCGGCGCGCAGGTCGAGCAGGACGCCTTCGCGGACGGGCTCCTGCGCGAGCACGATGTTCTCGGCGACGGTCATCACGGGGATCAGCATGAAGTGCTGGTGCACCATGCCCACCCCGGCGTCGATCGCCGCCCGCGGCGAGCCGAGCTGCACGCGTTTGCCTCTGATCCGGATCTCGCCCTCGTCCGGGTGGTAGAGCCCGTAGAGGATGTTCATCAGCGTCGACTTGCCGGCGCCGTTCTCGCCGAGCAGCGCGTGGACCTCACCTTCCCGGAGGTCGAAGCTGACGTCGTCGTTCGCGACGATCCCCGGGAAGCGCTTCGTGATGTGCTGCATCTCGAGAACGACCGGCCGCTCGGGCATGCGGGCGATCATAGTCTCGCCCCGCGCCGGACGAACTCCGTTGCCGGGTTACGTGCGCGCCGAGAACGGCGCTACGGGCGCGCGATCTCGAGGTCGCCGTCGGCGATCTGCTTCGAGACGTCGTCGAGCTTCGAGATCAAGGCATCCCGGTCGGGCGCGTCCGCGCTGACCTTGCCGTAGCCGACACCGTCGTTCGCGACGTCGTAGAGCGTGTCGCCGCCACCCTCGAAGTCACCGTCGACGATCTTCTGGATCGTGTCGAACACGGCGACGTCGACCTTCTTCGTGGCGCTCGTGAGGATGTACGAGCCGAGGAACGACTGGTCGTTGTCGACCCCGATCCCCCACGCGTTCCGCTCCTTCGCCGCCTGCAGCGCGCCGAGGCCGCAGCCGCCTGCCGCCGCGAAGACCACCTTCGAGCCCTGGCCGAGCTGGGTGAGGGCGACCTCCTTGCACTTCGCCTGGTCGACGAAGTCCTCCGAGTAGCCCTCGATCACGCGGATCTGCGGGACGGTCGCCTTCGCACCCGCGCGGTAGCCGGCGAGGAACGCGACGACGGCGGGCACCTTCTGGCCGCCGACCGCGCTCACGGCGCCGGTCTCGGCGACCGTTGCCGCGGCGACGCCGGCGAGGTAGCCGGCCTGCTGCTCCGCGAAGATCAGGCCGCGCGCGTTCGCCGGCGCGCCCTTCAGGGCCTCCCACGGGAAGTCGATGATCGCAAAGCTCGTGTCGGGGTACTGCCCGGCGACCGACGCGAGGGCGTCCCCCATGAGGAAGCCGTTCCCGATCACGAGGTCGTAGTCGTCGCGCGCGGCGCGCGAGAGGTTCGGGACGTAGTCGTTGGCGGCCCGTGAGATGAACACGCGGCCGTCGATCCCGAGCTCCGTCTCCGCGCGCTCGAGGCCGTCGTTCGCAAGAGCGTTGAACCCGCGGTCGTTCAGCCCGCCGATGTCGGTGACGAGCGCGACGCGGATGTCCGATCCGCCGCTGCTTCCGCCGTCGTCGCCGCCACACCCGGAGACAACGGCTGCGACGACTACCGCAAGGGCGCACACCAGCGCTCGCGTCGCCGCGACCATGGTGCGAACTTCCCCGTCTCCGACTGGTCTCAAACAAACGGGCGGGCCTGTGGGCCCGCCCGTCGTGCATCCCGCTCTGCCGAGGCGCTACTTGATCGGAGGCTTGATCTTGCCGGCGGCGATCTGCTTCGAGACCGCGGTGAGCTTGGCGATCAGCGCGGCGCGCTTCGGCGCCTTGACGCTGACCTTGCCGAACCCGACGCCGCCGTTCTTGACGGTGAAGACGCCGTCCGTGCCGCCCTTGAACTTGCCGGCCTTGACCTCGCCCGAGGTCGTGAAGACGGCGAAGTCGACCTTCTTGGTCGCGCTCGTCAGGATGTGCGGGCCGAGGTAGCCCTGGTCCGAGTCGACGCCGATTCCCCAGACCTTCTGCTCCTTCGCCGCCTGGAGGGCGCCGAGGCCGCAGCCGCCCGCAGCCGCGAAGACGACCTTCGCGCCCTGCGAGATCTGGTTCGTCGCGAGCTCCTTGCACTTCGCCTGGTCGACGAAGTCCTCCGAGTAGCCCGACAGGACCTGCGTGCCGGCCTTCGTCTTCGTCGCCCCCGCCTTGTAGCCGGCGAGGAACGCCACGACCGCCGGGACCGCCTGGCCGCCGACGGACGCGACGGGCTCACCGTTCGCCACCGTCGCGGCCGCGACGCCGGCGAGGTACCCGGCCTCCGCCTCCTTGAAGATGAGGCCGCGCACGTTCTTCGGCTTGCCCTTCAGGGCAACCCACGGGAAGTCGATGATCGCGAACTTCGTGTCCGGGAACCGCTTCGCGACGGCCGCCGTGGCGTCTCCCATGAGGAAGCCGTTCGCGATGACGAGGTCGTATCCCTGGCGTGCCGCGGTCGACAGGTTCGGGATGTAGTCCGCCGCCGTCTTCGAGATGAAAACGCGGCCGGTGACGCCGAGCTTCTTCTTCGCGTCGTTCAGTCCCTTGGCCGCGAGGGCGTTGAAGCCCTTGTCGTTCAGGCCGCCGATGTCGGTCACGACCGCGACCTTGATCGCCGCGTTGGCCTCCGGCTTGGCAGAGCCGACCGAGGCGACGGTCAGCGCCATTACCGCGACGAGCGCGAGCGAGGCGACGACGGTCCATTTACGAATCGCCACTTACCCTCCTTGGTGGTGCTTTGACGGAGCCTCCCGCCCTTGTGACGCGGGATTGCACACGAAGTTGGACTGAGCCGTAACGGCCGAACGATAGTCGCTGTCGGGCCGGCGAGTTGTTAGAAGATCGGTCCTCCGCCGGGCTACGACGGCCCGATGACCGAGGCGAGCTGGTGCTCCTCGAGGAGCACGCGGCGGGGCTTCGAGCCCTCGTACCCGGAGATGATGCCGCGGCGCTCGAGCATGTCGATTAGCCGTCCCGCCCGCGTGTAGCCGACACGCAGGCGGCGCTGGAGGAGCGACACCGACGCCGTCTGGGTCTGCACGACGATCTCGATCGCCTTGTCGAGCAGCGGGTCCTCGTCCGGGTCGAAGTCGAGGTCGTCGTCGCCGTCGTCGGACGGCGCGCTCTCGGGCATCTCGAGCAGCGTCTCGTCGAGCTCCTGGCCGCGCTGCGAGCGGCACTGCTCCACGACCAGCGCGATCTCCTCTTCCGTCACGAAGGCGCCCTGGACGCGCTGCAGGCGCGACGTCCCGAGCGGCTTGAAGAGCATGTCGCCCTGCCCGAGGAGGCTCTCCGCGCCCGAGCCGTCGAGTATCACGCGGGAGTCGGTCTGGCTCGAGACAGCGAAGGCGATCCGGCTCGGGACGTTCGCCTTTATCATCCCGGTGATCACGTCCACCGACGGGCGCTGCGTCGCGAGCACGAGGTGGATCCCGACCGCCCGTGACTTCTGCGCGAGGCGGATGACGGCGTCCTCGACGGCCTGCGGCGACACCATCATCAGGTCGGCGAGCTCGTCGATCACGACGAGGAGGTACGGGAGCGGGTCCTCCCCACGCGCGCGGAAGGTGCGGTTCGCCTCGGGCAGGTTCCGCGCCCGGACGAGCGAGAGGCGCTCGTAGCGGCGCTCCATCTCGGCGACGACGTTCTGGAGCACCGCCGACGCCTCCTTGGGGCTCGAGACGACCGGCGTCAGGAGGTGCGGGATCGACTCGTAGAAGTTGAGCTCGATCCGCTTCGGGTCGATCAGGATCATCCGCACGTCGTCGGGCGTCGCGCGCAGCAGCACGGACGTCAGCAGCGTGTTGATGCAGCCCGACTTCCCCGAGCCGGTCGTCCCCGCGATGAGCAGGTGGGGCATGCGTGCGAGGTCGGTCCAGACGGCGTTGCCGGAGATGTCCTTGCCGAGCCAGACCGAAAGCGGGCTCGCGGAGCCCGGCAGGTCGTCGAAGATGTCGCCCAGCGTCACCATGCGCGGCGCGAGGTTCGGCACCTCGACGCCTACGGCCTGCTTGCCGGGAATCGGCGCGAGGATGCGTATCTCGGTCGTCGCGAGCGCGTACGAGAGGTCGTCCTTCAGCCCCGCGACCTTCGAGACCTTGGTCCCCGGGGCGAGCTGGAGCTCGTAGCGGACGACTCGCGGCCCCGCGATCGTCCCGACGACGGTCGCCTCGACGCCGAAGTGCGCGAGCGTCTGGACGAGCACCTGCGCCGTGCGCGCGCTGACGTCGGCCGAGTCGCTCCGGGTCGGCGGGCTCGCCTTGAGGAGCGCGCGGTCGGGCAGCCGGTACGCGCCGGTCGTCCGTGGCGCCTCGAACGCAAGCGCGTCGTGGTCGGCCGTGGGCTCGTCCTCGGGCTCGGGCGCGGACGGCAGGAGCGACGGCGGCTCGGCCGACTGCGGCCCCGAAGCGACGACGTCGGGGAACGCCTCCATGCCGTCCACCGGCACTGGGCGTCTCAGCGGGCCTCGTGCCGGCGCAGCCTCGACGCTGTCGGGAGACGAGTCGTCGCTCCAATCCGCCCAGTCGATGCTCTCGAGCGAGCGTCGCGCTACGGTGCCCGCCTGCCGGACGACGTGGCCCGAGCGGCGCAACACGGCTCCCGCAGACGCGCCGGTGACGAGGAGGACGCCCGCGAGGAGGAGCGCGACACCGACGATCAGCGTTCCGGCGCCGCCGATCACGCCGGCGAGGCCGCCGCCGACCGCGCCGCCGAGCGCGCCGCCGTGGTCCTCGCCGAGTGCGAGCACGAGACCGACGACGCCGACGACGATCCCCGTTCGGAACGGCCGCAGGTCGACGACCTCGCTCCGGACGAGCATGAGGCCACCGAGCGCGATCAGGGCCGCGGGAACGAGCGGCGCGGCCGCGCCGAGGCCGTTCCGCATCCATCCGGAGACTTCGGATCCGACCGGACCACCGTCCCAGCCGAGCCAGACGACGGTCGCGAGCAGGAGCCCGACGACGACGAGCCCGAGCCCCCAGAGCTCGGGATGGTGATGCCCTCGAGTCCTGGTCGCTCTCTTCTTCCGCACGCGCGCCGGGCTGCGCGGCTTGCGCGTCCGCGCGGGAGCCTTCCGCTTCTTCCGGGTCGCCATGGGCTTGCTGCTTCTGCGCCGCCGGAGGCTCTCCTCCGACGGCGGCCCCTCCGGCGGGGAGCGACTAGCCCGCGCGAACGCGGGCCTCGTCGACGATCATCTCGGCCTCGGCGCGGTTCCCGAACCCGCGCGTCTCGACCTTCTCCGCCTCGAGGTCCTTGTAGACCTGGAAGAAGTGCTCGATCTCGTTGCGGAGCTCGGGCGGGATGTCGTGGACGTCGTGCACGCGCATCCAGGCCGGATCCTTGAGCGGGACACAGAGGATCTTCTCGTCGGCGCCCTTGGCGTCCGTCATGTGGAACACGCCGACGACCCGCGCGGGGATCCGGCAGCCCGGGAAGGTCGGCTCGCCGACGAGGCAGAGCGCGTCGAGCGGGTCGCCGTCCTCGCCGAGCGTCCCCTCGACGAACCCGTAGTCCGCCGGATAGCTCATCGACGTGAAGAGGCGCCGGTCGAGGACGATGTGGCCCGTCTCCGCGTCGAGCTCGTACTTGTTCCGCGAGCCCGAGGGCACCTCGACGAAGACCATGACGTCGCCCACGGCCTACCCCAGTCTCGCGATGCGGTCGACGAGGAGGCCGAAGAAGGCGTCGCTGTCGAGGTTCACGCCGACATGGGCGTTGGCGGGTCGGTCGGTCCTCTGCCACAGGTCGACGACGGTCCGACCGCGGCAGAGCTCCGACTCGAGCTCGATCTCCACGTTGCGGAGCTTCGTCTCGACGAGCTGCGGCCGGAGGATGTGCGCGACGGCCACGGCATCGTGGATCGGTGCGCCTTCCCAGCCGTACGTCTGGCGGTGGTACACGGTGAAGAACTCGACGAGCTCGGCGACGAACACGCCGACCGAGCCCGCTGCCCGGAGCCTGCGCTGCACCTCGGGGCCCGTGACGGCCCTGTGCGTGACGTCCAGCCCGATCATCGTCACATCGACGCCGGCGTGGAACACGGCATCCGCCGCCTCGGGGTCCGCCCAGACGTTGAACTCGGCCGCGGGGGTCATGTTGCCCTCTGCGATCGCGCCCCCCATGAGGACGATCCGCTCGATCCCGTCCGTGCCGTGCTCTGTGAGGTACCGCGCGACGTTCGTGAGCGGCCCGGTCGGGACGAGCGTCACGCCGCCCGCTGCGTCGGCGACGGCGCCGGCCATCCACTCGACCGCGTCGGTCGAGAACGGCTCGACGCTCGGGGCCGGGAGCGTCGGCCCGTCGAGGCCGCTCTCTCCGTGCACGTGCGCGGCGACGACGAGCTCCCGCTCCAGCGGCGCGGCAGCGCCCGCTGCGACCGGCACCTCGGGTCGCCCGGCGAGCTCGAGCACACGCAGCGCGTTCGCGGTCGTCTTCTCGAGCGTCTGGTTGCCGTACGTCGTCGTGACCCCCAGCAGCTCGACCTCCGGGCTCGCGAGCGCGAGCAGGAGCGCGATCGCGTCGTCGTGACCGGGGTCGCAGTCCAGGATGACGGGCGTCGCCATTGGACGATTATCCCGGAGCGAGGACGGCGTCGACCTCGGCAGCCGTGGGGAGCGAGGGCTGGGCGCCGAAGCGCGACGCGGCGAGCGCTCCCGCGGCACACGCGCGGCGGAGCGCCTGGTCCTCCGGACGCCCCTCGAGCAGCGAGACGAGCAGGCAGGCGGTGAACGCGTCGCCCGCGGCTGTCCCGTCGACCGCGGCGACGGCGGGTGGCGCCGCCCGCGCCAGCTCCTCGCCGTCGTCGAGCAGCACGGCGCCCTGCGCTCCGAGCGTCAGCGCCACGAGGCCGTCGCGGCGGACGAGCGTCTCGAGCTCGTGACGGTTCACGACCGTCAGGTCTGCGTCGACGGCGATCGGCAGCGCCGGCGCCGCGTTGAGGCAGAAAAGGCCTGTGCATGCCTCCCAGGCCGCGAGCACCGCCTCGACGGGCACCTCGAGCTGGCACAGCACGGCGTCGTGCGGCGGAAGCGCCGAGACGTGGACGGTCGCATTCGCGCCGGAGGCGACCGAGATCGTCGTCTCGCCCTGGTCGTCGACCTGGATCACCGCTACACCCGTCGGCTCGCCGCTCTCCTCGACCTCGAGCGTCACGCCCGCCTTGCGGAGGCTAGCGAGCGCCTCGCCGGCGAACGGATCGCGGCCGACGGCGCCGATGATCGTCACGTCCGCCCCCAGCCGCGCGCAGGCAACGGCCTGGTTCGCGCCCTTCCCGCCCGGCACGCGCGCGAAGCTTCCGCCGCCTATGGTCTCGCCGGGCTGCGGGAGCCGCGCGACGCGCACGACGAGGTCGAGGTTGATCGAGCCGACGACGACGACTCGCGGAGGCATTCGCGGCGAGCCCTACGCAGCTAGGGCGCGCAGGTCGTCGACCGTCGCGCCGAGGAGCGTGTCGCGGAGGTCGAAGAGACCGGCCCAGAGCGACGAGCGGTCGGGAACCGCGTCGAGCCGCGCGGCGTCCTCGAGCCCCTGCAGGGCCCGGACGAGGACGGCGAGCTCGAGGTAGACGGCCGCCGTCCTGTTCGGGCATGCGCTCACCCCCGCGCGCTCGAGCACGGGGCGCCAGTCGACGAGCTCGGCTGCTCCAGGCCCCGTGTACCACGAGCGCCCTTCCGCGCGATCCGGCTCGAGCTCGACGAGATAGGTCGAGAGCGGCGTCTCGAGGCCGGCGAGCGCGGTCTCGACCCGGTCGGCCGCGTGCCTGAACGCGGCCTGACGCGCGCCCGGCGTCGCGGGCACGGCGTCTCCTCGCGCCCAGCGCTCGAGCAGCCGGCAGAAGGCCACCGCGGCTGCCTCGCACCCGCGCAGCTGCCCGACCAGACGGCGGACGGTCGCCGGTGTGCGGCCGTTCGCCTCGATGACCTCCGCCCAGCCCTGCCCCGCCATCAGACCTCGATCACCACGGGAAGGATCATCGGGCGCCGGCGCGTCCGCTCGTACACGACCTGGCCGATGCCGTCGTGGATGTGCTCCTGGAGGAGCTTGATCTCGGTGACGCCATTGCCGGCCAGCTCGCGGACGATCCGGTCCGCCTCGTCGCGGAGCTCGCCGATCAGCTCGTCGTCCTCCCCCACCCCACGCGCGATCAGCTCGGACGGCGCGATCTCGCCCGCGCTGCCGTCGGTGAGCGCGACCGTCGTCACGACGATCAGCACACCGTCCTCGGAGAGCCGTCTGCGGTCACGCAACGCGACGTCCTCGACGTCACCGACCCCGAGGCCGTCGACGAACGTCACCCCCGCCTCGACGTGGTCGACGATGCGCGCGCCGTCCGGTGTGAGCTCGACGACGGTGCCGTTCTCCGCCAGGAGGATCGCCTCGTCGGGCACGCCCGCATCGCGCGCGAGCCGCGCGTGCGCCGCGAGCATCCGGTACTCGCCGTGGATCGGCATGACGGCCTTCGGGCGGACGAGCGAGAGAAGCGTCCGCAGCTCCTCCGAGCACGCGTGCCCCGAGACGTGGACCGGCGCGATCTCCTGATGGAGCACCTCGGCGCCGAGCCGCGAGAGCCGGTTGATCGAGTCGTGGACGCGCAGCTCGTTCCCCGGAACGGGCTTCGCGGAGATGATCACCGTGTCGCCGCGCTCGACCTCGACGTTCTGGTGGTCGCCGTAGGCGATTCGCGTCAGCGCCGACATCGGCTCGCCCTGGCTGCCGGTGCAGAGGACGAGCACCTCGTCGCGCGGGAGGTCCATCGCCTCCTTCGGCGAGACGATCGCGTCCTCGGGCAGGTCGACGTAGCCGAGGCTGCGGGCGATGTTCATGTTCTTCCGCATCGAGCGCCCGACGACGGCGACCTTGCGACCGTTTGCGATCGCCACCTCGGCCGCCTGCTGGACACGGTGGATGTTCGATGCGAACGACGCGACGACGATCCGGCCCGTCCGCAGAGGTATCAGCTGCCGGAACGCCTCCCCGACGAGGCGCTCGGAGCCCGTCATCCCGGGGCGTTCGGCGTTGGTCGAGTCGCCGAGCAGCAGGTCGATGCCGCGGTTGCCGAGCTCAGCGAGCGCGCCGACGTCGGTCTTCAGGCCGTCGACGGGTGTGTGGTCGAGCTTCCAGTCGCCGGTGTGCAGCACGCGCCCGACCTCGGTCTCGACGACGACCGCCATCGAGTCGGGAACGGAATGGGCCATGCGCACGAACTCGAGCCGGAACGGCCCGCGTTGCAGCGCCTCGTCCCCTGGCTCGGCCTCGGTCAGCTCGCTCGCCGCCGCGAGGCCGTGCTCGTCGAGCTTCGACTTCACGAGCCCGAGCGTCAGGCGCGTCGCGATCACCTCGCGCACCTCGATCTCGCGGAGGACGTACGGCAGCGCGCCGACGTGGTCCTCGTGGGCGTGCGTGAGGACTACCGCGCGGACGGGGCGGTCGCGCAGGTACGAGAAGTCGGGCAGCACGAGGTCCACCCCGAAGTGCTCGTCGCGCGGGAACGCGAGCCCCGCGTCGATCACGATCCGCTCGTCGCCGAGCTCGAACACGGTCATGTTCTTGCCGACCTCGCCGAGACCGCCGAGCGGCACGATGCGCAGCGCTTCCACCATCGTCCGGAGTCTACGGACGGTGCTCGACGGCGAAACCGCAGAGCTCCGCGTTCACAGAGCCCACCGTTGGGCGACCCACGTCGTCTCGTCGAGCCGCTCGGCCGTGAGAGCCGCGTCACCGTCGAGGTGGTCGAGCAGGTCGAGCAGCCCGCGTGGTGCCGTGTCGGGCGTCGACGCCGTGCCGTCGATCGTCGCCGTCACCTCCCCCTCGACGCGCGCGAGCTCGACGTGGTCGGCGCCGCCCGGTTCGGCGGGGGCGATCGACACACGCAGGGCGGCCACACGCCAGACGCCGTCCTCCTCCGGGTGGCGCACCGCCACGGCCTCGTAGGGCGGCTCCAGCTGCCGCTCGACGGCCTCGGCGACCGGTGTCACGCTTCCGTCGGGGACGGCGTCGTCGACGACCAGGGTGCCGTCCTCGAGGGCGACAAAGCTGAGTCTGTCGCCGGGCAGCTCCGGCGCGTTGACCGAGGTCACGGCGTCCCAAGGGCCGCCCGACCGTGCGACGCCCGTGAGCCCGGGCAGGTCGAAGCCCGGCGCGGTCGGGACGCCGGCCGTGAACCCCATCAGCCCGTCCAGGAGGGAACGCGACGACTCGCGCACGGCGTCAGGCGACCGCGGCGAGGAGCCCGAGCCGCTCGAGGCAGTCGCGGATCTGCGCCGTCTCCGTCTCGTCGGCCTCGACGAGCGGCAGGCGGAGCCCCCCGACGTCGTGGCCGAGGAGCTGGAGGGCCTTCTTGATCGCGATCGGGTTCGTCTGCACGCGCAGCAGGTCGATGGACGCGCGGAGCTCCTCGTCGAGCGCGTGCGCCCGCTCGACGTCGCCCGAGCGGAAGCTCGCGATCAACTCCTTCACCTGTGGCCCGACGAGGTGGGTGTGGACGCAGATCCCGCCGACGCCGCCGACCTCGAGGAACGGGAGGATCAGGTCGTCGTCCCCCGCGTAGAGGTCGAGCCCGCACGCGACGACGTGGCGTGCCGCCTCGATGCTCGGCTTCGCCTGTTTCACGGCGCGGACGTTGTCGATCTCCGCCAGCCGAGAGATCGTCTCCTGCTCGGCGTCGACGACGACGCGCGGCGGGATGTCGTAGAAGACGACGGGCTTGTCGGTCACCGCGGCGATCGCGTGGACATGCGCGACGATCCCCCGCTGCGGAGGCTTGTTGTAGTACGGCGTCACGACGAGGAACCCGTCGACGCCGAGCGCGTGCGCCTGCTCGGTGAGTTGGATCGAGTGCGCGGTCGCGTTCGTCCCGGTTCCTGCGATCACCGTTCCACGGCCGCGCGCCGCGTCGACGGCGGCTTCGTAGAGCGTCATGCGCTCCGCGTCGGAGAGGGTCGGCGCCTCGCCCGTCGTCCCGGTGACGACGATGCCGTCGGAACCGTTGTCGAGCAGGAAGCCGCACAGCGCGCGGAAGGAGTCGACGTCGAGCGTCCCGTCCTCGCGGAACGGCGTGACGATCGCCGTCAGGACCTCGCCCAGCACGCTCGGGATTGTAGACGCCCTCCTCTCACGAGAGGATTGCGGATCGGAAGCCCACGGAGAAGGGAGACGGGATGCTGGAGGATTTCCGCGATTTCCTGTTGAGGGGCAACATCGTCGAGCTGGCCGTCGCGTTCGTGATGGGCGTCGCGTTCGCGGCGGTTGTGAACTCCCTGGTGAACGATCTGATCATGCCGATCATCGCGATGATCATCGGCAAGCCGGACTTCTCGGACCTCACGTTCACGATCAACGACGCGGTGTTCCGCTACGGCGCCTTCATCACGGCGCTGATCACCTTCGCGGCGATCGCCGCAGCGGTCTTCTTCTTCGTCGTGAAGCCGATGAACGCCATGATGAAGCGCGTGTCGAAGCCGACCGAGGAGGAGATCTCGGACGAGGAACGGCGCCACCAGGAGCTCCTGGCGGCGCTGCGCGCCCGGTAGAGCGCCGCGCAGCTTCGGTTGGTGTCCGACTTTAAGTCGGACACCAACCGCCAAGCGGCACGCTAGAGAAGCGCCTCGAGGCCGACCGTCAGCCCGGGCGGCAGGTCGCGCACCGCCTCGACCGCCCGCAGGACACCCGGCACGAACGCCTCGCGCGACGTCGTGTCGTGGCGGATGCTCAGCGTCTCGCCCGCCGCACCGAGGAGGACCTCCTGGTGCGCGACGAGCCCGGGCAGCCGGACCGAGTGGATGGGGACGTCCCCCGTCATCCTCGCCGCGGTCGCCTTCGCCGTGCCGGAGGGCGCGTCGAGCTTCGTGTCAGCGTGGAGCTCCACGATCTCTCCCCGCGGAAGCAGCGCCGACGCCGCCTCGGCGAACCGCATCATCAGGACCGCACCGACGGCGAAGTTGGGCGCGAAGAAGCACGGGACGCCGGCGGCCTCCGCGGCACGCCGGAGCGCCTCGAGGTCGAAGCCCGTCGTTCCGACGACGACGGGAACCCCCGCGGCGAGACACCGCTCGGCGTTCTCCAGCACCGCGTCGGGGCGCGTGAAGTCGACCGCGACGTCGCAGCCCTCGGGTCCCTCGGCACGGCCGTCGACGACCTCGTGCCCCTCGCGCTCGAGCGCAGGCGCGACCGTCGAGCCGACCTTGCCCGCGACGCCGAAGAGCGCGACTCTCACGACCGTTCGGCGACGGCGGGATTGACACGCGCGACGGCGGAGCGGAACTTGCTCTCCTTGGGGCCGATGCCGGCGGCCGAGAGGCGCTCGGGGGAGAAGAGCGTCGCGGCCGCCTCCGTGACGTCGTCCTCGGTCACCGCCATCACGCGCCGAATCGTCTCCTCGGCGGAGACGAGCTCCGCGTTCGTCACGAGCGCCTTGCCGAGCCGCGTCATCCGGCTCGACGTGCTCTCGAGGGAGAGCAGGAGACGGCCCTTGAGGTTCTCCTTCGCGCGCTCGAGCTCGCCCGGCCGCAGCCCGCCGGCGGCGACGTCGCGGAGCTCGGCAGCCGTCACGGCGAGGCATTCCTCGAGGTTGTCCTCGCGCGTGCCGACGTAGACTCCCACCTGGCCGGTCTCGGCGTACTGCGAGCCGTACGTGTAGACGCTGTAGGCCATCCCGCGGATCTCGCGGATCTCCTGGAACAGCCGCGAGGATGCCGAGCCGCCGAGGATCGAGTCCAACAGCGAGACGGCGTACCGGCGCTCGTCGTCGCGCGCGATGCCCGGCCCGGCGAGCACCACGTGGTACTGCTCCGTGCGCCGGCGCAGGAACCGGTACCCGGGCGCCGGCATACGCCGGAGGGGCGACCGGCGGACGCGCGAGGTGCCGTTCCGACGAGGCCGCCGGCGCTCGAGCATCTCGACGAGGCGCTCGTGGGAGATCCGCCCCGACGCCGCGAGCACGACGTTCGGCCCGACGTACGCGCCGTCGTGGTATGTCCGCAACGCGCGTGGCGACACCCCCGCGATCACCTCGGCGCGGCCGATCACGGGCCGCCCCAGCGGGTGGCTCCCGAACACGGACTCCGCCGCAAGGTCGTGGACGAGGTCCTGCGGGTTGTCGTCGACCATGGCGATCTCCTCGAGGACGACCTCGCGCTCGCTGTCGACGTCCTCGAATGCGGGCGTGAAGACCATGTCGGTCATCACGTCGAGCGCCTGCTCGACGCGGTCGTCGGGGACGCGCGCGTAGACGACGGTGGTCTCCCGCGAGGTCGCCGCGTTGAGCTCGCCTCCGAGGGCGTCGAACAGCTCGGCGATTTCGCGCGCCGTGTAGCGCGACGAGCCCTTGAAGAGGAGGTGCTCGATGAAATGGGAGACGCCGGCGCGGGAGGACGGCTCGTCCCGCGAGCCCGTCCCGATCCACAGCCCGAGCGCGACCGAGCGGACGCCGCGGAGCGGCTCTGTCGCGACGCGCTCGCCGCCTGGGAGGGTCGTCATCTCCGGTTCGCGCATTCGCGCGATCCTAGGGGACTGGCACCGCAGGTGCCTGTCCCCCGTGAGCGTCACGGGAGACAGGCATCCGGCGGAGGTTCGCTCGGCTACTCCCGGCGACGGCCCCTGTCGCGGCCGCCGCGCCCGCGGTCCTCGCGCGGTGGGCGCGGCTCGCGGGGCGGTGCGTCCTTCGCCCGCTCGACGAGCGTCTCCGGCGAGACGAGCTCGCCGTCCTCGTGCTTCGCGACCAGCTTCAGCCCGATCCGGCCGCGCTCCTTGTCGACCTCCTGGACGACGACGTCGAGCGTGTCGCCGCGGGAGATGACGTCCTCGATGTGCGCGACCCGGCCGGGGCCGACGTTCGAGACGTGGAGCAGGCCGTCCGTGCCCTTCTTCAGCTCGACGAACGCGCCGAAGTCGGTCGTCTTGACGACGCGGCCCGTGTAGGTGTCGCCCACCTCGGGCTCCTTGGTCATCGCCTGGATGGCCGAGATCGCCGCGTCGGCGTTCGTGCCCTCCGTCGCATAGACGAGAATCGTGCCGTCCTCCTCGATGTCGATCTGGACCTCGTAGTCGGCCTCGAGCGAGCGGATCGTCTCGCCGCCCTTGCCGATGACCATTCCGATGAAGTCGGGGTTGATCTGGATCGACGAGATCCGTGGCGCGTGGCCCGCGAGCTCCGACCGTGGCTCGGAGATCGTCTCCAGCATCCTGTCGAGGATGAACGCGCGGGCGCGCTTGGCCTGCTCGAGCGCGGACCGCATGATCTCCTGCGTGACGCCGGTGATCTTGATGTCCATCTGCAGGGCGGTGATTCCCTCGACCGTCCCGGCGACCTTGAAGTCCATGTCACCGAGGTGGTCCTCCGCCCCCTGGATGTCGGTGAGGATGACGTAGTCGTCGCCCTCCTTGACGAGGCCCATCGCGATGCCGGAGACGGGGGCCACGATCGGCACCCCCGCGTGCATCAGCGACATCGTCGAGCCGCACACCGAGCCCATCGACGACGAGCCGTTCGACTCGAGCGTCTCGGAGACGAGACGGATCGTGTACGGAAACTCGTCCACCGGCGGGATGACCGCCTCGAGCGCGCGCTGCGCGAGAGCGCCGTGGCCGATGTCGCGCCGCTTCGGCCCGCGCATGAAGCCCGTCTCACCGACGGAGTACGGCGGGAAGTTGTAGTGGTGGATGTAGCGGCGCTCCTGCTCCGTCGAGAGGTCGTCGATGCGCTGCTGCTCCTTCGCCGTGCCGAGCGTGCAGAGCGTGAGGATCTGCGTCTGTCCGCGCGTGAAGAGCGCCGAGCCGTGCGTTCGCGGCGCGATGCCGACCTCGGTCGTGATGGGGCGGATCTCCTCGGTGCCACGGCCGTCGGGACGGCGCTTGTCGACGGCGATCTTCTTCCGGACGAGGTCCTTGTAGATCGCGTCGGCGGCCTTCTTCACGTAGCTCTTCGTCACGGCGTCCTTGACGGGCTCGTCGCCCTCCGCGCCTGTCGGGAAGGGGAGCTGCAACTCGTCCTGGATGCGGGCGAGGAGGATGTCCCGCTTGCGGGACTTGAGCTCCTTCGAGTCCTGCTCGGCGTCGGTGAGCGCCCGCAGCTCGGCCTCGAACTGCGCCCGCACCGCGCTCTCCACGGCGGCGAGCCGTCTCGTCTCGAGCACCATTCCCAGGCCGTTCCGGACCTGCATCTCGCGCACGATGTCGCTCTCGCCCGAGTCCATCGTGATCGCGGGCGCGTCGGCCGCGAGCAGCTCGTCGACAACGGCCACCGACTCGCGGAGGCCGACCTCGGCGATCCGCCGCGACACGGTCTCGCCGTGCCGGGCGTCGAGCTCGGCGTTGAGCTCGACGTCGATCCACTTCTCCTTGCCGACCTCGCGGGCGAGCTCGTCGATCGCGTCGCAGATGCGGATGATCTCCGAGTGCGCGCGCGCGAACGCCTCGAGCATCGTCTCCTCCGGCACCTGGTCGCCGCCCGCCTCGATCATCGTCAGCGCCTCGCGCGTTCCGACGACGATCAGGTCGAGGGACGAGTCGTCCATCTGCTGGTACGTCGGGTTGACGACCAGCTCCCCCTCGGTGCGGCCGATGCGGACGGCGCCGACGGGGCCGAGGAACGGCAGCGGCGAGATCGCGAGGGCGGCCGACGCGCCGTTGATCGCGAGGATGTCGTGCGGCACGACCATGTCGGCCGAGAGGACGGTGCAGATCACCTGCACCTCGTTCTTGAAGCCCTTCGGCCAAAGGGGCCGGATCGGGCGGTCGATCATGCGCGCGGTGAGCGTCGCGCGCTCGGTTGCGCGACCCTCGCGCTTGAAGAAGCCGCCGGGGATCTTCCCGGCGGCGTACATCCGCTCCTCGACGTCGACCGTCAAGGGGAAGAAGTCGGCGTCGGGTCGCGTGTCCTGCCGCCCGACGGCGGTGGCGAGGATCACCGTGTCGCCGCTGCGGACGACGACGGCGCCGTCCGCCTGCTTCGCGAGCTTGCCCGTCTCGAAGCGCAGCTCGTTCGCGCCCACGTCGACGGACACCGTGGCCTGTTGCCCGGTGTTGATGGTGCTCATTCCCTGTCGTTTCCTTCCACTCTTCCGCTTCGGCGGAAGGTGGAGGTTTGAGCCAGCTCCGCGCCCGGCGCGCGAAGCTCGATCAAACGCCCACCTTCCGTCCCGTCTCGCTCTGGCCTCCTACCGGCGGAGACCGAGCTCCTTGATGAGGGCGCGATAGCCCTCGAGGTCCTTGCGTTGCAGGTAGTCGAGGAACCGGCGGCGCCGGCCGACCAGCTTCAGGAGGCCGCGCCTCGAGTAGTGGTCCTTCGGGTGCGTCCGGAGGTGCTCGGTGAGCTCGTTGATCCTCCGGGTGAGCATCGCGACCTGGACCTCGGTCGAGCCGGTGTCCTTGTCGCTCTGCCCGTGCTTCGAGATCAACTCCTGCTTGGCTTCCTTGGTGAGAGCCACGTGTCTCCTCTCCTGGATTCGTCTCCGCGATCCCCGCACGCCGTGAAGGAAGGACACGGGCGGCCGCGACAGCGGTCTCGCGGCATGGTACCTGCGCTGCCGCTGCGTCGATGCCGTTTCTCGCGCGCGGCGACCCGCTTGTGACACTGTGTCACTTTGTGGGCGTTCGACCTCCGCTTCGGTTGCTGCGGCTCGGAAACCCGTTCGTCCGGGCGGTGCTGCGGTCGCCGGCGCACGGGGTGCTGAGCGGCTCGCTCGCCGTCCTCGAGTACGAGGGTCGCAAGAGCGGCCGGACATTCGGGATCCCACTCCGCTACACGGAGACGGCCGGTGGGCGGCGGCTCGTCACGGTTGCCGTCGACCCGCCTCGGAAGCTGTGGTGGAGGACGTTCACGGAGCCTCGGCCCGCGGTCGTCCTCCTCCGCCGACGGCGGCGAGTGGTGACCGGGACGCTGCTCCGGGGGGCGCCCCGGGAAGAGGCGGCGGCCGCGTACGCGGCTCGCTTTCCGCGCTCGGCCGGCCTGCTCGAGCACGCCGCGGTCGTCGTGTTCGAGCGCGCGGGATAATCGGGCGGTGCGCCTCTACGGCGACCTCGCTCCGTGGTTCCACCTGCTGACGGCGCCGGAGGACTACGCGGTCGAGGCCGAGCGCTACCGCGGCCTGATCGTCGACGCCGTCCCGGAGGCGCGGACGCTGCTCGAGCTCGGCTCCGGCGGCGGCAACAACGCGTCGCACCTGCGCGCGCACTTCGCGTGCACGCTCTCGGACGTCTCTCCGCAGATGCTCGACCTGAGCCGCCGGCTCAACCCCGAGTGCGAGCACGTCCTCGGCGACATGCGGACGCTCAGGCTCGGCCGCACCTTCGACGCGGTCTTCGTCCACGACGCGATCGCGTACCTGGCGACGGAGGACGACCTGCGCGACTGCCTCCGCACCGCGTTCGCGCACACCCGGGCGGGCGGCGTCGCGCTGTTCGTGCCCGACTTCACGCGGGAGACGTTCGCCCCGGGAACCTCCCACGGCGGGCACGACGGCGCCGACGGGCGCTCACTGCGATACCTCGAGTGGGTCACCGACCCGGACCCGACCGACACGACCTACGACGTCGACTACGCCGTCGTGGTCCACGAGCCCGGCCAGGAGCCGCGGGTCGTCCACGACCACCATGTCGAGGGTCTCTTCCCGGAGCACACGTGGCTGCACCTGCTCGAGCAGGCGGGGTTCGAGCCAACGGTCGAGCGCGGAACCGCGGAGCCCGACGACGACATGTCGCAGACCGTCTTCGTCTCGCGGCGTCGCTAGCCGGGCCGGACGGCGGCGCGGGTCGCCTCGACGTCGCGGCCGATCTGCTCGATCAGCGCAGGCTCGCTCTCGAAGATGCGCTCGTCGCGGAGGCGCTTCCACAGCTCGACCACGAGCCGCTTGCCGTAGAGATCCCCGTCGAAGTCGAGGAGGAACGGCTCGATCCGCCGCTCGGTGCCGCCGTAGTGGGGGTTCGTGCCGATCGAGACCGCGGCCCGGTGCCCGAGGGCCTGGCCGGCGTAGATCCCGTAGCGGGGGCACACGAGCTGGGGGTCCATCGCGATGTTCGCCGTCGGGTAGCCGAGCGTGCCGCCGCGCTGGTCGCCGGCGACGACGGTGCCGTCGAGCTCGAACGGCCGTCCGAGCATGCGCGCCGCCTCCGCGAGGTCCGCGTCGCGCACTGCGTCGCGGATCGCCGTCGACGAGACGCCTTCGACCTCCTCGACGTCGAGGACCGTGAGGCCGAGCTCCCACAGCGTCTCGACGCTGCCCGCGCGCCGCGAGCCGAAGCGGAAGTCCGAGCCGACCGCGACCGCCTCGGCGCCGATCGCGGTCAGGTACGTCGCGACGAACTCCTGCGGCGAGAGGCGCATGAACTCGGGCGTGAAGGCCGCGACCAGCGTCTCCGCGACGCCGGCCCCGGCGAGCAACTCGAGCCGCCGCTCGAGCGTGGTGATCAGCTCGACCCGGTTGCCGAGCACGATGCGCGGATGCGGGTCGAGCGTGATGACGGTCGGCTCGAGGCCCGACTCGACGGCGGCGCGCAGCACGGAGCGATGGCCGCGGTGAACGCCGTCGAACGTCCCGATCGCCACCGCGCGGGGCCTGCGCTCGAGTTGCGCGGGTGCGTGGACGACCCTCACGACGCTCGTGCCAGGCGGGCGAGCGCCTCGTCGAGCGGGACGATGCGGGTCTCGTCCGCCTCGTCGACCCGAAACGGGCCGATCTCGGTCCGTCGCAGCGAGACGCAGTGGCCACCGAGCGCGTCCGCGATCGAGCGGACGTAGGTCCCGGAGCCGACGCTGAGGCCGAGGGTGGCCACACCGCCGTCGTACGACTCGAGCGCGAGTGTGTGGACCCGCATCACGCGCGTCGGCATCTCGACGGTCGCGCCTCGCCGATGCAGCCGATACGCGCGCTCGCCGCCGATCTTGACGGCGGAGGCAGACGGGACGGGCAGCTCGACCGCCCCGCGGAGGCCGACGAGCGCTGCCTCGAGATCTTCGCGGCTCGGAGCGTCCCGCTCGTCGAGCACGTCGCCCTCGGGATCGCCGGTCGTCGTCCGGGCGTGCAGGTCGACGTCGGTGACGTAGCGCTTGTCGAGCTTCATGAAGCGATCCTGCATGCTCGTCGCACGGCCCGAGAGGAGCACGAGCAGGCCGGTCGCGAACGGGTCGAGGGTTCCCGCATGGCCCGTCTTCGCGCCCGTGCGGCCGCGCACGCGGGCGACGATCGCGAACGACGTCGGGCCCGCAGGCTTGTCGACCAGCATCATCCCGGTCGGCTCGAGCGCCTTCGGGACCGCCATCAGGCCGGGCGATCGCCGTTCGCGGCCTCGAACGCCTCGAGGATTCGGCGGGTGATGTCCTCCATCTCGAGGTCGGTCGAGAACCCCGCCGCGCGCCGGTGACCGCCGCCGCCGAAGCTCCGCGCGATCGCCGACACGTCGACGCCGTCCGGGTGCGACCGCAGCGACCCCTTGCGCGCGGACGACGCGCCCGGGGGCAGCTCGCGGACGAGCGCGACGAGCTCGGCGCCGTCGACGGCGCGGAGGTGGTCGATGATCCCCTCCGAGTACGGCTCCTCGGCGCCGGCGGCCTCGAAGTCCGCGCGGCGGAGCTCGGAGACGACGATCCTCCCCCCGGCGAGCTCGCGTGCGTGCTCGAGCGCCCGCGCGAGAAGCTTGAGCTTCGGGAACGGCGTCGACTCGTAGACCTCCACGAAGACCCTGCTGACGTCCGCGCCCGCTTCGACGAGCTCGGACGCGAGGCGGAGCGCCTTCGGCGTCGTGTTCGAATACTGGAACCGGCCCGTATCCGTCACGACGGCGGTGTAGAGCGCCTCTGCGATCTCGGGCGTCAGCGTGACGGGCAGCTCTCCGAACAGGTCGGCCAGCACCTCCGCGGTCGACGACGCGTCCTCGACGACGAGGTTCACGTCGCCGAAGCGCGTGTTGTCGTGGTGGTGGTCGATATTGACCGTCAGGCGAGCCTCCGCGCTCAGGCGCGCGTCGACGATCCGGTTCTCCTGCGCGCAGTCGACCGCGACGAGCACCCGTCCGGACGTGTCCGCGGGCGCGTCTCGGAGCAACCCGTGCGCCTCGAGCCCCAGGAAGCGGTACTCGCCGGGCAACGGCGCCGGCCCGCCCAGCACCATCAGCGAGTCCTTTCCGAGCGACTCCAGGGCGAGGTGCGTCGCGAGCAGCGAGCCCAGGGCGTCGCCGTCGGGGTTGTCGTGCGACGTGACGACGAACCGGTCGTTGTCGCGCACGGCGTCCAGGACCGCAGTCACATCAGCGGTCGTCATCGGCGTCTCCCTCCGGCGTCTCGTCGGGCGGCGCGAGCTCGTCGATGAGCTGTGTCATGCGGACGCCCTGCTCGACCGCGCGATCGTAGACGAACTCGAGATGCGGTGTTCGGCGCAGCTTCAGCTCCCGGTTGATCCGCCCCTGGATGACGCCCGCGGCGCCTTCGAGAGCCTCCAGCGTGCGTTCGCGCTGCTTCTCGGTGCCGAACACGCTCAGCCACACCTTCGCGTGCTCGAGGTCGCGCGACGTCTCGACGGACGTTACCGTGACGAACCCGATCCGTGGGTCCTTCAGCGTCGGGATCGCCTCGGAGATGACCTTCTTCATCGCCTCGTCGACCCGGCGCATCCGCTCCGGACGGCTCACGCCGGCGACCCGTCCTCGAGCCGCACCAGCTCGCGCTGCGCCTGTCCGAACTCGAAGACCTGGCCCGAGAGCCACCGCTCCGCCTCGTCGAGGAGCCGCTCGGCGTCGCCCGCCTTCCGGGTGACGCACGCCAGCGTCAGCTGGGCGCGCTGCCAGGCGTCGTGGTGGTCGACCTCGGCGATCGAGCAGCCCGTGCGGTTCGCGAGCTGCTGCTTGACCGACCGCAGGTGCATGCGCTTCTCCTTCAGCGAATGGCTCTCCGGGAAGTGGAGCTCGAAGGAGAGGATGCCGACGAATCCCGTGGACATGTTCGAATCCCGTGTGCGGTCGCGGGCAGGAGCCGCTCCGCGCCTACCGTAGACGAACCCCGTGTCGCGTCCCGCCCGCCTCGTCGCCCTCGCCTGCGCGCTCGCGTGCGCGCTCGTCGCCTCCTCCCCGCTCTCGGCAGCCGGCAACCGCACGGTGCTCAGCTACGGCGACTCGCTCTCGGTCGGCACCGACCTCTTCCTCGACGGGCTGCTCAGCGGCTGGAGAGTTCGTTCGCAAGCGGTGATCAGCCGGCACGCCTCCGACGTTCCGCCGGCGCTTCGGGCCTTCGGAGCTTCGCTACCCGCCGTGATCGTCGTGAGCGCTGGCACGAACGACGACCCCGGCCGCGTCTCCGGCTTCGCACGGGTCGTCCGCGAGACGCTGGCGGTCGCCGGCCCGCACCGCTGCGTCGTCTGGGCGACGATCGTGAGGCCGCCCTACCGAGGCGTCTCCTACGACGGCTACAACCGCGCCCTCGCCGCGATCGCCCGGACGCACGCGAAGCTTCGCGTCCTCGACTGGGCCGCGATGGCGCGCGCCCATCCCTCGTGGTTCGGCCGCGACGGCGTCCACCCGACGATGACCGGGTACCGAGCCCGCGCGGCGGCGACCGCGCGGCTCGTTCGCTCCTGCTGACGACGCGCGCTCCGTTTGGTGTCCGACTTAAAGTCGGACACCAAACGCCCCACGGCTACTCGGCGGCGGTCGTCGCGAGGTCGGTCCGCTCGACCTCGCGGGTCTCGAAGACCTCGAGGACGTCGCCTTCCTTCACGTCGTTGAAGCCGTCGAGGAGAATTCCGCACTCGAAGCCCTCCGTGACCTCGCGCGCATCCTCCTTGAAGCGCTTCAGCTGCGCGATCGACGTCTCGTGGATCACGGTGCCGTCGCGGACGACGCGGACGTGCGCGCCGCGGCGGACGACGCCGTTGGTGACCATGCAGCCCGCGATGGTCCCCAGGCGCGACACCTTGAAGAGCGCGCGAACCTCCGCCTCGCCGAGGATCTCCTCGGTCGTGACCGGCGAGAGCATGCCGACGAGCGCCTGCTCGATGTCCTGCGTCAGCTGGTAGATGACCCGGTAGGTGCGGATGTCGACGCCCTCGCGCTCGGCGAGCGATCGCGCCTCGGCGCTCGGCCTGACGTTGAAGCCGACGACGAGCGCGTTCGAGGCGGACGCGAGGTAGATGTCGTTCTCGGTGATCCCGCCGACGCCGGTGTGGATCACGTTGACCCGCACCTCGGGGTGCTGGATCTTCCCGAGCTCGCCCATCAGCGCCTCGACCGACCCCTGCACGTCACCCTTGAGCACGACGTTGAGGTCCTGGACGGCGCCCGACTGCATCCGCTCGAAGAGGGTCTCGAGCGAGACGCCCGCGGTCGTCGAGCGCTGCGCGAGCTGCTCGCGGCGGAGCCGCTCGGCGCGCTTCTCGGCGAGGTCCTTCGCCTGACGCTCGTGTTCCACGACGCGGGCGAGCTCGCCGGCGGGCGGGGGCTGGTTGAAACCGAGGATCTCGACAGGGTCGCCGGGCCGCGCCTCCTTGACCTTCTCGCCGCGGTAGTCGTTGAGCGCGCGGACCTTGCCTGCCGCGTCTCCGGCGACGATCGCGTCGCCGACGCGGAGCGTGCCGCGCTGGACGAGCATCGTCGCGACGGGCCCGCGACCGACGTCGAGACGCGACTCGACGATCGGACCCGACGCGTCGGCCGACGCGTTCGCCCGGAGGTCGAGCTCGGCATCCGCGACGAGCAGGATCTTCTCGAGCAGCTCGTCGAGATTCGTCTGCTGCTTTGCGGAGACCTCGGCGAACTGCGTGGTGCCGCCCCAGTCCTCCGGCTGGAGGCCCTCCGAGGCGAGCTCCGTCTTCACGCGGTCGGCGTTCGCGTCCGGGACGTCCATCTTGTTGATCGCGACGACGATCGGGACCTCGGCGGCGCGGGCGTGGTTGATCGACTCCTTCGTCTGCGGCATCACGCCGTCGTCGGCTGCGACGACGAGCACCGCGATGTCGGTCACCTTCGCTCCGCGGGCGCGCATCGCGGTGAACGCCTCGTGGCCGGGCGTGTCGAGGAACGTCAGCTTCCGGCCGTCGACCTCGGTCTGGTAGGCGCCGATGTGCTGCGTGATGCCGCCGGCCTCGGTCTCGACGACCGCCGTCGAGCGGATCGCGTCGAGGAGCGTCGTCTTGCCGTGGTCGACGTGGCCCATGATCGTGACGACCGGCGGGCGCGGCGTGAGGTCGGCGTCCGCGTCCTCGACGATCTCGGGCTCCTCGTCGTCGGCGGCGTGCCTGATCGTGACCTCGCGGTCGACCTCCGAGGCGATCAGCTCGACCTCCTCGTCGGAGAGCGACTGCGTCGCGGTCCGCATCTGGCCGAGGCCCATCAGGATCTTGATGATCTGCGCCATCGGCACGCCGAGCGCGCCGGAGAGGTCCTTGACGGTGACGCCCGACTCGACCGTCACCGGCCCGGTCGGCTGGACCGGGGCCTGCTGGCGTGGAGGCGCCTGCTGGGAGCGGTCGCGGGCGGCGCGCGCGTCGCGTCCGCGCGCGGCACCGCCCTCGATCACGACGCGCCGGCGC